>CABRIF010000077.1 GCA_902470925.1 uncultured Collinsella sp. | reverse complement strand
TACACAAGGAGTATCGTCGGCAGCGTCAGATGTGTATAAGAGACAGGGTGTGCACAGCGTAAATATACCGCAGCGACAGCCTGTTGGCGCCGAATGCCTAGGCCTGCAACAGGCGGCTCACCGTGCCGCACCAAGCGTCGACCTCATGTTCGCCGGTGACGAGCGTATCGCCGCCGCCCGTGTCGAAGCGCACCTCGAAGGGCGCCGCCGCCTCGGCGCCGGTGCAGGCGTCCGCGATGTCGTCCAGGACCGTTCCCATCCAGCCGGCATCGGTGGCGAAGGGGATGACGGTCTTGCCCGCCCAGGCATGCTGCTCGATGAAGGTGCGCACGGCCGGCGCCATGGTGTACCACCAGGTGGGCGTGCCGATGGCAACGACGTCGTAGTCGTCCGGGTTTGCGCGCACGGCTTCGATGGCCGGCAGGTATCCGGCCTCGATCTCGCGCTTGGCCTGGTCGACCGTGTCGTTGTACTCGTCGGGGTAGGGCTCGACGGTTTCGATCTGCACCAGGTCCGCGCCGGTGGCTTCCTGGAGGCGCTCGGCCACCCAGGCGGTGTTGCCGTGGGAATAGGTGTAGTAGACAATCAGCATCTTCTTCATGAAACGCTCCTTGTGTAGGGAACCGGTATCGAGCTTGCGCGCGCACGCGGGATGGCTGTGGGCTCGGTCATGCGGTTCGTGCTGGATGGGTGTGCTGTGCGCACGGTCCGGTGCACCTCTCCCGCGCGTCGTCATTCATGCTAGGACTTGGAGTTGACTTCAAGGCAAGCGTCTTTTTTGCAAGCGTCTTTTTGCAAGCGTTTTGGGCGCGCATATATATGTATGCCCGGCTCGCGCTGGCTCGCATTCGCCTGTGCACATCTTCCGGCTCTTGTTGGCTCGTGCCTGTCCGTGCGCCCTCCCTCCACCGTTTGTTTAAGAACTGAGTACGTTCACGGGATAAAACCGTCCGTTCGCCGATAGCCCCTGGTGCGCGCACGCCCGCGCGATACCCTGAGTCTGTATGACTGGCACTTCTGTCCAGCTGCATCTCAAGTGCCCGGATTGCTCGCTGCACCGGGCGGGGAGGAGACACATGGTATTGGCACTCAACAGCAGAGCGCCGCGAGGCCTGCGCACGCAGCATCCCCTGCGGCGGGGGCGGCTGGCGGCCGCGATCGGCGCGCTCGTGCTCGCGGGACCGACCGCGACGGCATGGGCGCAGCAGGACGCATCGCCCACGGTGCGCTCGCAATCGTCCACGCAGATGAGTTCTGCACCCGAAGTTGTTTACGTAAACTCAGTTGCAGACCCTGCGACGCGCACTCAGAGCTTCAACAAGAACTGGAAGTTCTACCTCGGTGACGCGTCGGGCGCCGAGGACCCTGCATTCGACGATTCGTCCTGGGAGCATGTGGACGTTCCGCACGACTACAGCATCGACCAGGACTACACGACGTCGGGCGAGGCGGAAAGCGCTTACAAGCTCGGCGGCATCGGCTGGTACCGCAAGGCGTTCCAGGTGGGCGCCGACCTGGCCGGCAAGCGCGTGACCATCAGCTTCGACGGCGTCTACATGGATGCGACCGTCTACGTGAACGGCAAGCGGGTGGGCACGCACCCCTATGGCTACACGCCGTTCGCCATTGACATCACCGACCAGGTGAAGGTGGGCGAGCAGAACGTCGTGGCCGTCAAGGTGAACCACGAGACCCCCTCGAGCCGCTGGTATTCGGGCTCGGGCATCGGGCGCGACGTGGACCTCATCGTGACCGATCCGGTGCACGTGGCCCGCAACGGCATGGTCGTCACCACGCCGGAGCTGTCCGCGCAGACCGCGTCCAGCGTGAAGACCGCAATCGCCACCACGGTGCAAAACGACGGCAAGGCGGCCGCCTCGGTGGTCCTCAAGCAGACCGTCTTCCCGCGCGGCGGCACGGCGGATGCGGCGATCGGCTCGGTGACCACGCAGGCCGTCTCGATCGAGCCCGGCGCCTCCAAGAAGATCGACTCCGAGCTCACCGCGGCGAACCCGAAGCTGTGGGGCCTGGATGACCCGAACCTCTACACGGTGCGCACCGAGGTCGTCGTCGACGGGAACACCGTCGACACCTACGACGTGGAGTTCGGCTTTCGCTACTTCACCAACGACGCGAACAAGGGCTTTGCCCTCAACGGCGAACCCATGAAGATCAAGGGCGTCTGCCTGCACCACGACCAGGGCGCGCTGGGCTCGGTGTCCACCCGTGCCGCGCTGGAGCGCCAGGTGAGGATCTTGAAGGAGATGGGCTGCAACTCCATCCGCACCTCGCACAACACTCCGGCCCGCGAGCTGATCGAGATCTGCAACGAGCAGGGCATGCTGGTGAACGATGAGATGTTCGACGGCTGGACGGCGCCCAAGAACCTCAACAACAAGGACTATGCGCGCTTCTTCAGCAAGCAGATGGGCGAGTCGGGCCTGGTGGGCAGCGTGTCCAACAAGACCTGGGCGCAGTTCGACCTCGAGCAGAGCGTGATGCGCGACATCAATGCCCCGTCGGTGATTATGTGGTCGCTCGGCAACGAGATGAACGAGGGCACCAGCGGCATCAGGAACTTCAAGACCGTGCAGAAGAACCTGATCGACTGGGTACAGGCGCTCGACACCACGCGTCCCGTCACGACCGGCGACAACAAGCATAAGGGCGGAAGCACCGAGCTGAACCCGCAGGGCATCGCCGACGCGAACGGCATGGTGGGCTTCAACTACATGGACGGCAACCGCTACGACCAGGTGCACCGCAACAACCCGACCTGGATGATCTACGGCTCCGAGACCGCCTCGGCCGTGAACAGCCGCGGCATCTACAACGTGCTCGGCAGCGCGGGCGATACATACCTCAAGGATGACTCGACCCAGCAGCTGACCTCCTACGACCGTTCGCGCGTGGGCTGGGGGCACACCGCCTCGCAGGCCTGGTACGACACGATCACCCGCGACTTCGTGGCCGGCGAGTACGTGTGGACCGGCTTCGACTACCTGGGTGAGCCCACGCCGTGGAACGGCACGGCCGCGGGCAAGCAGGGTCCGTGGCCATCGTCCAAGAACTCCTACTTCGGCATCATCGACACCGCGGGCCTGCCCAAGGACAGCTACTACTTCTACCAGAGCCAGTGGAACGACGCCACGCATACGCTGCATGTGCTGCCCGCGTGGAACGAGAACGTGGTGTATAAGAGCGGCAGCAAGAAGGAAGTGCCGGTCGTCGTGTACACCGACGCGCCCGAGGTCGAGCTGGTGCTCACCACCAAGTCCGGCGAGCAGAAGTCCCTGGGACGCAAGAAGTTCACCAAGAAGCGCAGCCAGGGCGGCCAGTACAGCTATCAGATCTACGAGGGCGCCGGCAAGGACGAGACGACCCACAGGAACCTCTACCTCACCTGGATGGTCCCCTTCGAGGAGGGTACCATCACCGCCAAGGCCTACGACGAGCAGGGCCAGCCGATCGACACCTCGAACGCGGACGAGTGGGATGGCCGCCAGAGCGTGACCACCACCGGCAAGGCCGCGAAGCTCACCGCTGCGGCCGACCGCACCCAGATCGTCGCCGACGGCACCGACCTGTCCTATGTCACCATCGACGTGTGCGACCAGGGCGGCAACATCGTGCCGGACGCGGCGAACAAGGTGACCGTTCAGGTTGAGGGCGGCACGCTGGCCGGCATGGACAACGGCTCCTCGCCCGATCACCAGTCGTTCCGCGACAACAACCGCAAGGCCTTCTCCGGCCAGCTGGTGGCGATCGTGCGCTCCGGCAAGGACGCCGGCCCCATCACGGTGACGGCAACCGCCGACGGGCTGCAGGCCGCAACGGTGACCATTCAGGCCGCGGCCGCCGAGGACGGTGGGCACGGCCAGGGCAAGACGGTCGACAGCCTGGTGTATTCGCGCTACCAGTATGTGAAGAAGGGCAGCGAGCTGACGCTGCCCCAGAGCATCATCGTTCGCTATACGGACGGCACGCAGGAGGAGAAGCCCGTTGCGTGGGGCGCGGTGCCCGAGGGCGCGCTCGGCCAGAACGGCACGTTCACTCTGGACGGCACCGTCGACGGTGTTCCGGTGACCATGAACGTCACGGTCCTCGAGGACGTCGCGGCGCTGCTCAACTACTCGACCACCGTGCAGCGCGGCGCGCAGACGGTCGCGTTGCCGGCGTCGCGCCCCGCGGTGCTGGCCGACGGCACCATCATCAACGCGTCCTTCCCGGTGACGTGGGAGACGCCGAAGGACGGCGCCTTCGGTGAGGTCGGCACCGTGAAGGTTGCCGGCACGGCGAACGTGTTCGGCAAGGACGTCAAGGTTGAGGCCTCCGTGCGCGTGCAGGCCGAGCAGGTTGCCATCGGGGCCAACGTCGCTCCCGATGCGCTGACGCTCACCCAGGACGTCCCGCAGGCGAGCCAGTCGGATACCCTTGAGGCCATCCGCGACGGCAAGACCGCCCACGACCCGAATCCGGACGGCGGCGCGAACAAGAGCTGCTGGACCAACTGGCAGTATTCGCAGCAGGGCCACAACACCGCCGCGATCACCTTCGAGTACGCCACCCAGCAGCGCTTGGGCCAGGCGAAGATCGACTTCTTCCAGGACACCGCCTCGGCGCGTTGGCCCAAGGCCGGCACCACGGTGCTGGAGGTCTCCGAGGACGGCAAGGCCTGGACAAAGGTCGCTACCACCGAGAAGATCGGTGCCGAGCACGAGCGCGTCAAGACCTACACCTACGAGTTCGCCCCGGTTACCGCCACGTTCGTGCGCATCCGCGTGACGAACGCCGACGTGCAGCTCGGTGGCTCCATGAAGCCGTGTACCGGTATTACTGAGGTGCAGCTCATGAAGGCCGAGGGCAGCTATACCACCAACAGCGCTGCTGAGCTCGATGCGCTCACGGTGAACGGCGTGGAGCTGTCCGACGCGATCCTGGCGAGCGGCACGTACTCCACGCGCGCCATCGTGGCCGAGGTGGAGGCGGTCGGCGCCGGCAACGCCGCGGTGACCGTCCTGCCCGCGCACGAGGGTGCGATCAAGATCCTGCTGGAATCCGAGGACCACGCGAAGCGCGGTGCGTTCACCATCCAGCTCGGGGCGGACGCCGACGATGCGTTCGACCTACCTGCCGACGATGACAGCCGCGACTACCCGGTTGAGAAGATGACCAAGAACACGGCGGGCAGCGAGCAGCTGACGCAGTCGCCCGAGCCCGTGCGGTTGGCCTTCGACAAGAACCCGGGCACCAAGTACCACTCCGCGTGGGCCGGCGGTCCGCAGAAGGACATGTGGGTCAAGATGGAGCTGCCCGAGGAGGCGACCATCGATGCGCTGCGCTACCTGCCGCGTCAGGATTCGAGCGTGAACGGCGTTGCGACCGGCTATGAGGTCGAGTACAGCTCCGATGGCCAGACCTGGAAGACGGCGGCCAAGGGTAGCTGGGAGAACAACAAGGACTGGAAGGTGGCGCCGTTCACCGAGCCGGTGCGGGCGAAGTTCTTCCGCCTGAACGCCACCGAGACGCAGTCCGACAGCGGCGCGGTGTTCTTCTCCGCAGCCGAGATTCGCCTGCGTCAGGCACGCGAGACAGTGAGCATTGCCGACGCCGACTCCGTCTCCGTGACGGTTCCCGGCAAGGTTGCGGTCGGGCGTGTGGACGAGCAGCATCCGGTTGACGCGCTGGCGCTCGACGAGGTGCTCACGCATGGCGACAAGACGCTCACCTACGGCGTGGACTACCTCATGACGTTCGCGAACGCCACGGCGCCGGGCGAGGCCACGGTGACCATCGAGGGCATCGGGCAGTACTCCGGCACGGTGGAGCGCACGTTTACGATTGAGCTCAAGCCCGAGCTCGCGGGCATCGCGGTGAAGGAGGGCACGCCTGCCAAGAAGGTGTATAAGGCGGGCGAGGCGTTCGATCCGACGGGCCTGGTGCTTGTTGCCACCATGACCGACGACAGCACGCACGAGATCGCCTACACGGCCGACAACGCCGATGCGTTCACCTTCGACCCGGCGGTGGGAACCGAGCTTCCGGCCGGTCAGGTTATTGAGGTGACGGTTGGCTACGAAGGCAAGCAGGCAACGTTTACCGTGAGCGTGGCTGCGGCGCCCGGCGGCGACGACCATGGCCAGGGCGGCGACGATCACGGCCAGGGCGGACAGCCCGGCGGTGACCAGGGCGGCTCCGATCAGGGCCAGAAGCCCGGCGGCGACAACGGTGCCGGCAGCAACCAGGGTGGCGCCCAGAACCAGGGCAACGGCGGTTCCGGCAAGGGCAAGGGCTCGGGCCTGCCCGCCACCGGGGATGCGGCTGCGATTGTCACGGCTGCCGCGTCGCTTGCCGGCGTGGGCGCCGTGGCTGTCGGCGGCTTCCGTCGCCGTCGCCGGTAAGGAAGCGCCACGGCGCGTGGCGTGATGCGTGGCCCAAGGTTGGCTGCGCATCACGTCGGCGCCGCGAGCGTGGCCCGAGGCTGGCTGCGCGTGCTGACGTCGCGAGCGCTGCCCGAGGCTGGCTGCTCGGCACGCCGGCTCGACGTGCAGTCCGGTACTGGTTGCGTGCACCGGCGTGATCGGTCCCGGTGCTGGTTGCGCATCGTAGCGAGCACGGCCCCATGCCGGCCGTGCGCACCGGCGTCACGAGCAAAAGAGCTTTGCCACGGCGAGGCGGGGAGCGGGTTTCAAACTCGCTCCCCGCCTCGTTTCAGCTACGTCCAAGAGGCCCGCATCACCACCGACAGCAGCCTCCATCTGCGGTCACCCGCGCGCTGCTGATGATATGGAACAAAGGCTTATCGACCGGCTTTTGCCCTATTTGTCCTAAGATCGCGTACACGGATAGTGGTCGAGTAGTTCTCGATCTCGTAGAGCTGATATTGACGTTTCAGATGTGCGTTGTCCGGCACAAGCTCTTTTGAGCTGGGTAGGGAAATGCGACGATCCGCATATGTCCCGTAGGCAGAGTTTGCGATGCGCTTACTGACGGACACGGTGTAAGTGCATGGTTTGATGGACAGTAGGTGCGCGTCATACAGCAGATGAATATCGGCGCGAAGCAGGATGCCGTTGGTGACGTTTTGCGAACGGGATCCGCGGTATGGCTCGATGTGCGCCGCTTGAAGCACTTCGGGAACGTCGACGCCGGTGATTGCGCATCGGCCCCCGTAGGCCTCGAGAAGCTCCCTGCGGAACACGTCTTGGCGTTTGCGCTGGATGCGCAGGACCATGCGTTGCTCCTCTTCTTCGTCGTGTTCGAGAAATGGTTTACGCTCGCTTTTGGTGAGCTCTTCAAGGTCAATCAGGTCGAACAGTCCTGCCGATTCGGTTCTTGGGTTGACCGGACCGTGCAGCAAAAACATCCTTGAGGCAGGATTATAGTTTTCAATATATGCCAGGCCGCGAACTGTGTAGCCGCCTTTTGGCTGCTTGGTCATCACTCCGATCGGGATAGCATCGCGGAGGCAATTCATCATCCAACCGTTGTAGTCTTGTCGAGTTTGGTCTACGGCTCCGTCTTGGGCTGAATAATCAATGAGCCATGTCCCGTTTTCAAGCATGATGGGCTCTTTATCCGGATACCGGTTCAAATCGCTTGAGTGGACGGAGATGACATAGCGCTGTTTTGCGTAATTCATGCGAGGCGAGTGGATGCCCGATTGGCGGGCGAGCGGGAAGCCGACGCTGGAAGGCGTTCCCTTTTCTCCAAAGGGAAGGCGGTCGATATGCTGACCTTCATGTTCCATGAACCATTCGTAGCCGCGCACGAAGGCGCTGGGAACGAGCTGCTCAGCTCGCGAGAGGCGGGGAAAGGCAACAAGGCTACTGTGCTCGACTGCGGGTAACATGCTAATCCTCCACCTCTTATATGTTAGATGTGCACCATTGTATACGACTGGCGACAACATTGAACCCGCGCTCTTTCTCGCTGCCCTGCTATCGAAGGGGCAGTGGAGATCCTGCCAGCGATTCCATTCGGATAAGTTGCTACGCTGGCACTCCGACCTGCGCGGGAACGAGCATATTCGTTGAAAAAAATGAAAGATTGAAAAAATACAGTATTATGAATCTGACTTTTTATCAGGGTGTCATAAAACGAAAGAGCAAAAATTGAATGGTCGCAAATGGCATCTAATGGGTGTTTGATGGCGCGAGAACGAGCTGTCTGAGGCGTCCAAGAGGTGGATCCAAGCCGAAAAACGCTGTCTTGAGCGGCTCGATGGCCTCATTCTGGTTTTGAAAGGCTGTTTTTTCAGCAATGCATACGAAATCCGATGACCCAAAAACCCATTAGATGCCATTTGCGACCACAACGCGAAGGCACTTTTCTCAACTAACCCCCTATTGGGCGGATTCAACAGGACTTGCGGGTCTGAAGCGACGTTTTCAAGCGTTCGGTGCCGCCATGCGGCGGATGCGAGGAGGGTCTTTGGGGTTCGACGTGCTGCGACCGGGTCCCGACGACGCAACGCTGTTATGCCGGGCGACGGCTTCATGACCGGGGGAATGCTGGCGGTGTGCTGTGGTTTCAAGGCAGCTGATCTGCAACTGGGCGAGCTCGAATGCGCCGGCGATGCAGTGAAGTTGAAAGATAATCTAAGTCAATCACACTTATATTTGATGATGCTGTGACGCTTAGAGATTCTGACAAAACGCGTATAGATTTCAACGTGCCGGGCATAACAAGAGCGTCAAGCAACCGCGCACCCCGCAGGGCGCGCGCATCACGAAGGAGTGATTGAGTATGGCTATGGTTCCGTATCGTCCTGGGTTCAGCGTTCTTCCCATGACCAATTCCCTGTTCGATGTGTTCGACGACATGATGAACATGCCGCGCACGGCACTCGCCTCCAAGGCGTTCCCCATCGATGTCGAGGACAAGGGCGATTCCTACGAGGTCAAGGCGTACCTCACCGGCGTCACCAAGGACGACCTGGATGTTGAGCTGAATGAGGGTCGTCTATCCATCTCCGTCAACGTTGAGGAAAAGGAAGAGAACAAGGACAAGAACTTCCTACAGCGCGAGTTCACCGCGTATAGCGCCACGCGCGGCGTGTACCTCAAGGACGCGGCGAGCGAGGGCCTGTCCGCCCGCTTTGCCGACGGTGTCCTGACGGTGACCGTGCCCAAGTTCGTCGAGAAGCAAAACGTCACCAAGATCTCCATCGACTAGCACGAATGCTGACAAAGCGTCCGCGAGGCGATGGTAGGTCGCACGGAAAGGCGGTTCGGGTTTGGCCCCGAACCGCCTTTTTGCTTCGGCGATTGTGTTTTTTGGTTTGGTGCTTGTAGGGTGCCTATACCGAAAACGGGCGGTGTTGGCCGGCTGAGCGGATGCGCAGCGCGGGGGTTCCTTCGGCGCGCACGAGTGTGGCGCTCGAGCCGAGTTCGTTGTCGAGCTCGGCGCCTACCGCAGCCGCCAGCGCGCGCACCGCCAGGCTGGGCCGGTTGTTCTCCTGTGAGATGTGCATCGCCACCACGTGCTCGGTGCGCGAGCCCAGCACCTGGCGCAGGGCATCGGCCGCCTGCTCGTTGCTCAGGTGTCCGCGGTCGCTCGCGATGCGGTCCTGCAGCACGCGCGGGTACGAGCCGCAGCGCAGCATGGGAATGTCGTGGTTGCTTTCAAGCGCAAGCACGCGGACGTCTGTGAGCGCCTCGAGCGCTTCGGTAGAAAGGGTGCCGGTGTCGGTTGCATACCCGATCGCGTCCGATCCGCATTGAAAGCGGAAGCCCACCGGATTCACCACGTCGTGCGAGGTCGCGAACGTTCGCACGCGCACCCCGGCGACGGTGAGCTCATCGCCGGGATGAAACGTCTGAAACGGCAGGTTCGCCAGGTAGCTGCGCGTCTCGGCGGTGCCTGCGCTGGCGTACAGCTCGCCGGAAAAGCGCTTGCACCACACCGACACACCGCTCACGTGATCGGAATGCTCGTGCGTTAGGATGAGCGCGCGCACGTCGTCCTCGCTCAGGCCGAGTTCGTGCATACGGCGCAGCACCTCGCGGCGGGAGAACCCGTCGTCGATCATGATGAGACCGCACGGTCCCTCAACCAGCGCGCAGTTGCCCTTGGAGCCGCTGCCGAGCACGTGGAGCCGAAGCCCTTCGTTGCCGACAGGCTGCATACCGGAGGGGCCGTCGCCGCCGATGGACCGTGCGCTGGCGGAGATTCCATTGCCGGCGGCCTGCACGCTGGCGGAGGTCCCATTGCCGGCGGCCTGCGAGCTGGCGGAGGGCCCGCTGGCGCCGCCGGGCCGCGTCCCGGAGGAGGGCCCGCTGGCGCCGGCGGACCGCGTGCCGGCGGAGAGCCGCCCGTCGCCGACAGGCTGCGCGTTCGTGGCGGTATGGTTCGCAGATGAGGTCATGAGGGTCCTTCGCGATACAATGACATGCTAGTGAAAAGCCGAAATGCGGGCTGGTGGAGCGCTTCCCTCCCGGCCCGTGCAGGGAGGAGCGCGCCGTATGCCCACGGTCTCGCAGCATTATATCCGCCAGCATGGACATACGGGGCGCGCGGGTGCCGCCGGTGCCGCGGCCACGACGGCTCCGGTGGTGCTCATGGTGTCGGGCGGCGCGGACTCCACGGCGCTGCTGCTCATGGCCTGCACCGGCGCGCTCGACATCCAGGACGGCCGGGGTCGCGCCCGCATCGCCCGCGAGCGGCTCCACGTGCTGCACGTGAACCACCACCTGCGCGGTGCCGCCTCCGATGCCGACGAGGCGTTCGTGCGCGACCTATGCGAGCGCCTGGGCGTGCCGTTGTGCGTCGAGCATGCGGCGGCCGCCGTGCTCGAGCAGGGCAACCTCGAAGCGGCGGCGCGCGAGGTGCGCTACGCGGCCGCCCGTCGCTACGTGCGCGATCTGTGTCGCGAGGCGGGCGTGCCCCGCACGGCGGCGCGCATCGCCACCGCGCACACGGCGAGCGACCGGGCGGAGACCTTCTTCATGAACGCGATTCGCGGCTCGGGGCCGGCGGGGCTGTCGAGCATCCCGCGGCGCCGCAACATCATCGTGCGCCCCTTACTGGATGCCACGCATGAGGACCTGGTGCGCTATCTGGAGGTGGCCGGGCAGCCCTGGCGTGAGGACGAGAGCAACCGTGACACCTCCTACCTGCGCAACTTTGTACGTCACCGCCTGATGCCGCTGGCACGCGAGCGCAATGCGGAGCTGGCGCACAGCGTGGGCGCCGCCTGCGACATCCTGGGTGCCGAGGATGCATTCATGTCCCAGCTTGCCGCCACGGCCTGGCGCAGCTGCGTGCGCGAGGAGCGCGACGGGCTGGTGGTGCTCGACGCCGCGCGGCTGGCCGCCGCCGAGGTGGCGATCGCGCGGCGCATGGTTCGCCTGACGATGCGGCGCGTGGCGCCCGAGGCGCGCTTGGAGATGCGCCATGTGGAGGCGGTGCTTGCATGCGTGGCGTCGGGGTCCGGCTCGCTTACGCTGCCGGAAGGGGTGGATGCTCGCGTCGAGTTCGGCATGCTCTCCTTCCGCACGGCCCGCGCGCGCGAGACGGTGAGCGCAGGCTGGCTGTCGGTTCCCGGGCGGATGCCCCAGGCCAACCAGATGGTGCTGGAGGCGAGCCTGGTGCGCATCCCGGCAGATGCCGATGCGTCGGCGCTCGCGCGTGAGCTGGCGGCGGCCCCGGGCGGCTCGGTCTGGTCTGGGGCGCTTGCAGGCGCGGCGGAGGAGGCCCCGGGCGGCTCGGCGCTGCCCTTGGGGTCCCGTGCGGGGTCGGCATCTTCCGAGGACCCGATGCGCCCGCAGGGACTCGGTGCGCGCGCGGCATCCCCCGACAGCGCATCGCAGGCATGGGGGCTCGGCGGCGCGGCGGGCGTCGCGCGAGCGCATGTGGTGCTTGCCGACGCCCGGGCGCTCGGCTACGAGGAGGGCGAGCTTGCCCGTGCGCTACGCGACGAGCAGGGTAGCACGGTGCGCGTGTGGGTCGACGGCCCGGCGCCGGGCGATGTCATGTGCCCGCTGGGGATGCACGGCCGCAGCAAGAAGCTGTCCGATCTGCTGGGCGAGGCGCAGGTGCCCGTGGCCCAGCGCGCCTCGGTGCCGGTGGTGCGCACCTCGCCGTCCGGCGCGGTGGTGTGGGTGGCCGGCGTGCGCCTGGACGAGCGCTTCCGCTGCCGCGCATCCACCCGCGTTGCCCTGCGGCTGGTGCTGCGCGAGGTGGGGTAGGGCGCAGGCTTCGCCCCCGCCACCCCGCAGGTGCCGTTC
>CABRIF010000076.1 GCA_902470925.1 uncultured Collinsella sp. | reverse complement strand
CAAGGAGTATCGTCGGCAGCGTCAGATGTGTATAAGAGACAGCATCCGCACAACGCGCTCTCTACATTAAAAACTGCAACCTCTTGTGCTCGAGCGCGCTTCAGGGTGTATAACCATACGCGGCGTTTTCGCCGAGCGCCCGCACATACACCGCATCACGCACAGGAGAGCACATGAGCATGAGCAGCACGATCACCGCCGCACCGGGCAACAAGCCCGCGCCGAGACAGCGTAGACAGGCCCCCGGCGCCGGCGCGGCATTCAACCCCATCCCCACCATCGTCGCCTCATCCGCCATGTTCCTCGCCTGCATGGACACCCTCATCACCAACCTTGCCCTGCCCACCATCGAGGCCGAGCTGGGCGGCGGCATGGTGGCCCAGCAGTGGGTCGTCGACGGCTATACCCTGCCGTTCGCCGTGCTCCTCCTGCTTGCCGGCAACCTATCCGACCGCTTCGGGGCCAAGCGCGCATTCGTGGTCGGCACCGCGGGCTTTGCCCTGAGCTCGGTGATCTGCTCGGCGGCCGGCACCATCGGCGCCCTCATCTTCGGCCGTGCCGTCATGGGCGTGGCCGCGGCCCTCATCCTGCCGTCCTCGATGGCGCTGATCAACGAGGCGTACCGCGACGAGGCGAGCCGCCGCCGAGCGCTCGCGGTATGGGGCGTGGGCGGATCGGCCTCGGCAGCTGCGGGCCCCTTGCTGGGAGGCCTGCTGGTGCCCATCCACTGGAGCCTCGTCTTCTCCATCAATATCCCCGTTTGCCTGGTGGTGCTCGCCCTGTGCACCAAGATCGAACGCTCCCCGCAGGTGCCCGCGCCCATCGACTTCGTGGGCCAGGTGCTCGCCGTCATCGGGCTCACGGGCATCGCCGGCGGCATCATCGAAGGCGGCGCCGAGGGCTTCGGCGCGCCGCTGCCGCTGGCCCTGCTGACGATCGGCGCGATCGGCACCGTGGCGTTCCTCATCTCGCAGGCCCACGTGGCGCACCCCATGATGCCGCTCGCCCTGTTCGAAAGCCACGGCATGCGCCTGGCGCTGCTCGGCGGCTTTGCCATCATCCTCAACTGGAACGGCCTCGTGTTCGTCACCACGCTGTTCTTGCAGCAGGCGCAGGGGCTTTCGCCCATCGTCAGCGGCCTGGCGTTCGTGCCCTCCGCCATCACGTCCACCGTGGGCAACCTGCTGTCCGACCGTCTCTCCGGCCAGCGCGGCGTGCGCTTCACCATCCTGCTGGGCGTTTGCATCATCGCATCGTGCTACGCGCTGATGATGGCCGGCTCGGCGGTGGGCGCGCTTTCCACCTGGCTGATCGCCCTGGCGGTGAGCCTGGCGGGCCTGGGCGGCGGCATGACCACGCCGAGCCTGGCGGGGCTCGTGCTCAAAAGCGTCAGCCCCGAGCAGAGCGGCATCGCCAGCGCGGTGTTCAACACGCTGCGCCAGGTGGGAGGCGCAATCGGCATCGCGCTGTTCGGCGCCTTCGTGACCATATTCAACCCCATGACCGCCGGGCTCGCCGTGAGCTTCACGCTCTCCCTCATCCTGCTGGCCGCCGTGTTCGCCGTGGCCGTCCGACCGACCCGATAGCGGACGGGCGCAAAAACGGCCGGCAGCACCTCGCATCATGCTGCCGGCCGCGCCGGGGCTCCCTCTATCGCATGCCTATGACAGGCGACCACGCTCAACCGAATAGAACCGGTCGGCAAACGCGCAGGTAGAGGCTCGGTGGCTCACCAGCACCACCGTTTTGCCCTGCGCGCGCAAACGCGCCACCGAGCGCATCACCGCCGCCTCGCTCAAAGCGTCGAGGTTGCTCGTGGGCTCGTCGAGCAGCACGAACGGCGCATCGTGCAAAAACACGCGCGCCAGGCCGATGCGCTGGCGCTCGCCCCCGGATAGGCTGTCGCCCAGCTCGCCCACCGGCGTGTCGTAGCCGGCCGGGAGGCGCTCGATGAGCTCAGTGAGCGCGGCGGCCTCGCATGCGGCATCCAGCTCGGCGTCCGTGGCGTCAGCTCGGGCGATGCGCAGGTTGTCGCCGATCGTCCCCACGAACAGGTGCGTATCCTGCGTCATATAGCTCTCGGCCGCCCGCAGGCTCGCCGTGTTGATGCCGCGCACATCGACGCCGGACACCTCCACGCGCCCCGCCGTGGCATCCCAGAAGCGCATGAGCAGCTTGAGCAGGGTCGACTTGCCCGAGCCGGAACGGCCTGTGATGCACACCATCTCGCCTTCCGCAAACGCCACGGACACGTCGTCCAGAATCGCCTCGGCCTCCGCCGGTGCCGAACCCAGCCTCGCCGGCGATGCCTCCGCCGGAGCCGCCCTCAGCCCCGCCGGCGATGCCTCCGCTGCAGGCACGACACGCGCCGCCGGCGTCGCGCCGCCGGCTGCCGGCGCCCCGTACGAGAAGCTCACGTGCTCGGCCGCCGCACCGGAAAACGCGATGTCCGCGCCCGCTGTCACCTCGGCGCACGTGGGCTGCTCATCCAGCAGGTCGAGCACGCGCGCGCCGCTGGCAAGCGTCGCCTGCAGCGAGGTGCCCAGGCGGCAGACGGCCAGCACCGGCCCGAACGAGGAGAGGTAGGCGAACGCGCAGACAAACGCCGTCGGCAGCGCAAGCTCGCCGGCCGCCGCAAGCGCGATCGAAGCAGCAACCATAGCCAGGCTCATGCCGAGCACCACGGCGTCGGCCAAGCCCTCGACCAGCGCCATGCGCACATGCAGGCGACGGTCGTTGCAGCCCATCGCGTCGGTGCGCTGCGCCAGGCCGCGCGCCCGCTCGGACGTGCGGCCCAGCTGAATGACCTCGGCCAAGCCGCGCAGGCTGTCGAGCACGTAGGCGCTGATCGCGCCCGCGCCATCGCGGCTCGCCCGACCGGCATCCCCGCACAGCCTGGAGGACACCACGGGCATCACCACGCCCAACAGCACATAGCCCACCAGCGCGATGACCGCCAGCACCGGCGCCTGCACGCCGATGAACACGAGCATGACCAGCGAGGTCACGAGCGCAATGGCGATCGGCGAGATCGTGTGCGCGTAGAAAACCTCCAGCAGTTCGATGTCCGCCGTCACCAGGGACACCAAGTCGCCCTTGTCGCGGCCCTCGAGCTTGGCGGGGGCCAGCCGGCGCAGCGCCGAGAACACCCGGTCGCGGATGAGCGCCAGCAGGCGGAAGGCGATGTAGTGGTTGCACAGCTGCTCGCCGTAATGCAACGGACCGCGGACCGCCGCGCATACCGCGGCCAGCGCGCACGCGCCGCCCACGCCGAGCGCCAGCGGGTAGTCGAGCGCCGCCATGATGCCGTACGCGCCGAAGGTGGTGACGAACGTCGCCGCCAGCGAGCCGAGGCTTCCCAGGGCGATGGCCAGCAGCAGATAGGGCATCAGCGGGCGCACGAGCCCCACCATGCGCATCATGATGGAGAAGGCCGAGCGGCGCGACGGTGCCGTCGGAGCGTCAACACGGGCATCGGCTGCGGGTGCCGCCGGAGCGTCAACACGGGCATCGGCTGCCGGTGCGCTCGCCCCGTGAGGCCGCTCGGAAACCGCGGACGCACCGCAAGCCTTGGCGGGCTCGGCGGCCGCCGACGCGACGCCCGCGGCCGTGGCGTGCGCGGCAGCCGCGGCATTCCCCTCGGGCTCCGCTCCCTCAACCGCCTCATCTGTAAACGCCGCCAGCTCGTGCTGGCTCTCCCACAGCTCGGCATAGCGGCCACCTGCGGCCACCAGCTCCGCGTGACGCCCCCGTTCAACCAGCGCCCCGCCATCGATCACCAAGATCTGGTCGGCCTCGACCACCGAGGCCAGGCGGTGCGCGATCACGATCACCGTGTGCGTGCCCGCCAGGCCGGCGATCACCTGGCCGATCGCACGCTCGCTGGCCGCGTCCACATTGGAGGTCGCCTCATCGAACACGTAGATGGGCGTGTCGTGCAGCAGGGCGCGGGCCACGCAGATGCGCTGGCGCTGGCCGCCCGACAGGTTCGACCCGCCCTCGGCCACGCGCGCATCCAGCCCTCCGGCGGCGCGCACGAACCCATCCACCTGGCAGCGGCGAAGCGCCTCCCACAGCTCCTCGTCATCAGCGTTCGGCGCCGCCATGGCCAGGTTGCTGCGCACGGTGCCCTCGAACAGGTGCCCGTTGGTGGGCACGAGCGTCACGGTGCGCGACAGCGAGGCGAGCGACGCATCGCGCACGTCGATCCCGCCGATGGTCAGGCGCCCCTGGTAGCCGGCCTTGCGTCCGCTCAGGATGCCGGCCAGCGTGGACTTGCCGCTGCCGCTGCCGCCCACGATCGCCGTCAGGCTCCCGCGCGCCACCGTGCAGGACACATCGGCAAGCACCGTCGTGTCGCCGTACGCGTAGCCCACGCCTGAGCACACCACGTCCCCGTCACCGTCGAGCTCGGCTTCGCCGCGCGCTGGCTCCGGCGCGTCCAGAATGCGAAACATCGTCTTGGCGGCGCTCATGCCGTTCATGGCCGTATGAAACAGCGAGCCCAGCCGACGCATGGGCAAGAAGAACTCCTGGGACAAAAAGACCACCATGAACGCGGCGAAAAAGCCGATCGCGCCGCCGTTGAGCTGAAGCAGCGCCACGATGATGCCAGCTGCCGCGCCGCCGAACGCCACCAGGTCCATCACGTTGATCGAGCGCAGCTGCACGCCCAGCATCTTCATGGTAGCGCGGCGGAAGCCCTCGGCCTCGCGGTTCATGCGCTCGTGCCAGCGCTCATCGGCGCGATAGATCTTGAGCGTCGTCAGGCCCTGCACCGCCTCCAGAAAGCTGCCGCCCAGATCCACGTAGCTTCCCCAGTATTCAGCGGCGACCTTTTTGGCGTTGCGCATCACGAGCATGATGGAGATGGGGATGAGCGGGACGATGACGAGCAACACCGCGGCCGGCGCGCCGGCCATGCCCACCAGCGCCACGAACAGCGTAAGGGGGGCGAGCACCGCGTAGAACAGCTGCGGCAGGTACCCGCCGAAGTACACCTCGAGCTGCTGGGCACCCTCCACGCTCGTCTGCATCGCCTCGGCCGTCGAGACCTGCTCGGCATAGGCCGGACCCATGCTGGCGAGCTTGTCGTACACCACCTGACGCACACGGCGCTTCGCCATGAACGCCGCGCGATCGCCGGCGCGCTGAGCGAGGTAGATGGCCAGCGCGCGGACCGTCAGCAGGATCGCGAAGAACAGCAGCCAGGCGGGCGCGGCCTGCAGGGTCCCGACGCCGCCGGCTTGCGAGCCTCCAACCCCAGCTGCCTGCAGGGCCCTCACAGCCGCCCGCACCGTGCCGAACGCCGCGGCGGCGGCAGGCTGCGCCGCGTTGGGGGCGACGTCTCCCAGCACCGTGGTGGCAAGCAGGGCGGCCACACCGGCAAACACCCCGATGTTGCACAGCAGGGCAACCCACTTGCCCACAACCGACGCCACGATGTAGCGCATGACGCCGGGCACCATCCGAATCAGTCTCTTGTCGAACATGGGCACGAACTCCCGAATCGAGTTTTGTTAACCAAAGCAATCTTTCTACCCCATTATCCTGAAACGGGACCTGAACACGATGACTTTTTGTTCAGGTGAGGTCACGCGGGACGGGATGGGGCGCGGCCGCAGCTGGGCTCACCAGGCCGGCCCCGACGCCGCACCCCAGTACGCCGGTGCACCCCGACGCCCAAGCAGGGGGTCACCGGAAAGCGCTACCTCCACCCAAGCGTCAAGCAGCTTGCCGACGCGTTCGTGTCTGGTTTTCTGAGCACTTAGGACCATTTGGGAACTATTTATGAGAAACAGCAGGTAGATTGCTTCAAATTCTTTAGACTTTCTTGAGATTTGCTTGAGGGTTTGTTCAGGGTTGGCCGTCATCCTATTCGGTAAGCTGATACCGATGCGAAGGAGAAGCATGAACGTTATCGAGACCCGCCAGCTCACCAAGGCATACGGCCACATGCGCGCCGTCGATGCGCTCGACATGCACGTGGGCGCCGGCGACATCTATGGCTTCGTGGGCAAAAACGGCGCCGGAAAATCCACCGCCCTGAAGATGTTCGCGGGCCTCACGCTGCCCACCTCGGGCGAGATCTCCCTGTTCGGTGCAGTCTGCACGCCGAGCCTCAGCAGCCCGTTTTCCGCCGGGTTCTCCCGCGTGGGCGCGCTGATCGAAAACCCCGGCATCCTGCCCACCATGTCGGCCGAGGAGAACCTGATGGCGAAGGCGCTCGCCCTGGGCGTCATGCATCCGCGCGAGCACTGCCGCGAGCTGCTCGAGCTCGTGGGGCTGCACGAGGTCGGCACGCGTGCCGCCAAGAAATTCTCCCTCGGAATGAAGCAGCGCCTGGGACTGGGGCTGGCCCTCGTGGGAGGCCCCGACCTGCTGCTGCTCGACGAGCCGTTCAACGGTCTCGACCCCGAGGCCACGCGCCAGATGCGCCGGACGCTCGTAGACCTCAACCGCGAGCGCGGCATCACGATCGTCATCTCCAGCCATGTGCTCGACCAGCTCGACCGCATGGCCACGCGCTTCGGTGTCATCCGGTCCGGGCGCGTGGTGCGCGAGCTCACCGAGGGCGAGGTCCACGCTGCGTGCACAAGCGCTGTCCGCGTCAAGGCGTCCAACACGGCACGCGCCCTGGCGGTGCTCGAGCAGCGGTTCGGGCAGGCGGCCTTCCGCGTCGACGCGGACGACGCGATCTTCATTACGGCCGGATCCGGGCCGCGTCCGGCAGACACCCGCTTCGGCGGAGCCGCCGACAGCGCCGATGCGCTCGGCGTGCCCTCCTGCGAGGAGGTTGCCCGCACCCTGAGCGATGCCGGCGAGCTCGCCCACGAGCTCAGCCTCATCGAGCGCGATCTGGAGGAATACTTCGTCGAGCTTATGGGTGGCGCGGATGACGAGGAAACCGACGGCACACGACGCGCGGGAGGGACCTTTGCGCTGCGCGGCCTCTTCAAGCGATGAGGGCGGCGACCGCAGACGGCGTCACCGGAACGTCGGCCGCGATTGCTGGCGCACCGGTCGCGGCGATCTCGGCTTCAGGTGCGCCGCCCGCGCCGGTCGCGGCGGTCTCGGCTTCAAGCGCGCCGCCCGCAGCCACCATCGCCGAGACGACGCTGCGCTCCACCGGCGCCGCACGCGACCCCGCGCATCCAACCGCCACGAACGCAGACGGCTCGCCCCGCACAGCGACGCTCGACGCACCCCTTCCCCATCCGGCCCATATCATCAACGGCGGCATCAACATCGCGCTCGCCGCGTTTCTACTCTACTTGCTCGCTCCCCGTCTGAAAGGATGTCTCACCATGCTCAACCTGCTGCGCTCCGACCTCTACCGCATCACGCGCCCCGGGCGCCTGCGCGGGCTCCTCTGGCAATACGGCCTCGTCATCCTCGGCATTGCCGTGCTGGAAACGGCGCTGCTGTACGCCACGGCCCACGACGGGATCATCGGCGCGTTCACCACCCTCGATCCGAACACCTTCGCCACATCGCCGGTCGTCTTTTTGGGCGCGTTTTTGCTCGGCGCCCCCTCGATCGCCGCGCTCGCCGCCAGCTTCGGCGCGCTTGAACTCTTCTTCGCCGACCTCACCGACGGCTACATTCGAACCGTCGTGTCGTCCCTGCGTGGGCGCATGGCGTATCTCGCCGAGAAAATCCTGCTCGCCGGGGTGTGGAGCGCTCTGATACTCGCCTTCTCCGCCGTCTGCCATCTGGCGTGTTTCGTGCTTGCCGGGTTCCGCTTCGCCGAGGTCAGCACCGCAGGCCAAGCAATCAGCTGGTTTGTCGGAAGCTGGCTGGTGGTGTGGGCGCTCTCCGTGGTGCCCCTGGCGCTCGCCCTCATCACGCGCATCAAGCCGCTGAGCTACGGCTTCGCCTTCGTGATCCTGTTCGGTTTCGTTTCCCAGGGTCTCCAGCTGATGGGCGAGCTCGGCCCCGAGCTTGCGCCGAGCCTCGCTCCCGTGTTCCACGCGATGCCCGCGCTGGCCGCTTGGATGCCCAGCACCGCAATGGGCTACCTGGCCGGAGGCGGTGCCGCCGTGGCCGACGCCCTGGCTCCGTATGTTTCCGCCGTGCCGGGCGGCGCGATGAGCTGGGCCATGTTGACTGGTATCCTGTGGCTGGCCATCGGAAGCGGCGCGCTGCTGGCCGCAGGCCGTCGCCGCGTCCTGTAGGGATTGGAGCCCCATGAACACCGCAGCGCTCATCGCCCTCATCTTCATCCTCGGCTGCGGGGCCGGAGCGCTGCTTGCCACGGCGTCCTACACCATGGAGCTGCGGCGATGCGCGCGCTTCCTCCGACAGCGCGACGATGAGAGCAACGCCCGCCTCACGCGCGGGGCGCCGGCGCCGGGTCTCTCCGACATGATCGATGCCGTGAACGAGGAGCTCGACCGCGCTTCGCAGGCGCGCACGGCGGCGCTGCGTCATCGCCAGGAGCTCCAGCGCGACCTGTCCGCGCTTTCGCACGACATCCGCACGCCGCTCACCGGCGCCAACGGCTACCTGCAGCTTGCCGAGCGCGAGGAGGATCCGGGTCGGCGGCGGGCGCACTTCGAGTGTGCCCGTCAGCGCATCGACGCCACCGCCGCCCTGCTTGACCAGCTGTTCGCCTACACCAAGGCAAGCGACCCCGACCTTACGCTCGACTGCGAGCCCGTTGCGCTCAAGCCGCTGGTCGAGCAGGTGCTGCTCGGGCACGTTCCCGCGTTCGAGCAGCGCGGCTGGGAGCCTGCGCTTGCGGCCGATCCCGAGGATGCGGCGGCCTGCGGAGACCGCACGGCCCTGGCACGCATCGTCGAGAACCTAGTGGCAAACGCGCTGCGGCACGGCGTTGAGGCGCCGCGGATCGCGGTGGGGCGTGGATCGCTGCGCATCGAAAACCGCGTGGCCGACCCCGACGCCATCGAGGTCGGGCGCCTTTTCGAGCGGTTCTACCAGGCCGACAGCGCTCGCGGACGCGGCGGGGCGGGCCTGGGCCTCGCCACATGCGCGCGTCTCGCCCATGCGATGGGGCTGGAGCTTTCGGCCCGAATGCACGGCGAGACGCTCGCCATCGAGCTGCGCGAGCAATAAGGCGCCACCCGTGCCGCCTTCAATTTGGGGACGGGGTCGTTTCGTTTTTCAATTTGTCAATTTGGGGACGGGGTCGATGCTGCAGGTGGGGGCAACTCCGGGACTGCGGACGCTTTCTCGCACCCATGCCGCATAGCCTTGCGCGAGGCGGCGCTCGTCGGGCGCGACGCAATTTGGGGACGGGGTCGATTTGGTTGAATGCGCATCAGTCGGTGCACAGCTAACTGTCGCGCGCCCGAGACACACGCGCCGGGGCTCACCCGCGATCGCACACAGCTGACAGTCGGCCGAGCGCTAAGCCCCTATGTACGAAACGACCCCGTCCCCAAATTGCGCGACCCAAGGAAGCTGTGCCCCGCGGGCGGCAGCGGCAGAACTGGCCGGATGTGCGCCCGCATTAGCGCGACAGGCATCCGTGCACGCCTGGAGTGGAAGAGGCCTCACTGGAATCCGAAATGAACCCGTCCCAAATTGGATCCTCACGTCGCGGTGCACAGCTGACTGTCAGATATGTACGATTGTCAGCTATGTACGATTTGGCTGCGCTACCACGGAAGGCTGATACATTGCGCATGGGTGACAGTCACTCTACCTGGCGTTTCTCTTCCGCCAGATAGAGAAATGTGCATCAGTCGGTGCACAGCTGACAGTGCCCGCGCAACCGCACGCAGCTGACAGCGGCCCGCCGGGGCGCACCCGCGACCGAACACGCCCGCCCGAGACGCATCCGCAACCGCACACACGCGCCGAGGCTCACCCGCGACCGCGCACAGCCGACAACCGGCTGAGCGCCGAGCCCCCCTATGTACGAAATGACCCCGTCCCCAAATTGGGCCTATGTGTACGAAACGACCCCGTCCCCAAATTGAAAAACGAAACGACCCCGTCCCCAAATTGCACGGCGCGCAGGCCTGCCCTACCGCCAGCGAAACAGCTCCCGCGCACGGTCCTTCAGCTTCGTCGCGCGGATCACACCCTCATACGGCAACATCCGCAGACGCGGAAATGCATTGAAGAAACGCAGGTCGCGCCTGCTCAGCGACGCAGCCGCCGACGCCTGCCACCTCGCCGCCGCACGCGAGGCGCGCCGAGCGGCCAGGCGCAGGCCGCTGGGGCCCTCAACGCTGAACGACGGAATCTCGGCCCGCTCGCGCAGGGCATCCATGGCGGCATCGGACACGTCGGCAAGCCACGCGTTGATGGCGCGGCCGCGCACGTGGGCGGTGTTGGCGGAATCCAGCGCGCTGGCGGGAATGCGCTCGAGCAGCGAGTCGGACGTCTCACGCAGCGACTCGTTGATGCGATCGGCCATATCGGCGCGCAGGGCCTCAAGCTGGTCGGACAGGCGGCGCCAGCTCGCCAAGGCGAACGCCGTATCGACCACGAGCACCGCTATAAGTCCCGCCGCCGCGGCGCGCAGCACCGGGGCGGGCACAAGCGCCAGAGCCGCCAGCACACCCGGCTCGGCAACCCGGCAGATCAGCACGGCGCCCGCACCGAACAGCAGCGCTCCATACAGGCACACGCGGCCGTTGATGTTCAGGGGGAAATTCGAATAATCCCAGAAACGCGCATGCGTGGCGCGCTCCAGCAGCAGACCCACCACGTATTCAAGCGAGCAGCACACCACCGCAGCGGCCACGAACTGCACCCCGATGTTGTCGATACCGCGCAGCAGCAGCCAGCAGGCCAACGACCCCACCCCGTAGATGGGGCAGCACGGCCCCAGCAGAAAACCGCTGTTCGCAAAGTGCCCGTGGTTCAACAGCGCGCAGATGGTGGACTCGTAGGCCCAGCCCACGAAGGCGTAGACGAAAAAGGAAAGGACCAGCGCAGACACCGGCGCCTGCGCCAGCGCGGCCCCCTCAAGCAGCGTCAGCTCGGTCATTGCGCTCCCTTCAATGCGCGCGCACCGCGCCGCGGCAGACGCGCCGCCACGGTCTCAATCAGCGCGCAGTACTTGTCCGCCAGGCACACAATCCACGCCTCGCGACATGTTGGCGGCACCGGTACCAGCGGAAACATGTGCCGCACAATGATGATCCGTTCGCGCGCCGTGAGCTCGAAATCCTCCTCGGCGCGCCTGAGGGCGCAGCGCGGATGGGTGAATCCGTGCAGGCGATGCGAGGGATCGGGGTCGTGCCAGTCGTAGAGGAAGTAATCGTGCAGCAGCGCCCCGCGCAGCAGCGACGCGCGGTCCACGGCGATGCCCACGCGACCGAGCGCATCCGCACATGCCAGGCTCGCCTGCGCCACCGAGCATACATGCGCATATACCGACACGCTGCCGTGCTGGATGAAACCGCGCGTGAGGCCGAACCGCCCCTCGCGCTCCAACCACGCCGCCATCCGGCGCACCTCGTCCGCGCGAAGCGCGTGCCGCTCGGCCCGGCTCTTCCGCCCCGCCTTCTGAGGAACATGCAACGGCGCACGCTCTTGCCGCGCCTGGCACGGCGCCCCCTGCGAGCTGGCAGCACGCGGCGCATGCGGACCGGAAGCCACCATCGGGCGAGAGCCACCAGCAGACGCCTGCCGCTCCCCCTGTGCGGCAGCACCCTCAGCATGCGATTCGCGCAGCCGACGGGCAGCCTTGGCCCCGCTCGTCCTGTCCTGGTGTTGTGACGTCATGCTTGCCCCGTGTTCCAATGAAGACGCGCCGGCAAGGCGCGACGACGCGTGTGCACGCGCGCACGTCCATGCTCCGGACGCAGCGGCGATGCCCCTCCCGCGCCACGGCCCCTTGGCCTCTGCGCGTTTATACCAGCTTGCCCTTGCAGTGGTCGACCATATGCTGGATGAGCTCGGCCTGCCAGTCCACGAAATCGGCGCGACGCGGCTTCAGCACGCCGTCCACCAGCTCGTCGAAGGCAACCTTCACCTTGGCATAACGCGTTACGCGCGTCGACCCCTCGCGCGTGAGGCAAGTTTCGTCGGCCTTGTAGGCAGCCATACCGAAGAGCACCTTGGGGTTGTACATGACCTGCGGCTGCTCGTTATCGTCCAGATACGCCACCACCGCGCGCGTCACGCCGATCTGGTTAGCGGCCAGGCAGGCCGCATCCTCGAGGGAAGCCAGGGTGTCCACCAGATCCTGAGCAACCGCAGCGTCCTCGGCGGTCGCGGGCTCGCACGGCGTGGAGAGGACGGCTTCGTCCTTCACAAGTTCCTTGATCATGGAAATCCTTTCAGATGGATCGGTGCACGCGGCGAGCCAGCGGGGCCGCCTTTGCGCGATACAGCAGTACAGCAGTATAAACGCTCAGGTGTGCGGCTCATGCGAGCTGCGGCAACGCACACTGAAGTCACGCGCGCGGCGAGGGTGCGGCGAGCGGAACGCGGACGGCGGGTGTGGGACGGGAGG
>CABRIF010000075.1 GCA_902470925.1 uncultured Collinsella sp. | reverse complement strand
GATTCCTCTACGTCTCGTGGGCTCGGAGATGTGTATAAGAGACAGGCCCCGTACACAAACGCCCCCATCTTGCGGGCATCAACCCTTGTGAAATGCTTCATCTCTATCAATCCTTCCCACAAATCCTTCCCATGGCGGGGCGCTTGCTGCTGCGCGCCGGCGGAGGTTCCGAGTCAGCCGCCGATCGCGCGGGCACGCCCCGCCGCGCAATTCACCTATCGTCGCGGTCACGTGCGATGCGGTCCCAGGGCATGAATAGCCGCCGCAGGGCCTCAACCGCCCACATCAGCGCCAGGCTGAGCCCCGAGATCAAAAAGATCACCGCGAACATCTTGTCGAACGAATACGCCTTGCGCACGCGCGTCATGTACACGCCCAGCCCCGAGAACCCGCCGAGCCACTCGGCGATCACCGCGCCCACGATGGCGTAGGCGGCCGAGATCTTGAGCCCGCTGAACAGGTGCGGCAGCGCCGCGGGCAGCTTGACATGGCGCATGATCTGCCAGCGCGTGGCTCCCATCGAGCGCATGAGGTCGATCTGGTCGGCGTCCACCGAGCGCAGGCCCTCGAGTAGCCCCACCGTAATGGGGAAAAACGTCGCCACCACGATGAGCACCACCTTGGGCAACATCCCGTAGCCGAACCACAGCACCAGAAGCGGGGCGATCGCCACCGACGGAATCGTCTGGGTGAGGACCACCAGCGGGTAGAGCGCACGGTACAGCAGCGCGAAGCGGTCCATGGCGAGCGCGGCTGCGGCGCCCAGGGCTACGCCTGCGACCAAGCCCGCGCCCGCCTCGGCAAGCGAGGTTGCGGCGTGCGTCATAAGCAGCGGCCAATCGCCCACCAGCGCCCGCACCACCGCCACCGGGGTCGGCAGCATGAACGCGGGCACGAGCCCCAAGCTGCAGACCGCCTGCCACAGGGCGACCAGCACGATGAGCGCAACCGGCGCCGCAAGCATATGGGCGCGCGGCCCACGGCCGAACGTGCGGCTGCCGCGATCCGCGGACAGCGCGCCGTCGCGCGGGGTGACGTCGACAGCTTTCGCAGCACCGCCGGTCACCGCCGTATCGCCGTTCACCGCCGTATCGGCACCGCCGGCCGCAGGTCGAGCCCCGGTCTTCCCTTCGCGCGCAGAGGCGGCCATGCTAATCGTTCTCGTGGTACTTCGAGATCTTCTGCTCGGTCGTCATGACGCCGACCTCGGGCGCGAAGAAGATCTTGACGTAGGTTGCCACCTCGGGAGCTCCGGCATCTGTGCAGATGCGGCTCACCCCGGCCACGACCTCCATGCAGCGGTCGTAATCGCCCTGGATAGTCGTTTCGAACGGCCCCACGTAGGCGTCGGGGAACGACTGCTGGATGTAGGCAATCGCCTCGTCGACGATGCGCACAACCTCCTCGTTGCCGTCCACGCCCTGCGGCAGAACCTGGATTGCGACACTTGCCTCCATGCCACTCCTTCCCGGGGCACGAAAAACGGGCCCCACGATCATCGTAGGGCCCGCTCGTTTCACCGCAAGCATTGCTTCCCTACGCCGGCATTACCCGGATCAGGTTGCGGGTCGAAGCGGTTGATACGCGCAAGCGGCACCAGGGCTTCCTCTCAGCCGGCGTCCGCCAGCTCCCCGTTGGTACGCAGACAAGTATAGAGCAACGGGGTTCGGAACGTCCATCGATTCAAAGTCCTCGAAGGCGGCATCGAGCGAAAGCGGGAGGCCGGGCGAGCTACCCGCGAAGCAGCATCGCCTCGTGCGGGCGAAGCGGCAAAACGCCACCCTCCGCACATGCGGGCTCATCGTAGTTGGCGATCAGCCGCTGCCCGGCGTCGGAGATGCCGAGTGCGCGAGCATCCGCGCAGCAGGGCTCCGCATCGAACGAGCACACCGCGACCACGCGCTCATCGCCCAGGACACGCTCGAACGCGACCACCTTCGGCGCGTGCGCACCGGCATCGAGGAACCGAATCTTGCCATCGTTGAGCACGGCGAGCTCGTGGCGCAAGCGTATCAGCGCACGGTAGAACTCGAACATCGAACCCTCTGAGCGCCGCTGCGCCTCCGCATTGACCACAGCATGGTTCTTCGGAATCGAAAGCCAGGGCACACCGGTGGTGAAGCCCGCGTTCGCGCCCGCGGTCCACTGCATGGGCGTGCGCCCATTGTCGCGGGAACGTTCGTTGATGGCGAACAGCGCCTCCTCGGGCGTAGAGCCATCCTCCACGAGGATGCGGTAGTTGTTGAGGCTCTCCACGTCGTCGAACATGTCGATGCTTGCATAGCCGGCGTTGGTCATGCCCAGCTCGTCGCCTTGGTAGATGTAGGGCGTCCCGCGCATCGCAAACAAGCATATGCCGAGCGCCTTGCCCACGCGCTCCCACGACCCGCCGCGCTCACCCACGAGCTCGCGCCCCCCGAAACGCGAAATCGCGCGGGGCTGGTCGTGGTTGTCCCAAAACAGCGCGCAGCAACCGCCACCCGCCTGCATCTGCTCCTGCCACTCGCCCAGCAAGCGGCGCAGCTCGTCGATATCGGGATCCATGATGCGCCACTTCTTGCCGTCGCGATAATCGACCTTGAGATGGTGAAAGCTGAACGTCTCGGACAGCTCGTGCTCGGCGGGGTTGGAGTAGCGGATGCAGTTCTCCAGGTCGCTCGCCGCCATCTCCCCCACCGTGAGCATCCCGTCGATCCCGGCACTCGACACGAGCTCCTTCAGGTACTCATGCGCATGGGGGCCGTCTGCGACGAGGCTGCGGCAGGCGGTGCCGTCTCCGGGGACGTCCTCGATCACCTCAGGCTTTGAGATGAGGCTCACCACATCGAAGCGGAACCCCTCGACCCCGCGATCCTTCCAAAAGCGCACGACGCGCGCCATCTCGTCGCGGACATCGGGGTTATCCCAATTCACATCCGGCTGGGAAGGATCGTGCATATGCAGGTACCACGCACCGAGGCGCGGCTCCCACTCCCAGGCGCTGCCGCCGAACGCGCACTGCCAGTTGGTAGGCGGCTCGCCCGGATCGCCCTCGCCCGTCGCCCCGCGCCCGTCGCGCAGGATGTAGTAGCGCCGGTACTGCTCCTCTCCCGCGCACGCGCGCCGAAACCACTCGTGCTGATTGGAGGTATGGCAGAGCACCATGTCGAGCATCACGCGAATACCGCGCGCCCGCGCCTCGCGCACCAGCTCGTCGAAGTCCTCCATCGTCCCGTAACGTGGGTCAACCGCACAGTAATCCGTGATGTCGTACCCGTTGTCGCGCTGGGGGGAGGGGTAGAACGGCGTGAGCCACACGTAATCGACGCCCAGGTCAGCCAAGTAATCGAGCTTGCTCGTGATACCGGGCAGGTCCCCTATGCCATCGCCGTCGCTATCGCAAAAGCTCTTGACATATATCTGGTACACGATGCTGTTCCTAGGGTCGCGATCCCTCGCAACGGTCATATCGTTAACTCCTCCCACCTGTGCATCCACATGGCCTCGCCTGCGGCCACGCATGCACCACGCTCGCTGCGCGCCCCCGAACGGAACCGGCCGGCCGCGCAGCCCGCCTTACGCCGCCTGGCGCTCGATCTCATGCAGCTTCTTCCTGCCCGCCAAGAAGGTGAGCACGAAAGGCACGACGATGGCGACCAGCATGCACAGGGCAAACACGCCCCAAAACTCGAATTTGATCGACAGGATGCCCGGAAGGCCGCCCACGCCGATGGAAAGCGCTTGAACGCCCAGGCCCGTGCAGATCATCGCCGCACAGGCGGAGCCGATCATACCGCACACAAGCGGGAACCGGTACTTGAGGTTGACGCCGAACAGGGCGGGTTCGGTCACGCCCAGATAGCACGAGATCAGCGCCGGCACGTTGATCTGCTGTGCGCGCTCGTTGCTGCGCTGCAGGAACGCCATGGCAAGGACAGCGGAGCCCTGGGCGATGTTTGACAAGGCGATCATGGGCCACAGGATGGTGTAGCCCATCGTGCTCACCATCTGGGTGTCGACGGCGTTCGTCATGTGGTGCAGACCCGTCATAACCACCGGCGCGTACAGGGCGCCAAACACAGCGGCGAAGAGCACGCGAACGTTGGACGTAAGCCCCCAATTCACCGCATCCGCGATCGCGTTGCCCAGCGTCCAGCCGATCGGGCCGACGAGCACATGGGCGATGATGACGGAGGGCACGAGCGCGAAGAAGGGGACCACGATCATGCTCACCACCTCGGGGCAGACTTTGGTGAGGAACTTCTCGAGGCCCACCAGCACGAAGGCGGCAAGCAAAGCGGCGATGACCTGCCCCTGGTAGCCGATCATCTGAACCTGTGCGAAGCCGAAATCCCACACGGGAATGTCCGCCGCAGGCGTGGACGCCACCGAGAAGCCGTTCAGCAGCTGCCCGGACACGAGCGTGAGGCCGAGCACGATGCCGAGAATCTGCGTGGTGCCCATCTTCTTCGTCACCGACCAGCAGATACCCACGGGCAGCATGTGGAACACCGCCTCGCCGATCAGCCACAGGAAGTTGTACACGCCCATCCAGAACGTCGAGCCGTCCGCGATGGAGCTCACGCCATGTTCAAGGTCGAACGCGCCGTTCGCATCGAAGAAGTTGACCTCGCCGATGATGTTGCGGAATCCCAAGATGAGACCGCCGCAGACGAGTGCCGGGATGAGCGGGGCGAAGACCTCGCCGAGCACGCTCATGGCGCGCTGAAGCGGGTTTTGGTTAGACGCCGCGGCCTCCTTGGCGGTCTGCTTCGACACGCCCTCGATGCCGGAGACGGACGTGAAATCGTTGTAGAACTCCGCCACATCGTTACCGATGATCACCTGGAATTGACCCGCCTGCGTAAAGGTGCCCTTGACGCTCGGGAGCTCCTCGATGCGCGCCACGTCGGCACGGTCCTTGTCCACCAGCACGAAGCGCATGCGCGTCACGCAGTGCGTCACCGCCGAGATGTTCTCCTTTCCACCAACCAGCGGAAGCAACGCTCGTGCATCGTCTACGTACTTGCCCATATTGCCCTCCTGCTCGCCCTCCGTTGCCGCTCTGCTCGCTCGGCAACTTATTTGAATAAGTTAATGGTAGTCTGCCACATCTCATTTGAATAAGCTCATCAGGCGGGTGAGCGGCATGAAAACGTCGGTAAACGGCGTGCCGCCCTCCCAGCTCCCCTCGAACGGTCAGCTATGGGATGACCGCGCCTGGGTACCGACAAAACGCGGGTTTATTGGCGCACTGATTCGGATAAGATGGGCCTGCACACGGATATCGAGGAGCATCCATGAAGGCACGCTATGACGAGATTTACCGCGACCTGCGCAGGACCATCGAGGCGGGAGACTACGCCTATCAATCGTTTCTCCCCTCGGAAGCCGTGCTCACGCGCGCGTACAGCTGCTCGCATAACACCGTCAGAAGGGCACTGGCCCTGCTACGAGACGAGGGCTACGTGCAGCCCGTGCACGGAAAAGGCGTTCGCGTGATATATCGGGAGCCGGACCGCGAGACGTTCTTCGTCGGCGGCATCGAGTCGTTTCGGGAGGCGCGCGATCGAGGCGGCTTCGAGAGCTCGACGCGCGTCATCACGTTTGAACGCATGGCGGCCAGCAACGCGATCGCAGAGATGACCGGATTTCCCCCAGGCGAGGAGCTGTTCGCCATCGAGCGCGTACGCTCCATCAATGGCGAAAACCTCATTCTCGACCGGAACTTCTTCTTGACGCGTGAGATGCCGGGGTTGACCCGCGAGATCGCAGAGCAGTCGATCTACGATTACCTCGAGCACGATGTCGGCATCACCATCGCCATGAGCAAGCGCGAGATCACCGGTGAGCGAGCAGACGGATGCGACCGCAAGCTCCTCGACCTCGGCGACGTCGACTACCTTGCCGTGGTCAGCAGCCAAACGTTCGATGCGCAGGGGACGATGATCGAGTTCACGCAATCGCGCCACCGGCTCGACCACTTCTGCTTCCGCGATACCGCCGTGCGTCAGAACGTATGACCCGCCGGCGCGCACATTGGGCTCCGAGAATCTGAGCTGCGCCCCGGTTTTTGATGCAGACCGCCCCGATGAGGCCACGCTTCGTTGCTGGACCTCTTTTCCAAGCGCTCGATTGCCCATGCGTCGCGTGCGCCACCGCGGGATGCGGCCCAATCCACACGGCCCGCATCCCCTTCGAAACCCACATGCATGAGCGGCGTGAGGCCGGGGCGCATTGCATCGTCCGCTGCTTTCGCGGCAGGTATCGCGCACGCAGCGACTGCGCGCTGCGCGTGTGGCAGCGCCTAGGAAGCCTGCGCGAGTGCCTCGGCGCCGAGGGCGATGGCGCCGAGCACGCCCTGGTTGCCGTCGCAGCCGGGCGCCACGATGTAGGTGTCGATGTCCGCAAGCTCCGGGGCGGACAGGTAGCCGGCGTTGCGCGCGAGGACCTTGGCGCGCACGCGGGGCATGAGGGCCGGCGCGTGGTCGGGCACGCCGCCGCCGAGCACGATGCGCTGCGGCGACAGCACGTGCATATAGGCGAGCAGGCCCTGGGCGATATAGGAGCTCTCCAGCTCAAGGAAGTGCTCGTCATCGGCGAGCTGGGAGGCGCGTGGCACGCCGTAGCGCCGCATTACCGCAGGGCCCGAGGCCAAGCCCTCGAAGCAGCTCGGATGACTGGGGCACACGCCGGCAAAGGCCTCGTCGCCCGGGACACGGGCGAGCTCGATGTGGCCCGCCTCGGGGTGCAGCATGCCGTGGAGCAGATGCCCCTCCGCGTACACCCCCGCGCCGATGCCGGTGCCCACCGTGAGGTAGAGCACGGTTTCCAGACCGCGAGCGGCGCCGAAGAGCACCTCGCCCAGGCAGGCGCCGTTCACATCCGTATCGTAGCCGCACGGCACGCCCAGGCCGTCGCGCATGGCCCCGAGAAAGTCGAACCCGCGCCACGCGAGCTTGGGCGTTTGCAGAATGCGGCCGTAGTCGGGCGAGGACGGCCGCACCCCGGTGGGGCCGAACGCCGCGATGCCCAAGGCGGCGGGCCCACGCTCGGCGAACCAGGAGATCATGGCCGGGATGGTCTCGGCCGGCTCCCGGGTGGGGATGCTCGCGCGCTCGACGACGGTGCCGTCCGCATATCCGCAGGCCAGCACCATCTTGGTACCGCCCGCCTCGATTGCGCCGATGAGTGGCTGTTGCATGGCAGATGCCTCCTTCTGGCAAGAGCAACGACATCGTCGAGCTGCCAGGCAGCGCGGCATCCGGCAGGCTAGAACACTTCGCCCGATACGCCCTTGTCCTCGCCAAGCGACTTCCACAGCAGGTCGGCGTGCGCCCGCAGGTTGGGAACGTCGGAGCTCAGCAAGAGGAACAGCACCTCGACAATGTAGTTGATCGAATTGTGAGAGAACGGGAGATCGGATGACAGGACCTTGTCGCGCGTTGCGGCATGCAAAACGCACGTGGCGCGGCGCGCCAAGGGAGATGCCGGCTGGTTCGTGATCACGACCGTCGGCGTGTCGGAATCGAGTGCGTTGTCCATCATCGTATTCAAGCGCTTGGAATGGCCCGATTTCGAGATGAACACCACGACGTCGCGCGGTGTGAGCAACAGCGACTCGAGCATCATCGCCTCGGTCGTGGGGGCGCAGTGCGCCCGCAAGCCGAGCTGCGCGATAAGAAACGAAGCGGAGAGGGCCGCAGGAATCGTATTGCCCACCGCGCCGAACACCACCGAGGCCGATCGCTCGATCAGCTGAACCGCCCGCACGAGCTGGCGCTCATCGAGCAGGGTGATCGTATCCTGCAGCTCCTGCGCCTTGGCCATCATGACCGTCTGCAGGGCGCCCGCCGGATCGGACAGCGACACCGCATGGGACGGGAGCACGGCGGCCCGTGCGTCGGCATTGTCCCGCTGGATGGCGTACCGAAGGCTCGAAAAGCTCTCGTATCCCAAACGGCGCACGAAGCGCGACACGGTGGCGGCGGACACGGAACTTCCCTGCGCGATTTCGCGCGTGGTCATCGACGGAACCTCAAGCTGGTTCGCCATGACGAAATCGGCCACACGGCGATCGCGTTCGCTCAGCGAATCGTACAGCGAGCAGATCTCGTTGATGACGCTCCCCCGTGGCTGCATATGCCCTCACCGCTCCTTCCGTAAGCTGAGTTGATGGTAACGAAGCTCCCCCCCCCCGGCAAGTTTTCACCAAAGGAGCGCCCACGCGGTGAGAGGCCGCAGGCATCCTGGACCCCTCACCGCACCGGACCGCTTGCTGCGGAGCGCTTCGCTACACGCAGGCGCATGCAGCCTAGTTCAGCGCCTGGCGCCACTGGGGCTCGGCGGACTCGCGATAGAAACGCGCCGCGCCCACGCAGCCGAACAGCTCCATCTTCTGCTTGATAACCGCCTTGCCGGCCTCGATGCACTCCGGGAACAGGTTGTTGGGATCCCAGCCGGAGCCCTCCTGGGACAGAATCTCACGCGCCTTGAGGAAGAACGCGCTCTTGTAGTCGGAGGAGATGTTCACCTTCTGGATACCGATCTTCACGGCCTCGGCGATCTCGGAATCGGGGTTGCCGGAGCCACCGTGCAGCACGAGCGGCAGGTCGACCTGCTCCTTGATGGCCTCGAGCACGTCCATGCGCAGCTTCGGCGTCACGCCCTTGGGATACAGGCCATGGCAGGTGCCGATGGCGACGGCGAGCGTGTCGACGCCGGTCGCCTCGACGAACTTCTTCGCATCGGCCGGATCGGTGTAGATGACCTCGGTCATACCGCCCTCGATGGAGGTGCCGGTGTCACCGATGGTGCCGAGTTCGCCCTCAACCGACACGTCGACCATGTGGCAGTAGCGCACCACCTCGGCGGTCTTGGCGATGTTCTCCTCGAACGGCAGCGCCGAGCCGTCGATCATGACGGAGGTGAAGCCGCAGTGGACCGCACGCATGATGCTCTCGATGCTGTCGCCATGGTCCATATGGATCACGAACGGCACCGGGCTGTTGGAGCAGCGCGCGACCACGTACTTGATGAAATCATCCTTGCAATAGTCCAGCTCGGTGGGATGCACGGCGATGATCGCAGGGGCGTCGTTGGCCTCGGCCGCCTCCACCACAGTGCGGAACAGATTGGACTCGGACACGTTGAACGCACCGACCGCGAAATGCTCCTTCTTGGCCATCTCGAGCATCTGGTTCATGTTGATAAGCATCGTTGTTCTCCTTTGAATAGTCTTTCTGATATTTCCTGCCGTCACCTTTGCGCGGTGGACTCCCGTGCACCGGGACGGCGGGGTACCTATGCGCGCCCGGCCGATCCGGACAGCTCGATGTAGCGCTTGATCACGTCGACACCAGCGCGCCAGCTATCCTGGACGAGCTGCGGATAATCGGCCTGCGGGTCCTCGGCAAGCGCCTGGGCCATAAACGTGCGCTGCGCGACCATATAGTCGGTTCCGACGTTGATCTTGTTGATGCCCGCCTGAACGGAGCGGCGCATGTTCGCCTCACCCGCGCCCGAGCCGCCGTGCAGCACGAGCGGGCATCCCGTGGCCGCCTTGATCTTCTCCACGATCTCGAAGCGAAACTCGGGAACGTACCCTTCGGGATAGTCGCCATGTGTGGAACCGTAGGAAACCGCCAGCGCCGTCACGCCGGTCTGCTGAATGAACTCGATCGCGGCGTCAGGGTCGGTATACATGGATGCATCGGTCATATGGGCGCCCTCTCCCACCGCGCACCCCATGTTGCCGACCTCGGCCTCTACCGAGGCCCCGTACACCTGCGCAAGCTCCACCACGCTGCGTGTGATGCGGATATTCTCCTCGAGCGGGTGCGCCGAAGCGTCGCACATCACGCTCGAGAAACCCTCATGCAGGCAGCGCTTGAGATGGGCGATATCGTGACCGTGGTCGAGGTTGATCGCTACGGGCACGCATGCCGCCTGCGCCATCTTCACGATAGGCGCCGTCAGGATATCGCAATCGAAATACGCCTTCACGTGATCTTGCAGCAAATCGATAATGATCGGGGCGCGCAACTCCTCAGCAGCCGTGATGACACCGCGAGCCGTCTCAAGGTTGAAGGCGTTGATCGCCATGACCGCATAGCCTCCCGCATTTGCCCGGGCGAGCATGCCGTCCATCGATTCGTACATCAATCACTCCTTTCCGTTCGAAAACCAGCTGTACCGTCCGCGCCGATCGCCCTTGCCCCGACGCGAGCGAGTATCGATGCGCGGCCCCAGCACACCAGCACGGGAGCAAGCGGGGCCGCACATCTGAGAAGCCCTTACGTCAGGGAGAAACCAGACAGGTCGACCTCGACCTCTTCCTCGTCGTGTGCCACGGCCAAGTCGTCGATTTCATCGGCCTTCAGCGGCTTTTTGATGAGCACGAGCAAGATCGCGGTCACGCAGGAGCCCACCAGCAGGCCCACAACAGCCCAGAGCGGGTTGGTCATCGTGGGGATCACGAACACGCCGCCCGAGGGAACCATGCTCTCAACACCCATAGAGAACACGATGGCACCGCACACGCCGCAGCCGATAGAGGTGGAGATGACCGTGCGGATCAAGTCGTTCATGGCGATGGGAATAACGCCCTCGGAGATCATGCAGACGCCCATGGGGAACGCAACTTTGATGTTCTCCTCCTCGGACTTCTTGAAAATCGGCTTCTTGACGAGCTTCGACAGCAGCAGGCCGAACGTCACGCCGAACGGCGGGACCATGGCGGCGAGCACCTTGATACCCTCAGGACCGTAGATGCCGTCCGCCATCAAGCCGTCGCAGATCAGGTTCGGCACCTTCGAGATCGCTCCGCCGTAATCGATGCAGCCGATCCAGCCGATGATGAATCCGTACAGCACCTTCTGGCTCTGATCGAGCCCGGTGATGAAGTTGGTCAGCGCCATCGTGAAGGCCTGGAGCGGCGTGCCCAGCACGAAGTACATGATGAAGCCGGCGATGATCGACGACAGCGTCGGCACGATCATCATGGGCATTAGCGCCTGCGCCCACTTCGGCACATGCGGGCCGAGGTAGATCTCAATTGCCAAGGCAACATAGCCCACCAGCAAACCGCCGATCAGGCCGCCCAGAAAGCCTGCGTTCAAAAACGAGGCGATCATACCCATCAGGAACCCGGCGCGATACCGGGGCGGTCGGCAACCGAGTAGGCGATGTAGCCGCCGATGAACGCAGGAATCAAGCCCATGCCCATGACGCCGATGGAGGTGAGCATGTTGGGGACGGTCAGATCGTCCATGGACTCCATGCTTGCGCCGCCGGCGAGATTGCCGATCGCGATCAGCAAACCCGAGGCCACGATCAACGGAAGCAGATAGCTGATGGCGGTCAGCACGTGCTTCTTGATCTCGGCAACCGTGAACTTACCTTTCATGTGTAAACCCCTTTCCGATTCGATGCCGCACCGCAGGCGCGGCGCATCAGTTACTGGTTCAAGCTCTCCTCGATCTTGTTGATGATCTGCTTCGGCGCTTTCAGCACGATGCCGGTCGGCACCTCCATGACGCGCTTGCCCTTGAAGCGGGCCGTGTCGATCTTGATGTCGATTGCCAGAATCACGGCGTCCGCCTCAGTAATCTGCTCGGGCGTGAGCTCATCCTCGACGCCGATGGTGCCCTGGGTCTCAACGTGGATCTCATGCCCCAGAGCCTGGGCCGCCTTCACCAGCTTTTCCTTGGCCATGTACGTGTGCGCGATCCCGCTCGTGCAGGCGCAAACCCCTACCAGCTTCATGACCCAACCCCTTCTTCGTGCCCGCACAACGTCCTGTGTCCGGATGGGCACCCTATCCGGGAACGTCTTAGATGGATTCAGGCGATGCAATCAGTCATCGAATGCATCTGGATCGGATTGCAGCAGCGCCAGCATCTCCTGCGACGTCTTCACCCGATGCAGACGCTCCGCGAAGCTCTCGTGCGCCAGCAGGCGCGCCACATGCTGCAGCAATTTGAGGTGGACAACGTCCGAATCGCCCTGCGTCACGGCGAACAGAATCACAACCCCCACCGGCTCGTCGTCAAGCGATTCCCAGGCGAGCGGCTTCTTTGACACGCCGATCGCAAGAGCCGTTTCATTCACGCCCTCGGATTTGCCGTGCGGAATGGCCACACCCATGCCGATGCCGGTCTGCCCCTCTCCCTCGCGCCACATCACGTCGTCCAAAAATGCCGCGCGGTCATTGAGCTTTCCCTGGCGATCAAGCAAGTCGGTGAGCGCGGACAGCATCTCGTCCTTCGTGCTCACGTCCATGTCGAGCGCGATGAGCTTCTCATCGATCACGCGCGCGATTTCGAAATCGTTCGACATCTCTGCTCCTCCATCCGTGGTGGTTCGTTGTTTCAGATAGTATTCTTTTGTGAAACAAACTGTACGGCAGAATGAAACAGACTCCGGTAAACGGTATGATTTTGACGGTGAACGGTCAGTTTGTTTCACTGTTATTAAACAGATGATTCGAGATAAAGAGAATCCGATTTGAACATCCCTGCAGGCAGGCTGCTAGAACTGTCTCTTATACACATCTCCGAGCCCACGAGACGTAGAGGAATCT
>CABRIF010000074.1 GCA_902470925.1 uncultured Collinsella sp. | reverse complement strand
GGCAGCGTCAGATGTGTATAAGAGACAGATGCGCGCCTCTTACCCCAGGCGCGCCTTTGCGGGCAACAACGCGCCGCCACTGCGCAAGAAGCGGCCACAACGATACAGGAGGATGCCCCATGATTCGAATTGCCACGATCGGCACGAGCGCCATCACCGCGCAGCTGCTCGACGCCCTCCCCTGCTGCCCCGAAGCCGCCTTTGTGGGAACGTGCTCGCGCGACGCCGAGCGCGCGGCCGCTTTCACGGCAGCCCACGGGGGCACGCATCCGTTCACCTCGGTCGAGGAGCTCGCGGCAAGCCCGGCGGTCGACGCCGTCTACATCGGCAGCCCAAACGCCTGCCATGCGCGCCAGGCGCTCACCTGCATCGCCGGAGGCAAGCACGTGCTGGTGGAGAAGCCCTTCGCCTCGAACGCACGCGAGGCCCGCGCGGTGCTCCAGGCGGCCGAGGCAGCCGGCGTCGTGGCGCTCGAGGCCATGCGCCCCTTGCACGACCCAGCGTTCCTCGAGCTGCGCAGCCTGCTGGGGCGCTTGGGCACCCTGCGCCGCGCTACCCTGCGCTTCGGCAAGTACTCCTCGCGCTACGACCTGGTACTTGCGGGAACGTCCGCGAACGTGTTCGATTGCCGCATGGCGGGTGGCGCGCTCATGGACATCGGCGTCTACACCGTCGAGCCGCTCGTGGCCCTGTTCGGCGCCCCGCAGCAGATCGCCTGCGCCGCGGCCCTGCTGGATCCGGCCACCCGCGCGGTATGCGGCGGCGCCATCGACGGCGCGGGCACGATCTTGGCCTCATACGATGGCATGGTCGCCAGCCTGCACTACTCCAAGATCACCGACGACCTGGCCGCAAGCCAGTTCGAAGGCGAGCTGGGCACGCTCACGGTCGACGCCATCGCCACGCCGCGCCGCGCCCGGCTCGACCTGCGCTGTACGGACGCCCAGCCCCAGCCCGGGGCGTACTCCACGAGCAGCACCGTCGCGCAGGATGTCGAGCTACCCGCGCGCAAGAACTCCATGGTCGGCGAACTCGCCGATTTCCTTCGCGCCGTCGCCGCCGTGCAGGACGGCTGCGCACCCGCCGAGGCACCGGCGGGCGAGCTGGGACCGCTCGGGGCGTTTTCCGCCATCACCCAAACGAGCCTCGAGCTCATGGATGAGGCACGCCGGCAGGTCGGCGTGGCGTTTCCCGCCGATGCAGCTGCAACCGGGGCCGAAGCCGCGATGTCTTCCGCTGCCGAGGCCGAAACCACATCCGCCATCGCAGCCGCAACCGTAACCGGGGCCGAAGCCGCGGAGCCCGCCGTAGCCGCCGCTGCAGCCGAGACCGAGCCCGCGGCATCGACCGCATCCGTTGCCGCGTCCGCGAACGCATCTGCGAACGAAGCGACCGGCGCAGCGAGACAGGAGGCGCGATGAGCCTGATCGACTATCTGAAAGGCCTTACCCAAACGGGCGGCACGCGGGCGGGCGCTGGAGCCGACACCCCGCGCGAGGAGCTCAGCCCCTGCGAGCGGGAGCTGCGCCGCAGCCTTACCGAAACGGCCACGCACGCGCAGGACACCGGGCGCGTTCGCTACGAGCTGCTGTTCAGCGGGGATGTGCAGGGCGTGGGTTTTCGCTGGACCAACCAGGCGCTCGCCCGCGAACGGGGCCTCACAGGCTGGGCGAAGAACCTGGACGACGGCTGCGTCCGCATACAGCTCCAGGGGTCACCCGCCGCACTCGCCACGCACCTCGCCCGTCTGCATGCCCACTACCAGCGCTTCGGCAACCGCATCTGGCTCGAGGAAGCGAACCGCAGCGCCGCGGTGGACAACGAGGGCGACTTTGCCGTCAAGCTATAGAACGGATGCGAGGCCGGGGCTGCTCCCCACCGTGATCGCCGGAGCGCCCTCGACCGACCAAAGACCGCATGCCCCCTCTGGCCGATCGCCCGCCGGGCGCTCGGCACGCACGCCCGCCGCGCGCCCGACCGACCAGGAGACGAATGCCCACACGAGCCGATCGCCGGCCGGGCTACACGCTCGCCGCACCGCGTGCCCACCCCGCCGTGTGCACCCCATAGCTGCGGAGAAGCGGTGCGGGGCTTGATTCGCTCCGGCACTTCTGCTGAAATGCTAGTAAATGAGTAACGAAGGAGGGTCCATGGCCGTATCGGAGGCGCCCACGCAGCGTCGCAACACCCGCCAGCGCAAGCTGGTGCTCGACGCCGTCTGCGCACGGTGCGACCACCCCACCGCCGACGACATCTACCAGGACGTGCGCGCGCTCGATGCCAAGATCAGCCGCGGCACCGTCTACCGCAACCTCAACCTGCTGGAGGAAACCGGTGCCATCAGCACGGTGAAGATCCCCGGAGCGGTCCGGTTCGACCGCCGCTGCGACGGCCATGCGCACGTGGTCTGCCGCGGCTGCGGCGCCGTCATCGACGCGCCGAGCGCCTACGATGCGGAGCTCGACCGCGCGGTGGCAAGCCAGACCGGCTACGAGATCTTCGGCCACAGCACCCTATTCGAGGGCATCTGCCCCGCCTGCCAGCACGCAAAGCGCTAAGCGGCCACGCGAGCGCGATGGCCGGACGCGGGCGCGCGATGCCGCAACCGATTCGCGCCCACGTCCGCACGCCCGCCTCTACACCAAGCCGAGATGGCGGCACGCGTTCCAGATGCCGTCGTCATCCACACCGGTCGTGACGTAGGTCGCACGCTCCTTCACGGGGTCCCACGCGTTGCCCATGGCCACGCTCGTCCCAACCTCTGCGAACATGGACAGGTCGTTCTCGCCGTCGCCGAACGCGATGGCCTCCTCGGGCGCGATGCCGAACCGCTCGAGCGCGGCGCGCACCCCCAGGTGCTTACCGCCGCCGCACGGCACCACGTCACAGAACAGGTCGGTCCAGCGCGTCACCTCGACACCGCGCGTCCGGTCGAGGAACAGATGCTCGTCTGCCGCGTCCACGAAGACGTTGAACTGGTAGACCGGCTCGGAAGCCGCGGCGACAACATCGCCCACGCGGTAGTCGAGATCGACCATCTCGGCTACCTCGCGGATGCGCGGCGTGAGGCGATTCACCATCGAGCGATCGTGCTGCATGAGCAGGATGTCGTAGAGCCCCTCCTGCGCACCGTCCACGATGGCACGCACGTCGGCCTCATCGATGCGCACCTCGCGAAACACGCCCTCGCCATCGTGGCAATACTGGCCGTTCAAGGTGATATAGCAGTCGAAACCCTCGCGCAGCTCCTCCGCGATCTCAACCGGCGAGCGCCCCGTGGCGATCATCACCTTGACGCCCTGGGCGCGCAGGGCCTCGATGGCGCGCCAGGCGCTCGCAGGGACACGATGGTCCTTGAACCCCACGAGCGTGCCGTCGATGTCGAAAAACGCCGCCTTGAACATATGCGTTCCCTTCACGTGTCCCATTCCTTCGCCCCACAGGTGCCGCTCGAGCCGCGCACTCCCGGACATCATGGGCATCGCGTTCGTCTCACCGCGCCTCAGAGCCCTTCGCCCGAAACGGCGCGCCTAGAAGTCCGCCGCCGCCTCGCTGTCCATCCACGCCTGCTGAAACTCCGCGTAGCGACCCTCGATGATGGCCTGGCGGGCGCGACGCATGAGATCGAGCAGGAAATAGATGTTGTGCTGCGACAGCAGGATGCCGCCGAGCATCTCCTTTTGGGTGACCATGTGGCGAATGAGCGCGCGGGAGTACCCGCCCGTGCACACCGGACAGCTGCACGCCTCGTCGATGGGGCGCGGGTCCTTCGCGAACTTGGCGTTCTTGAGGTTCATGCGACCCGTGCTGGAAAACGCCGTCCCCATGCGCCCGGTGCGCGTGGGCAGGACGCAGTCGAACATGTCGACGCCGATCCCGACGCCGCGCACGAGCGTGGTGGGGTTGCCAACGCCCATGAGGTAGCGGGGCTTGGTGCGTGGCATGTGCTCGGACACAAGCGGCGTGAGCGTCTCGAACATGGTCTCGTGGGACTCGCCCACCGAGTAGCCGCCGATACCGTAGCCGGGGAAATCGCCCAGCTCCTCGAGGTGCTTGAGCGAGCGCAGGCGCAGGTCCAGATGCATGCCGCCCTGCACGATGCCGAACAGCGCCTGGTCGTCGCGGGTGTGCGCCTTGTAGCAGCGCTCGGCCCACATGCTGGAGAGCTCCACGGCGCGTTCCACGAATTTGCGCGTGGCCGGATAGCCCGGGCACTGGTCGAGCTGCATGCAGATGTCGGATCCGAGCTTCATGGCGATGTCCATGTTGTCCTCGGGCGTCCAGAACACATGGCTGCCGTCGTAGTCGGTGGCGATGAAGCGCACGCCCTCATCTGTGAGCTTGACGGCATCGGAGTGGGAGAAGATCTGGAAGCCGCCGGAGTCGGTGAGGATGGGGCCGTGCCAGTTCATGAACTCGTGCAGGCCGCCCAGCTCGGCGATGGTGTCCGCGCCGGGGCGCATGGCCAGGTGGTAAGTGTTGGCGAGCACGATCTGCGCGCCGAGGTCCTTCACCGTCTCGGTGGGGATGCCCTTGACGTTGGCCTTGGTGCCCACCGGCATGAAGATCGGGGTCTCGACGTCGCCGTGTGGCGTGTGCAGGATGCCGGCGCGGGCATGCGTCTTGGGATCCTCGGCCACGACCTCATAGGTGAACAGGGACTGATCCATGGATGACTCCTCAACTTCTTCGGCGCGCACAGGCACGGGTCCGCAGGTCCGCAGGCCGCGGGCACCCACGCGTGCCGCATACAATCAGTCGCCTATTGTACTATCGCGGCTCGCGACGGTCGCACCCCTCGCGCATCGCCGCACAAAAAGAGGGCAGCAGGCGCCGCCCTCGTCGTCCATCTTGACAGGCCCCGTGACGGCAGACCGGCATCTACGCGAACGCCGAGGCACTCGTGAAGGGGCCCATGCGCCGAACCGACCCGTCGCCAAGCAATCGCGCCGCCTACAGCAGGCAGGCCGATGCGTGCGGTCAGATACGCGCGGTAACAGGATGCGTGCGCGGTCGGATGCGTGCGCGGCCGAATGCACGCGGCAGCAGGATGCGCGCGAGACGGCCGGATGCGCGCGGCAGTCGGACGCTCGCCATGTGCCTATCGGGCCCGCTCCCGATAGATGTCCTGCCAGTCGCGGATGCGCGCGGCGGCAGAACGTTTGCCATGTGCGGATCGGGCCCGTTCCCGATAGGCGCCCTGCCGGTCGCGGATGCGTGCCGTCTACCGGCGCATATACGAAACGACCCCGTCCCCAAACCGTGAGGCAGCTGTTACCGGGCGATGAAAGTCCAGGCGAGCATCAGCACCAGCACCACGACCACACTCGCCACCGCCACCATGAAGCGGATGCGCGAACTACGGGTGCGCTCGCGCACCTCCTGCTCGGCCTGCGCCAGGCGCTCGACCTCCTCGGCATGCGCCGCGCGCTCGGAGCGGCTCTGCGCAAGGCCGGAAGCCAGCGCGGCGGTCGTCTCCGGGTGCGTATGGATGTCCTCTGCCTCGTCGATCGCCGCCTGGGCATCGGAGGCGCGCTGCTGCTGGTCCTCGGCGGTGCGACGGAGCTCCTTGGCCTCCTTCTCCTGCTCGGAGATCTGGCGGCGCAGCTCCTTCTGGCGCGCCTCGGCGTCCTGGCGGGCCTCATCGTAGGCGTCGCGCGCCCCATCGGCGGCAGCGACCACCTCGTCGAAGGCCGCCTTGGCCGCAGCGATCGGCTTTTCCGCCTCGGTGACGAGCCGCTTGGCCTCCTCGATGGCGGCAGCCGTCTCGGCCTCGATGCGCGGCAGGTCGCCCTGCGCGGTGCGCAGTGCCTCGGCGGCATCTGAAATCTGACCCTCCAACTCGCGGGTGCGCACGGTGTACTCGGCCGGATTCGCCGACGGGGTGCGCTGCACCTCGGCAAACTCCGCCTTCAAGGTCTCCAGGTGGCTGCGGGCCCCCTCGATCGCCCGACGCGCGGCCGAGGTGCCCTCCTCGCGCTCCTGCTGGGCGCGCTCCAGGTTGCGACGTGCATCATCGACCCGGCGCTGCAGGCGGCTGCCCGACTCGCGCGCCGAGGCCTCCTTGGACTCGGCGGCATCGAGCGCCGACTTCAAGCGCTTCTCGGCGGTGGCGTCTGTCTCCTTCATGCGGTCGAGATCGCCCTTCAGGGCCCCGGCGCGCTCCTCGCACCCGGCGGCATCCTGCTCGGCCGTGCGGGCGGCCGCCTCGGCCTGCTGGCGGACGGCCGTCTGCTCGCGGACGATCTCGTCGTAGCGGGCCGCGATGTCCTCGCGATGCGCCAGCTCAGCCTCGCGTTCGGCGATGGAGCGGTCGAGGTCCTCGAGGGCCGAGCGGGCGGAGGTGAGCGCGCGGTGCGCGGCGTTCATGGCCTTCACGCTCTCGACGCCCTCGGAAAGAAACGACCCGATGGCCCGGGCCGGGTTGGAAGGCGCGCCGGCCCCGTCCTGCGCCGCGGCATCCTCGGCACCAGGCGCCGCCTGCCCCAGCTCCGCATCCGACGCCGGGGCCACACCATCGGCACCCGGCGCGCTCCCGCCCGGTGCCATCTCCGGTGCCGAGGCACCCTCGGCATCTGCTGCCACCTGCGGCAACGCGCCGTTCTCCACCTTACCGCTCACGTCTTGCTCCTGCGCCCGATCCTCGAGATCGCCCACGTAGCCTCCCTGCAATCGCGTGCGGGCACCATGCACCCGCGTGTTTTTCTGCTCACCATCATAGAACATGCGGCGCGAAAGGCGGCTGCCGGGCAGGCGGTGCAGGTGACAAACATAGATGCGGGGCGCCGTGCATCGGAATTCCATCAATCCGCATGCGCACCCGAGCTCAACATGCCAAGAATAAGCAAGCGCTACGTATCGACGATACAGATGCCCAGCAAGCGAGCAAGCTCCACGGCCTGCTCAGGGCTTACCTGAACGCCGCGCAACTCACGATAATCCGCTGAAAGAACCGGGGCTTGAAACGTGCATGTCGAAACGTCTACACCGGCAAGCTTCGTGCCGAATACATCCAGACGCGTCAGGTCGCATTCCGCAAGTGAAGCCCTTTTAAGCTTTGCACGCTGCATCGCAGCCTCAACAAGCCGGCAATCAACCAGTCGAAATCCATCGATGGATGCCTCAGAAAAATTGGCGTACGAAAAATCTGTCGATGTGGCGAACAATCCCGCCAAACGCGAACCGATCAGGCTCAAACCTGGTGCAGAGCAGTCGAAGAAGTCCACTCGGCACAGCCAGCTGTTGTCCATGGCACAACCGATGAAACGGCAGCTCTCGAAACGCACATCCCGAAACGTCGCGTCACGAAAATCAACATGTTCGAATTCGCATGTGCGGAACACCATGCGTTCGCACGTTGACCCATGTGAGCACTCGTAGGCGAGCGCCGCCCCCTCAATCGAGGCGTCCGCGATGTAGCCATCACCCTCCGCGAACACCTCGAGCAGTTCATCGCTTCCTATACGACGCAGAGAAGCGGTCGCAAGCCGCGCCGTCCCACGTAGCCCGTCCTTCATTCAATCACCTACTATTTTCCCAGCCTGGCAAAGTAACAACTCGATGAGCAGCATACGCCCCACTGTCCCGCATGCTTTTACCGCAGTCGAATCAATAGCGGATAAAGCGAATGTCGCAGGAGACAAGTGTACCTCAACAGGCATATTCGGAGCCCGCCCTGATCTTGTAGGCTCCGAATGGTGCGGCAACGTGAAACGGACAAGCAGCGAACGCTCTACCGCGTCGTGCCGGCAAGCGCCTTCTCGCCCGGACGGGCGGACGGACCCACCAGCTCGTGGGCCACGTAGGGCTCCTCGAGGTAGGCAACCTCCTCGTCCGTGAGATGCACGGCGAGGGCCGCCACCGCGTCGTCCACGCGCTCGGGCCGCGAGCATCCCACGATCGGCGCCTCCACGCCGCGCGCCCAGTGCCAGGCGAGCGCCACCTGCGCCATCGGCACGCCGTGGCGCTCGGCGACCTCGGCCACGCGCGTCACGATCGGCATGTCGCGCTCGCGGTCGGCGTCGTACTTGTTGCGCATGGTCGAATCGGTCGTGGAGCGCTTGGAATCCGAGTCCCAGGTCGGGCGCGTGAGGTGCCCCGAGGCCAGCGGGCTGTACGGGGTGATCGCCATGTCGTACTGGCGGCACAGCGGAATCATCTCGCGCTCGTCCTCGCGGTAGAGCAGGTTGTAGTGGCACTGCATGCTCGTGAACTTCGTCCAGCCGTTTCGCTCGGCCGCAACCTGCATGTTGTACAGCTGGCAGGCGTACATGGCGCTTGCGCCCAGCGCGCGGACCTTGCCGGCACGCACGAGCTTGTCGAGCGCCTCCATCGTCTCCTCGATCGGCGTCGTGTAGTCAAAGCGATGGATGATGTAGAGGTCCAGGTAGTCGGTGCCCAGGCGGGAGAGCGTGCCGTCGATCTCGCGCTCGATGGCGGCGGCGGAGAGCTTGCCGTCGTTGAAGTAGACCTTGCTCGCCAGCACCACGTCATCGCGGCGCACGCCCAGCTCGCGCAGGGCCGCGCCGATGTACTCCTCGCTCGTGCCATGGGAGTAGACGTTGGCGGTGTCGATGAAGGTGATGCCGAGGTCGAGCGCACGTTTGATGACGGCGCGGGTGTCGTCGGGGCCGATGGTCCACTGGTGGAAGTCGGTCGAGGGCTTGCCGAAGCTCATGCCGCCCAGGCACAGACGGGAGATCTCAATGCCGGAATGGCCGAGCTTGGTGTAGGTCATGGATTCCATTGGTACGTCCTTTCTCTCTGCGCACGGGGCGGCCGAGACCGTCCCGCGCATCGCCTCTTCTCAAGACGCATCCTAGGTCTTTGAGTCGACTCCAAGTCACGCGTCGCAGCACCCAATCCGCAAAACGTCCTCATTTGCAATTTGGGGACGGGGTCGTTTCGTACACACTCGCAATCTGGGGACGGGGTCGATTCGTATGGGTGAAAACAGGGGCCGTCTCTACACACTCGCAATCTGGGGACGGGGTCGATTCGTACGGGAGAAAACGGGGGCCGCCCCCGCGAAACGACGACGCCAATCCGATTAAACAACGGGGGCCGCCTTCGCCATGCGGTCGCGGAGATGGCGCAGCCGGCCCCAATCTGGGGACGGGGTCGATTCGTACGGGTGAAAACGGGGGCCGCATTCACGAAACGACGGTGCCAATCCGATTAAACGAAACGACCCCGTCCCCAAACTGCATCCCCAGCCGGTGGGTCCTAGTACAGCTTCGCGCCGGCAAGCTGCTGTTGGGCCACCAGGTCCTCCAGCAGCCAGCGAACGGTACCCACGTCGTAGTGGTCGAAAATCGGCGTGAAGGAGGGGTCGTCGAGCGCGACGAAGGCGGCCATGTCGTCCGCATCCAGTGCGAAATCGAACACGTCGAAGTTCTCCTCCATACGCGCACGGTGCACTGTCTTGGGAATCACCGTGACACCCTGCTGAATCAGCGCCCGCAAGATCACCTGACCGACCGTCTTGCCGTGCTTGGACGCCAGCCGCGCGAGCACCGGATGCTCGAAGATGCCGCCTTTGGCCTCGGCGAACGGCGCCCAGGCCTCGTGCACGACCCCGAGTTCGGCCATAAGCGCGTGTGCGGCGGCCTGCTGACGAAACGGATGGGTCTCGACCTGGTTCACCATCGGGGCAATATGCGCCAGGGCGCATACGTCCACCAGACGTTCCGGGTAGAAGTTCGACACACCGATGGCGCGCAGCTTGCCGGCGCGGTAGGCGTCCTCCATGGCGCGGTAGGCACCGGGGTAGTCGCCCATGGCCTGATGCAGCAGCATGAGGTCGATATGGTCGGTGCCGAGCTTCTTGAGGCTTTCGTCGATCGAGGCGGCGGCGCGCTCGTAGTTCATGTTCGATACCCAGATCTTGCTCGTGATGAAGATCTCGTCGCGGTCGATGCCGCTTGTGGCCACGGCGGCACCCACCCCTTCCTCGTTGTTATAGGCCTGCGCGGTGTCGATGAGCCGGTAGCCCACCGCAAGCGCCTCGGACACGCAGCGCTCGGTCTCGTCGGGCGGCGTTTGGAACACGCCGAAGCCGAGCTGGGGCATCTCCACGCCGTTGCTAAGGGTTGTGTACTTCATGGTTCCTCCTAGATGTCAATTTGCAATTTGGGGACGGGGTCGATTCGTATTCGCAGCTTGTTCGCAGCTTGGGGACGGGGTCAGCTCGTATGGAGGGAAATCGCCAGCTGCCTCAGCAGCGCGGTTGCGAAAGGAGCGTGCAGTCGGCCGATTCGCATGGGAGCAGGCGGGTCGCCCATCGGGCACGGAGCGTCCGGTTTTTCGTCCGCAGCCCCAAACGACCCCGTCCCCCAATCCACAATCTGGGGACGGGGTCGATTCGTATCACACGGTCTGGGGGCGTGGCCTATTTATATGGGGAAATCCGAATCGCTCCATACCGCGACAGCGACAGGGGCGCGCAGCCGATCAAATGACACGGGGGCAGGCGGGCTGCCTCCAAACGAAACGACCCCGTCCCCAAACTGCTGGCGCGCCGCCTCCGTACGAAACGACCCCGTCCCCAAACTGCAAGCTGCGCGCCGCTATGCCTGGTTGCGGTAGTCGTTTTCCGCAAGCACGAAGGCCGGCGGCTCCTCGGGCACGGTGTAGTAGGCGTGCTGCGGCAACGCGTTGATCGCGGCCATCTCCTCGCCGGTCAGCTCGAAGTCGAAGATGTCGAGGTTCTCGGCCATGTGCTGTGCGCTCAGCGTCTTCGGCAGCGCCACGTTGCCCTCCTGCACCTGCCAGCGCAAGATGACCTGCGCCGGCGTCTTGCCGTGCGCCGCGGCCACTCGCGCAAGCACCGGCTCGGCCAGCAGCTGCGCGTCGCCATGCCCGAGCGGATACCAGCCCTCCAGCACCACGTCACCCAGCCCCATGGCGGCGAGCTCGTCTTTCAGCGCATGCTGATTCCAGTAGGGATTGATCTCCACCTGGAGGACCGCCGGGCGGATACGGGCGACCTCCATGATCTCGCGGATCTTGTGCACGGGGAAGTTGGACAGGCCGATGGAACGCACCTTGCCGGCGTCCACCGCCTCCTCCATCGCGCGCCAGCCCTCCACGTATGCGCCGTAGGGCTGATGGAAAAGCAGCAGGTCGAGATAGTCGAGGCCCAGGCGCTCGAGCGTGGCATCGATATCGGCCCCGCAGCGCGCATACGGGTAGCTCTGGGGGAAGAGCTTGCTCGTGACGAACAGGTCCTCGCGGCGCGCGCCGCTCGCCTTGATGGCCCGGCCCACCGCCACCTCGTTAAAGTAGGCGTTGGCGGTGTCGACATGCGTGTAGCCGGCCGCGATGGCCTCGGGCAGGTGCCGTTCAACCTGCTCGGAGCTCATCTGGAACACGCCGTAGCCCTGGGCGGGGATAGTCCGTCCGCTGTTCAGCTGCATGGATATCATGGCATCCTCCTTATATATGTATTGGTCGCTTCATGCATAAGTCTGCACGCAGAATTACACGGTGTAAAATGCCGTTTGAGCAATTTCATATGCACATGACGCATAAAATAAGGAGAAGACCGAGGGTGAAAGTCGGCTGGGGTCCGTATCCGACCGAGGGCGATGGGGCGGCTGCGCATCCGGGCGCCACGCACCGTACGCACAGCAGACCCACCACACGAAAGGACGGCAGCAGGAATGGAACTTGAGCAGATGCGCCAGCTCGACGCCATTGAGCGCAGCGGAACCCTGTCGGCAGCGGCACGCGAGCTTCATCTGTCGCAACCCGCGCTCAGCCGCTCGGTCCAGCGGCTCGAGGCGGAACTCGGCTACCCCCTTTTCCTGCGTGAAGGCAGGCATATCGAGCTGAATGAGGCCGGCAGGGTCGCGGTGGACTGGGCCCGGCAGATTCTGCGCGATGAGCGTCTCATGCGCGAGGCGGTCGACGCGGCGGCGCGGCGGGCGTGGACCCTGCACGTGGGCACGGTGGCACCGGCGCCGCTGTGGCTGCTCACCAGCATCATGCTCGAGCGGTTCCCGCGCGAGACGCTCACCACCGAGACCTGCTCGGCCGAGGAGGTCGAGCGCGGGGTCACCTCCGGCGCGCTCGACGTCGGCATCGTGGCCGAAGCCCCCGCGAGCCCGCTGCTGCGCTCCTGCGTGCTCATGCGCGAGCAGCTCTCGGTAGTGCTGCCGCCCAACCACCCGCTCGCCGCCCGCACGAGCGTCACCATGGCAGACCTGGACGGCAATTCGTTTCTGCTATTCTCCGACATCGGGTTCTGGCGCGAGCGCGTGGATGCCGCCCTACCGCACGCCACCTTCGTCGAGCAGCACGACCGCACGGTGTTCTCGCAGCTCATCCGCTCAACGCCGCATTGCTTCTTCACTAGCGACTCGCCGTTCCAAGGCGGCCTGCCGCCCGCGCGCATCACGGTCCCGATCGACGACGACGCGGCGCGCGCCACCTTCTACCTCATCGTGCGCACCGATGCCGGCCCGGTTGCCGCCCAGACCTTCGCCTGGGCCCAGACCCGCAGCGCCCTCTGATTGCCATCTGCAGTTTGCAGTTTGGGGACGGGGTCGATTCGTATGGAGAAAACGCGGGCCATCTCCACAATACGAAACGACCCCGTCCCCAAACTGCAAACTGCAGATG
>CABRIF010000073.1 GCA_902470925.1 uncultured Collinsella sp. | reverse complement strand
CTCCCATACCGAGCGGCTGTCCTCGATGTACTTGCGCAGCAGCTTGTCCGACAGGCCGGAGTAGCCCAGCATGACGGGCATGGAAAAGTCGATGCCACCGGCGGCGAGGACCTGCTGGTGCAGCAGGTTGCGGCCGTTCTTGGAGCCGCGGGCGCGGCCGAGCAGCGCCACCTCGCCATCCTCGATGGCGATGACTGGCTTGATAGACAGCAGCTCGCCCACGGTACCGGCAGCCGCCGAGATGCGCCCGCCGCGCTTCAGATACTCCAAGGTGTCGAGCAGGCCCACCACGCAGATGCGCTCCTGCGCGCGCTCGAGCTCCGCGGCGATCTGCGCGGCCGTGAGCCCCTGCTCAACCAGGCGCAGGGCGTAGCGCACCAGCACGTACTCCCCCACGGTCACGCTGCGGCTGTCCACCACGTGCACCTCCTGGCCGGCGGAGCGCGCCTGGGCGGCCGCGGTGCAGGCGCTCTGATGCGTGCCGGACAGCTTGGCCGAGATCGTGACGATCACCGCGTCGTCGCCTGCCTGCGCCGCGCGCTCGAGCGCCTGGGCGAACGCATACGGGTTCACCTGGCCGGTCGTGGGGAACGTATCGCCTTCCACCAGCAGTTCGTAGAAGCGCTCGCGGTCCAGGTCGACATCGGCCCGGTAGGTCGTCTCGCCAAACGCGATGCTCAGGGGCAGGACGTCGAGCGCCGGGTGCTCGCCCGGCAGGAAATCGGAACCCGAGTCGGTGATGATGCGAACGGACATGGCCGCCTCCCTCATCCAGATGGCCCAACAGGCCATGCAGAAGCTAGATATCGTACAAATTGGAGAGATTGTATCGCTAACTTCCCACTCACACAGACATGACACATTGTGCTGCAGGCCGGGCGGACGCCATCACGCACCCCCCCTCTCCAGCGTAGGCGCGTTCCGTTCGTGCCGCACACCGCCCGCGCCGTGGCAGCTCGCACGCGCGGCAGGCACCCCGCCCCTCCGCATCGCACTCACACCGCGCGACAGGCACCCGCGCGCCCTCGCACCGCGCAGCAGATGCCCGCACACCCGCGCCTCGGCGAGAGGCCAGCATCGCATAGCGATCGCCCCGTTTTGGCGGGCGGCTAACGGGTCGCACGTACAACGGGAAGCGCCGCGCCGCCCGCACCGCGACGGGACCCACAAGCCGCCTGCAGGCCGTCTGCGTACGCAAACCGGCCGTTCGCCGATTCAGCTGCAGAAAACCCCGCCCCGGGCGGTATCAATGTAGCAACCGCGCATGCACGGTGCGCGCGCCCGCAAGGAGGACATCATGGCCGCATCCATCGTATCGAAGGTCCTGCAGCGTCAGGGCATCGGCATCGCCACGGGCGGCAAAGCCGGCAAGGACAAGGCCGCACCCGCGCCGACCTTGCATGTCGATATGGCGCCCGCCGCGCTCATCGAGCAGGCGGTCATTCGCAGCGAGGGCGAGCTGGCGGCCAACGGGTCGCTCGTCGTCAAGACCGGCGCCTACACCGGGCGCAGCCCCAAGGACCGCTTCATCGTCGACACCCCCGACGTGCACGACACGATCACCTGGGGCGCGGTCAACACCCCGCTGGATCCCGCCTGCTACGAACGCATCCGCGACGGGGTCGCCGCCTACCTCACGAACCGCGACGACCTGTTCGTGGTGCGCGGCATGGCCGGCGCGAACCGCCGGCACGCCCGCAAGTTCATGGTGGCCTGCGAGCGGGCGAGCCAGGCCCTGTTCATCACCCAGCTGCTCGTACACCCCACCGCCGGCGAGCGCCGCCGCTACGGCGAGCCCGACTTCACGATCCTCTCCGCGCCGGGCTACACCTGCGACCCGGCGCGCGACGGCGTGGCGAGCACGGCGGCCGTCGTCATCAACTTCTCCGAGCGCGTGATCATCGTGGCGGGCACCGGATACTCCGGCGAAATCAAGAAATCGATCTTCTCCGTCATGAACTATCTGCTGCCCGTCGAGGACCACGTGCTGCCCATGCACTGCTCGGCCTCTATGGATCCCAGCACGCACGAGACAGCCGTGTTCTTCGGCCTCTCCGGCACCGGCAAGACCACGCTGTCGGCCAACCCCACGCGCCTGCTGATCGGCGACGACGAGCATGGCTGGGCCGCAGGCGAGGGCATCTTCAACATCGAGGGCGGCTGCTATGCCAAGTGCGACGGGCTCACCGAGCAGCGCGAACCCGAGATCTTCCGGGCGGTGCGCTTCGGCAGCCTGTGCGAGAACGTCGTGCTCGATGCCGCGCGGCGGCCCGACTACGCCGATACCTCGCTGACCCGCAACACGCGCGTGGGCTATCCCATCGAGCACATCACCTCCGCCTGGACCAAGGGCTGCGGGCAAGAGCCCAGCGTGGTGATCTTTCTCACCTGCGACGCCTTCGGCGTGCTGCCGCCCATCGCGCGGCTTACGCCCGAGGCCGCCATGTACCACTTCGTCACCGGGTTCACCGCCAAGGTCGCCGGCACCGAGCTGGGGATCGTGGAGCCCGTGCCCACCTTCTCCTCCCTGTTCGGCGAGCCGTTCATGCCGCTCGACCCGCTCGTGTACGCGCGCATGCTCGGCGAGCGCATCGAAGCGGGCGGCGCGCGCGTCTACCTGGTGAACACCGGCTGGATCGGCGGCAGCTACGGAACCGGACACCGCATCGAGCTGGCCTACACCCGCGCCCTGGTCGCCCGCGCCCTCGATGGGCATATCGAGGACGCGCAGTTCGTACACGATGAGGTCTTCAACATGGACGTGCCCACCACCTGCCACGGCGTGCCCGACGGCATCCTACTGCCGTGGCGCCTATGGCCGAGCCGCTCGCTGTACCACGAGGCCGCCCACACCTTGGCGGCCATGTTCCGCGAGAACTTCGAACGCCGCTATAGCCACCTGCCCGAGGCGGTACGCCTGGCCGGCCCCCAGGGATAGACGCGAGCCGCCGGGCTGTGGCTGGTGCGGCTGCGAGGCCCGGGGCGGGCACGCGGGGGCCACCAGAGCCCGGTAGGCGCGCGGGCCGGGCTGGGGTCGACATGCTTGCCAGCACACGGGGCGAACGCGCGGGGCCGGGATAGGACGGGCGCGAATGCGGGCCCCTTGGTGTAGGCGCGCCTGGTGGCCCTGGCCCTACGGACCGGTGCGGCCATTGAATCCGATAGGCGCGGGGACGAGCTCGGGCGGGCGCGGTTGCGAGGCCCCGGGGCGGGCGCTCGGGGGCCATGCCGGACGCGGGCTTTCGCCGTCCGGGGATCCAGGGTTCGCCCTGCGTCCATCGAGCGATCCAGGGTTCGGGTTCTGGCCGTCTGGGGGCGTTTTCGGCGCCCAGACGGACTGGGGCCGAACCCTATTTCCCCAGACGGACGAAATCCGAACCCCACTTCCTCGGATGGACGGAATCCGCACCCGGGTTGCGCTCGGGAACCCCAGATGGTCTAAATCCGCACCCGGGTTGCCCAAGGCGCACCTGCATGGACGAAAAGCGAACCCGGATTGCGGATCGTGCAGCCGCCGGGCTCCGAACTCGGCACAGAGGCCGCGAGGTCACCGGGGTCCGCAGACGGCCGTAACCGCACTGACCACGACCGCACCTGCCTTACCCGGCACCGGGCGTGCCCAGCCCCGGCGCCCGCCTTACCCGACGCCGACCCCGGCACCGGGGTCCGCAGCCGGCCATGCCCCGCGCCGGGCGCCCGCCACACCCGGCATCTACCCCGGTATCGCCGAGGCGCTATACTGGTTCGAACCCCAACCAGACGGACGGACCGGCATCTATGGCGCTCGAATCACTCCAAAAAAGCCTGCACACGCTCAAAGCCCGCATCCGGGCGCGCCGTGGCATCACGGGCGGCGCGCGCCCGGCGACACCGGCTCGCAAGCGCGAGGCCGGGCCCATCGCCCGCCTGGTCGACGCCTGGTGGAACCGCCTGCTCACCTCGGTATACGAAGGCTCGCTCTCCGCGCAGGAAGCCGAATACGAATCGGGCGAAACCGCTCGCGACTACCTGTGGAACACCGTCGGCGTGGGCATCTGGGGCATGGTGTTCCCGATACTCACCATCGTGGCCACCCAGCTTGCAGGCACCGAACAGGCAGGCATGTTCTCCATGGCCTTCGTCACCGGAACGCTTTTGATGATCGTCGCCAACTACGGCGTGCGCACCTTCCAGGTCTCCGACATCAACCAGACGAGCTCGTTTGCGTCCTATCAGGTGAATCGCTGGGTCACCTCGGCCGCGGCGCTCGCGCTTGGAGCCCTGTACTGCTCCGTGCGCGGCTACGACGCCGGCATGACCACCCTCTCGCTGGGCGTCTATGTCTACAAGGTCGTCGACGGGCTCGCCGACGTCTACGAAGGGCGCCTGCAGCAGGCCGACAAGCTCTACCTCGCCGGCATCAGCCAGGCCCTGCGCTCCGTGGCGGCAATTGCGGCCTTCTCGATCCTGCTGCTCATCACGCGCAGCTGCGCGGTGGCGGCCATCGGCATGGCGATAGCGTCGGTGGCGACGCTCGTGCTGGTGAGCGCACCGCTCGCCCTGCTTGAGACCGAGCCCTCCGGCCCGTGGAAAACCTCCCAGGTCAACACGCTGTTCCGCCATTGCTTCCCACTGTTCTCGGCCCTGTTCCTGTTCAACCTGATCGAGTCCATGCCGAAGTTTGCCATGGAGAGCATGCTGTCCTACGACAACCAGCTCTACTTCAACGCGCTGTTCTTCCCCGCCCAGGGCATCCTGATCGCCGCCGGCTTCATCTACAAGCCCCAGCTGCTGCGCCTCGCCAACATCTGGGCGAACCCGCGCCGGCGCCGACGCTTCGACCTCATCGTCCTCGCCATGCTCGCGGTGATCTGCGTCCTCACGCTCGTCACAGGCGCCTTCATGGGCTGGATCGGCATCCCGCTCATGGGCATCATGTACGGCGTGGACTTCGAGCCCATGCGCACGCTCGCCTACCTCATGGTGGCGGCCGGCGGTGTGAGCGCGGCGATCGACTTCCTCTATGCCATCGTGACGGTCCTGCGCCACCAAAGCTCCGCATGGAAGCCCTATCTGATCACCTTCGCCTGCTCGCTGGTGATCCCCACCGGGCTGGTGGCGCTCATGGGGCTTACCGGCGCGGTGATCGGCTACCTGATCGTGATGACGATTCTGCTGGTGCTGCTGGGCATGGGCTACTACCGCATCCGCACCGACCTGTCGGAGCGCAACCGCAGTCCGTTCAAATAGGAAATCCGGCTACTCGCCCTCCTCGACATCGGCCAGCCACACCCGGCGGTCCTCCAAGCGCATGATGCCCACGCGCCCCGACGGCGCGCCGGCGGCAGCCGAGCAGTCGATGTCGATGCGATCAGCCACGCCCCCGGTGTCCCGGCACGCCCCCACCTCGACCATGACGCCGCGGAGCTCTTCGTCCGCCCCCGTGCCGCTCATCATCTCCGCATAGCCGCCCAGCAGGATCGAGGGCGTATGCCCCGCCACGACAATCGGGCCCGCGCCGTCCAGCCCCACCAGCCCGGTGGGCGTACTCCAAAACGGTTCGCGGATCCACAGCAGGTCCTCCAAGCTCTGATTGGCCATCGCGGAGGCGAGCGCACCCACCGATGCCTGCCCGAAGCCCCCTGCTGCGTCGGGCTCCACACCCGCAGACCCCAGGCGCGCCCGCAGGCGCGGCGCATCGATGCCCGCATGGCAGAGCACGTAGGCCCGCTCGGCGCCGACAGGCGCGCTCAGCCGCAGGTCGGGCACGGACACCACATGGTAGGCCGGCAGACCCGCGATCCACTCGACCAGATCGATATAGCGCTCCTGCGGAAGCGCATCGAGCCCTTCGGCGGTCGTGTAGCCGCCGTTCATGTGCCACATGAGCGTGTCGGTCTCGTTATCGGCGGCGATCGTGTCGAGCAGCATCCGCTCGTGGTTGCCCAGCAGTACGTGCGCGCCGGGCAGCGAACGCACCAACTCGAGCACGCCCACCGGGTCCGGGCCGCGGTCCACCATGTCACCCAGCACGACGATGCGGTCCTCAGCCGAGGGCTGGGCGAGCTCGAGCGCCCGGTCGAGCGCCCGGAGGTGCCCGTGGGCATCGGAAGTGACATAGGTCGCCATCGCCGCTCCTTAAAGGTCTACTTGAACGTTAGACTTCATTGTACGCCCTCCCCCTCGTCGACGCGTTATGAATCGCGGCGTCTTCACCATGCATGCACGAGGGGCCTCCTGAAACACGCGAGCAGAAGGGCAGAACACCGGCAGCGACGTGCACATTTTCCGTCTATCCGAGCGCGAGGGGCCTGGGCGCGCAGCATCTCACCGCGGGCGGGGCCAACAAGCCACCGCGCGCTGCGGTTGAGCCGAACGCGCGAACGCCGTCTCGCAAGCCCCCACGTGCCGCAAGCTGATCCGAACGTGCGGGCTTCGTCTCACCTACCATGACGCCACCCTTAAGCCCCGGCCGCGGCGCAGCTCCCTGCGGAACACGGCACGCGCAAGTCCCGCCCTTGCCCGGGACCACGTCCGCGCAGAGCGCATCCACCGTCTCGTAACCGACTCGACACAGTTCGCATCTGAATCTTTATGATGCTAAAGTAGTCGGACACGTGCTACCGTCCAAGGAGGCCCATCCATGCCACGCGTGCATAACTTCTCCGCTGGTCCCGCGGCGCTGCCCGAGGCCGTTTTGCAGGAAGCTCAAAGCGAGCTGCTCGACTACCGCGGCTGCGGCATGTCGGTGCTGGAGATGAGTCACCGATCGGCCACCTTCGCCTCCATCATCGACGATGCCGAGCAGACGCTCCGCCGTCTGCTTTCCATCCCTCAGAACTACCGCGTCCTGTTCTTGCAGGGCGGCGCCACGCTCCAGTTCGCCGGCATCCCCCTGAACCTGATGCGCACGGGTCGCGCCGGCTACGTGGTGAGCGGCAACTTCGCCAAGCTCGCCTGGCAGGAGGCGCGCAAGTACGGCGAGGCCGAGGTCGTGGCAACCAGCGAGGATACCGGGTTCGACCGCATCCCCGGCCTGGCCGCCGCCGAGGAGCGCGCACGCACCGGTGAGCTCGACTACCTCTACATCTGCCAGAACAACACGATCTTCGGCACCATGTTCGGCGTGCTGCCCGACTGCGGCGACACCCCGCTGGTGGCCGATGTCTCCAGCTGCTTTCTGTCGCTGCCGCTCGACGTCAGCCGCTACGGGCTCATCTACGCCGGCGCGCAGAAAAACGCCGGGCCCGCGGGGGTGACCGTCGTCATCGTGCGCGAGGACCTGATCGCGCAGGGTCCGGCACGCGCGGACATCTGCCCCACCTATATGGACCTGAGCGTGCAGGCCGCCAAGGGCTCGATGTACAACACGCCCAACACCTTCGGCATCTACCTGTGCGGCAAGGTCTTTCGCTGGGTCGAGCAGACCGGCGGTCTGGCCGCCATGAAGCAGCGCAATCGGACGAAGGCGCAGCTGCTCTACGATTTGCTGGACGAAAGCGCGCTCTTCCATGGCACCGCGCAGGCATCCAGCCGCTCGATCGCCAACGTCACGTTCCGCACCGGCGACGCCGCCCTCGACGCTGCCTTCATCGACTTCGCCCGCGCGCGCAACATCGAGGGCGTGAAGGGGCACCGCCTGGTGGGCGGTATGCGCGCCAGCATCTACAACGCCGTGCCCGAAGCGTCGGTCGAGGCGCTCGCCGCCTGCATGCGCGACTTCGAGGCGAACCACACCCCGCGATCTATCTAGGGGCCCGGTACGGCCCCGCTCGTACGGCCCCGCTCGCGCCCGGCGGATCGGCCCGGCGCTCAGACAGTCCTGCTCGCACGAAGGTGCCACCGGCACCTTCGGCTCGTGCGGAAGCTCGCGGCGGACCGATCCGCCGGGCTCAGCACGCCCCACAACCCCCAATAAGGAGCCACACAATGCGCTATATCAAGACGATCGACGACATCACCAAAGACGGCCGGGTGGAGTTCGGCACGGGATACGAGTTCGTGGACGAGGCAGAGCGCGCCGACGCCATCCTCATGCGCTCGACCGACCTGCACGGCTACGAGCTGCCCGAGTCCATCCGCGCCATCGCGCGCTGCGGCGCGGGCGTGAACAACATCCCCGTTGAGGACTATGCCCGTCGCGGCGTGGTGGTCTTCAACTCCCCCGGCGCCAATGCCAATGCGGTGAAGGAGATCGTCATCGCCATGATGATCATGTCGAGCCGCGGGATCGTGCCGTCCATGGACTGGGTGCGCGCGCACGCCGATGACCCCGACATCTTCACGGAGGCCGAGCGGGCGAAGAAGGCCTTCGTCGGCCGCGAGCTGCGCGGCAAGCGCATCGGCGTGGTGGGCCTGGGCAACGTGGGCTCCAAGGTGGCCAACGCCGCCGTGGACCTGGGGATGGACGTCTACGGCTACGACCCGTTCATCTCGGTTGAGCACGCCTGGGCGCTCAACCGCGAGGTCCAGCGCGTCGGCACCCTCGAGGACCTCTGCCGCGGCTGCGACTACCTCACCTTGCACGTCCCCTCCAAGGCCGACACCGTGGGCATGATCTCGGCCGAGCAGCTCTCCTTGCTGGCCCCGGACGCCGTGCTGATCAACTTCGCCCGCGAGACGATCATCGACGAGGATGCGGTGGATGCCGCCCTGCGCGCCGGCACGCTCGCCCGCTTCGCCTGCGATTTCGCCACGCCCAAGACGGTCGCGATGCCGCGTACCTTCATCACCACGCACTCGGGCGCCGGCACCGCCGAGGCCGAGGCCAACTGCGCCGACATGGCGATCTCGGAGCTCAAGGACTACCTGGAGAACGGCAACATCGCGCACTCGGTGAACTATCCGGCCTGCTCCATGGGCAAGGCGCGGGCGGCCAGCCGCATCGCCTGCCTGCACGCCAACGTGCCGAACATGATCGGCCAGATCACCGCCATCCTGGCCAAGGACAACGCCAACGTGCAGCGCATGGTCAACGAGAGCGCTGGCGAGAACGCCTACACGATGTTCGACACCGACGAGCACCTGGACGACGCCACCATCGACGCGCTCAAGGAGATCCCCTCGATGTACCGCGTGCGGGTCATCAAGTAGCTGCCGCCCCACCCAGCAGCCCGGCGGGTGGGGTGGCTCCGCGGTCCGGCGATCCGTCATGCCCGGTGCCGGAGCGAGCGCGCCCCCGTTGCCCTCACCTGCCGGAGCGGGCGCGAATCCGAGCTCCGGCGCAGACGCGCGACATCCCCCGCCGCGGGACATGCGCTAGGATGGTGCGAAACGACATCCTCGAGGAGGAACCTATGAAAGCACTCCCCTTCCCCTGTATCCGACCGGTGCCCGAGCACGCCGCCGAGGTGGCCGCGCTGCCCTATGACGTCTTCGATCGCGCGGAGGCCCGCGCGGCCGTGGCAGGCAGGCCCCGCTCGTTTCTGAACATCGACCGCCCCGATACGCAGTTCGCCCCCGAGCAGGACATGTACGCGCCCGAGGTGTACGCGCGCGCCGCCGAGCTGCTGCATGAGCGCATCGAGGACGGGACCTACGTCGAGGACCGCAATCTGGCGTACTACATCTACGAGCTCGCCTGGGAGGGGCGCACCCAAACCGGCATCGTGGCGGTGTGCTCCGTCGATGACTACGAGACGGGCACGATCCGGCGGCACGAGCTCACGCGCGCCGACAAGGAGCGCGACCGCATCGAGCACATCCGCGCACTCGGCTGCCAAACGGGGCCGATCTTCCTCACCTTCCGCGACCAGCCCGTACTCGACATGATCGTGGGCGCCGCCAAGGCCTCAACGCCGCTTTACCGCTTCACCGACGAGGAGCATGTGACGCAGACGGTGTGGGAGGTCGTCCGGCGCGATGCGGTGGACGCCCTGCGCGCCATGCTCGACCAGGTTCCCTGCGCCTACATCGCCGACGGCCACCATCGCGCCGCGTCCGCCGTGCAGGTGGCCCGCGAGCTGCGCGAGCAGGCGAAGGCCGACGGCACCTTCACCGGCAAGGAGCCGTTCAACTACTTCCTGTCGGTCCTGTTCCCCGCAAGCCAGCTCGCCATCCTGCCGTATAACCGTGTCGTCTTCGACCGCGGCGGCCTGAGCGCGGCGGAGCTGGTTGAGGCCGTGCGCTCCGCCGGCTTTGCGGTCGAGCAGGCCGAGGGCCCCGTTGAGCCGGCTGCCGCCGGGGAGTTCGGCATGTTCACCGACGGCTCCTGGTACCGCCTGCACGCCGAGGGGGCAGCGCCCGGTACCGATGCGGACCCCGTGAGCCGGCTCGATGTATCCGTGCTGCAGACGCGCCTGCTCGAACCGGTACTTGGCATCGCCGATCCGCGTCAGGACGCGCGCATCGGCTTTGTGGGCGGCATCCGCGGCACCGACGAGCTCGAGCGCCGCGCCGGTGCGGACGGCGTCGCCTTCACCGTGTGCGCCACCGGCATCGACCAGCTGCTGGCCGTGGCCGACGCCGACCTGCTCATGCCGCCCAAGTCGACCTGGTTCGAACCCAAGCTCCGCTCCGGCCTGTTCATCCACCGCATCGCCCGGCGATAGGGCGGCACCTTTCGCCTTACAGCTCCTCGCCCAAGGCGCGCGCAAGATCCTCCTGCTCCAGGACCTCTTGAAGCTCGAAGGCGCCCGCCATGTAGGCGAAGCGCATGACGCTGCAGTTGCCGGGCACCCTGCCGCCGTCGAAGCCGCCGTCCGGCACCCAATGCGTGAGGAACTCGCGGCACGCCGAGCCGTGGCTCACCGCCAGCACGCGAACGGGGCCGGCGGCGGCACCGGAGCCGCACGGCGACTCGCCGGCCGGCACCGTCTCACGACCCGCGCCGGCGCCTGCATGCGCAAGCTCCGCACCTGCTGCCGCATGCTGCGCGGCGTCCGCGCACGCGCGCTCCATCGCGTCTTCGAGCGCGCGGCACACCCGCTCGCGCACCTGCAACTGGCTCTCGCCGCCGAACGGTACGTAGAACTCGCCCCAGGGAAACGGCGGCATCAGGCTCACCCGCTCCCCCTCAAACACACCGAAGCCCCATTCGCGCAGGCCCTCGAGCCGTTCATAGGGCATGTCGGTGATGCAGGCGATCGTCTCCTGCGTGCGGGTAAGCGTAGAGGTGCACGCCCGGTCGAAGCGGATGCCCGCCCGGTCGAAATACCGGCCGATGCGCCGCGCCTGCGCGCGCCCGAGCTCGGTGAGGGGCGCGTCGCACCACCCCTGGATCACCCGCTTCTCGTTGAACATGGTCTGCCCATGCCGAACCAGGTACAGCTCGCCGCACGGCCCGCCGGTCATTGATGCGCTCATCGGTTGCTCCTCACGCCGTTCACGCGCGCTCGCCCTCGTTGCGCGCAGATGCAGCAATCGTACCATCATGCCGCACCGCGCCCGGATCGGACCGACGGGAGCGGCTCCGGCCGCAGCAGCAGGGCGGCCGGGCGGCAAGGCAGCCGCGCCCAGCAGCCGCCAGGCATCGCGCTTGTCAGCGGCCGGGCACCCAAGATCCGGTCGGGGCTCCTCGACCATCCGGATACCACCGCGCGGTGCGGCACCGTATAATGGGTCAGACAGCACACAGTTGGCAGCGCGAGGTGATGCAACATGAGGACACGGTCGAGCGGACGGGTCTACAGCCCCGCCGGATGCGGGTGCCTGGTCATGTATCTGCTGCCATTCATGGCAGTTGGTGCCGGGGCCTTCGCGGTCATGGCCGGCTACGCCATCTTCGCGGTGCTCATGCTCGTGGCCGCGATCGCGCTCTCCGTCTACCTCATCTGGCGCGGCTACGCCGCTAAACCGGTCACCACCGGCGTAAAGATCCTCATCGCCATCATGATCGCCCTGTACGCGCTGAGCGTCCCCTACCTGGCGTTCATCGGCTATCTGTTCATCCGGTAACCCAACCGAACGGACCTGCCCTTATGCGAACCCTGTATATCGACGCCGACGCGTGCCCCACCATCAAGGAGGCCCTCGCCTGCGCGCGGGCGGCGCGAGTGCCCGCAATCCTGGTGGGCAACGGCACCCAGAACCTCGAGCGGCACATCCGCCGGGACGACCCGCGCGACGCCAGCTGCGCCCGCGGCCGCGATGCGGCGCACGACGGGTTCTTCGCCGACACGATCACGGTGAGCGCCGGGACCGACGCCGCCGACTTCGCCATCATCGAGCGGCTCGAACCGGACGACGTGGTGGTGACCCAGGACATCGGCCTGGCAAGCATGGTGCTGGGGCGCGGAGCCGCCGCGATCGGCGTGCGCGGCCGCATCTACGACCGCGCCACCATCGATATGCAGCTGTTCATTCGCCATGAGGAGAAGAAGGTCCGGCGTGCCGGCGGCAGGACCGCCGGGCCGTCTGCATTCACCTCAGAGGACCGCGAGCGCTTCCGGCGCAACCTGGAGCGACTGCTGCGCGCATAGTAAGCGCAGGCGCCCAGGGCACGCAGGCCGCAGGCTGCCATGAGCCGCACCGGCCACGGCGGCGGGCAGGCGATGCCGGTGAGCAGCATGTCCGCTGCCGACTACATCTCCCGGTTGCGGCGCGCGGCCGTGCAGGCGGCATCGAGAACCGCCGCGCGCAGGCCATCTGCCTCGAGGCACGCCACGCCCGCGATCGTGGTGCCGCCGGGCGAGCACACCATGTCCTTCAGCACCGCCGGGTGCGTCCCGGTTTCCAGCAGATACGCCGCCGTGCCCATGACCGCCTGCTCCGCAAAGGCGTAAGCCTGCGCGCG
>CABRIF010000072.1 GCA_902470925.1 uncultured Collinsella sp. | reverse complement strand
CTACACAAGGAGTATCGTCGGCAGCGTCAGATGTGTATAAGAGACAGATTAAATAATCTGCGCCATCATGCGATGGTCGCAAATGGCATCTAATGGGTGTTTCAATCTGATACACAGCGGCCTTCCGGGCCCTCGAAGGCGAAAACATGGAGCACACACCCTTCCTGCGAGCAACATATCGGTACATATGTTCATTCACTGAGCTAAAATGATGGGCACATTGCGCAGTCGAGGACTCGCGCTTGTCCGCAAACACCCATTAGATGCCTTTTGCGACCATCAAACCGCCGCCAACTTTTCCTCAAAAATGCTTGAACCGTGAATTGGAGTATTTTAAGAGGTGCATTCGCATTTACAAATCATCGCTCACGAAGCCTTAACGCGGCATCATACGGCACCCCTGGAAACGCAGAATACTTCCCATCGCCCGTCGCAGAATCCCGCGGTCAGGCTGGTACGACCAATCTGCATGGCAGATCAGCCGCTCCAACGGTACACAAGCGCATCTATCGAGGCAGAAGCATCGGGTAACGCAACAATTGCGCCAACGAAACAACGACCGCCACCATCGAGACCGTCCGCAATGCACGCCCGCGGGTCGGCAACTCCATGCCTCAATGAGACCGTCGCCATTTGAGGACATCTGCAGTTCTCATCCGTCGCTTTGACGCTATGGCGCGGCAAAGCAGACCATCCATCCAGACCACTCGGTATTGAGCATCAGGACGGCCCCCTACAGCAACAGCAGGTCCTCCAACGAGTCGATGATCCTATCCGCATGGTCTTGAGAAAAGCCGAAGCGCTCCTCGCGACGCGCCAACACCGTCAAACCAGCACGTTTACCAGCTGTGATGCCCGGCACACTGTCCTCTACGCAACAGCAACGCTCAGCCGGAAGCTGCAGATCAGACAGGGCTTGCAGGTAGATATCGGGATCGGGCTTGCTCTCCTTGAACTGCTCACCCGAAACCACCGTCTCGAATGCGCGATCAAGACCGCAAGCGTCTAGCACCTCACGGATGTTGTCCATCGGCGACGACGACGCCAGCGCCAAACGCACCCCACTATCCTGTAAGCGCGAAATCGCCGGAACGACATCGGGAAACATAAGAGCACGATAGTCGTATGAGCGGGTCTTAGCCCAAGCGGCGTAACAGCTGAACGCGTCGTCAACCGAGCTGAACCGGCGCGTTCCGCGCGAGAGCCAATCGGCGACGATCAAGCGGAACGACTGATGGGAGCCGCCGACAACGCTCAACCGCTCGGACTCGGTCACCGGCAGATCGAACGCGCGAACGAAGTCGACAAGCTCGTCTTGGTACGCCGCCTCTGTATCAACCAGAACACCGTCCATGTCAAAAATCACCGCTTCGAACGGGAATGTCGGGTGACCCATCTTCTTGCGCGCTCCTTCAGCAACGACAACTTACCAGCTACCAAACTATATTGGGCACCAGACCCAGGCGATGGCGCGTTGCGCACCTCGACCAATCCGGGCATCCCGGCACGCAAACCGGGATACCCGGGCGCCATCGATCTCCGGAACCGACCTCGGCCGCAAAGCAACCGTCATAGTTGCAGGACGTCAGCATCTGCTGCGAAGAGATAGCCTCGGTCTCAAAGCAGCCGCCTCTGTTTCGAAGCTACAGCCGTGGTCGCAAAGAAACGGCCGTGGTCGCGAGACGTCGGCCTTAGCCGCGAAGAGTCGGCCGTGATCGCGAAGCAACAGCCCCTGCTGCTAAGAGGCGGCCTCGGCCGCAAAGTATCACGCTCCATCGCAAAGCAGGAGCCGCGACGCGAAGCGGCGGGCCGCGAAACGCATGCCCCTATCGAGAAGCTTCAACCACGGCCAGAGAAACACCGGACGGCGAAGCAGTATCCAGCAAAACCCCGGCTTTGGCAAGCGAAGCGACGCCGATGAATGCCGCGTACCGAATCGTCGCTATCCCAGCAACCCCAGCGCAACCAGAGCATCGGCGATACCGTCCTCGTTGTTCGAGGCGGTCACCATGTCGGCGGCCTGCTTGGCCTCCTCGATCGCGTTGCCCATGGCAACGCCGCAACCGGCCAGCTCGATCATGGGAACATCGTTTTGCCCATCGCCGAAGGCCGCCAGCTCGGACGCATCGATACCGCGCTTGGGCAGTGCAAACCGCAGCGCATGGCCCTTATCGATCCCCAGCGCCATGTACTCGTAATAGAAATCCGCCGTGAACATGCAGCTCAACGTGTCCTTGAACGGCTCGCGCATCGCGCGCCAATGCTCGGCGAGGTACGTATCGGTGCCGGCCACCAAGATCTTGTCCTGCGGGTGGTCGCACAGCTCCAGCAAGTCATCGACCTCGTTGAGCACCAGGTCGCAGTGCCGGCGCTCGTACTCTACGATATCCATGGGTGCCCCGCGGTGGCCGATGATGTGCGACACGCCGCGCTCAATGTACAGCTGATCGTCCTCGACGATCCAGGGAATCACGTCGAACCCGAGCATGTGCTCCACCACCGCACGCGAATCGGCCGCACTCATGGGCTGGTTGAACAGCAGCTCATCGGACTCGGCGTCGACCACCCGCGCACCGTTGTAGGCCACGATGAGCCCATGGTGCTGCTCGAGCTCCAGCTCAGCCGCCAGCGCGCGCAGCCCCTGCACCGGGCGCCCCGATGCCAAGATGAGCGTTACGCCCGCGTCCTGCACCTCGAGCAGCGCCTTCTTGGTGCGCGGCGTGATGCGCTTCTCATCGTTCGTGAGCGTTCCGTCGATATCGAGTGCGATTGCGCGAATAGCCATGCGATCCCTTTCCTCGCGGGTTTTCGCTTCACATGATAGCGGATGGGGGCGCACGCCCGCACGCGGGCTCATTCGTCGCCGTCGTAGTTAACAAATCCCTCCGACTTGGCAGACACGCGCGCCTTGAAACGCCTGAGCAGCGGATGCTGCTTCGTGCTGCCAAGCGCCGCACTTGCACGGTAACTCAGCGTTTGCACAAACGGCAGGTACGCAAGTGACGCCAGGGTGGGGTCGGGCACGCAGGGTACGACCAGCACATGAGGGTCGTCGCGCAGCGCAAGCAGCTCCGCAGCCGACCCGACAGCGCCTCCGACGTCCGCCGCTGGGTCCGCGTTCTCGCAGGTGATCAAAAACGCATGATCGCTCACCTCGCGCGACGCCCGCCAAATCTGCCGCGTGCGCGCCGACGACGCATCGCCCGCATCGAAGAACAGAAGTGTATAGGCCGGCGTGAGCTGCAGATTCGGCCCATGGATGAACTCTTCGGTCTCATAGGCAACGCTCGGAACATGCACCGTCTCACCGATCTTCAACGCGCCTTCGCACGCGACGCCCTGCGCGACCCACGGAGCCACGCAATAGCATACGGACATCGAGGTGAGCTCCTTCTCAAACCGCTCGAAAAAGCGAGACGCATCCCGTCGCACCGCATCCGATACCTCGACAGCGCGCTCCAGATCGACCATGCGCTGCTCACAGTTCCCCAGGCGACAGGCGAACAATCCCAAAAACAGCGCAAGGGTCGTCACGCCTTTGGTGACATATCCAACAAGCTCCTCGCCCACTCCCCAATCAATCAGCACGTCGGCATGACTACGGGCATCCGAATCAACATTGCCGCACAGGCAGATCGACCGTTCACCGCGGACCCTCAGCACATCCAGGGCGGCGAGGGCGTTAGTTGACATGCCGCTTTGCGTAACCACCATCACGAGTTCTCCCGGCGTGACCTCCGGCTCGTAATACGTAAAGCGATGCGGCGTCACCAGGCGAATCTGCGTCTGCGGCAAACACGACCGCATAAACGGCATCATGCACTGACATGCGTTGAACGATGAGCCCGACGCCACGAGCCGGATGCGATCCGGCACGCCTTGGGAGCAGCAGGCGAGCAAGGGGGCGAGCAGCTCATCGCGCCGATCGATATTCGCCCGCGCAACCCCGGGAGCCTGCGCGATATAATCACCCATGGTCCATCGGCGCGTAGCGGGGGCACCATGCGCCCCGCCACTTTCAGGGCACGACTGCAAGCTCGCTGAACTCATAGCCTTCAGTCCTTCATTGTGCATATTGATCCCCACTTGATTCACAGCATTCTCCAAACATCAAGCTTTATCGTCGAATCGCAGGCACGCAGATTGCCAACGTTCCCACCAACAGCTTGCTTGAGAACAGATCTGCATAGACGGCACAGCAGCCGCCCGCATGATCCTGGGCGAACCGCACCGTGCGCGTGGGCGGAACCGAGCATCATTGCGCGCCCTGCACGCAGCTGGCGTTCCACCCCGAAAGCCCGCCCTGCATGCAGTCGTCGCTCCATTCCGGAAGGCCGCCCAACATAAAAGGCGCCGGGACGAACCACCTCGCCCCGGCTGTCCTGTACGCAAAGCCTAGTAATCGAGCTTCCGATAGTAGCGGCGGATCTCCATGGGATGGCGCGTCTCGATCTCCATGTGAACATCGATCCGGTTGTTGACCGCGTGCATCACCAGATGCGAAATGTCCCCGCGGAAGCGCTCGGAAATACCGGCGAGCTCGTAATCGCGCGTATCGATAATGTTGTAATTCGCGCAGATACGAGGCAGGAAGCGCACCACGCGCTCGGATAGGCGGCGCTGCGAATCCTCTCCCACAAACACCGTCACCGGAGTATCGCGCGTCACGATCTCGAACATGCCGTGGAAGAACTCGCCTGCGGTGATCGACTTCGTCTTAATCCAGAGCTGCTCCTCCCAGTAGCACATGGCATACGAATAGGTGGCTCCCCACTGATTGCCAGCGCCCACAAAATAGTGCAGTTCGTCGTCGCAGTGCCTCTTGGCGAACTCGGCGGCAAAGGGCTCGGCAGCCTTCTCGACCTCGACGAGCGCACGAGCGAGATGCTGGTCGTACTCGGCATACTGCTCGTCGTACTGATCGAACTCACCCGCATTGTGCATGAAACGATCGGCAACCATGAAGAACTTCAGCTGCTCGTTTTCGCTGTAGGCAATCTCAACGTCGACCAATCGTGCCAACTCGGTGGTGTCCACGTCGATGAAGCCGATCACTGTGGCGCCGGCGGCCTGCGCCTTCTTCACCGCCTCCACAACCTCCACGGTCGAACCGGTCACCGAGCTGGTGATGACCACGGTGCCCGCGCCGATGCGCTTGTTCCCTGTTGCCAGGTACTCGGCAGCATTCTCCGCCCAGGTCTCGATCGCCGAGTACTGCTTCATGTGAACCGTCGCCTGCATGGAGGACGCCCAGGTGCCACCTATGCCCAGCCAGCAGATGTTCACATAGCCGTCTGCACAGATGCCGTCGACGACCTCGTTGATGCGTCCACGCAGCGCCAAGGCACCCTGCACGCTGTCGATCTTCGCCTGCTCGTTGAAGTTGATCATGTCAGTCATGTTGTAAATTCCCTCATTTCGTTGGTTCATCTCTACCTTGAGGCGATGTGCGGGCGAGCAGTACCCTCCTCGACACACAACGCCCCTCATCGCGCCAGCAGCACCTGCCCATCCGATACAGCTCATTCAGCGCCCCGGCACGCAGGCGCCTCTACACGCCCAAGATTCCGAAGAACGACCCCGCAAGTCCCACGGCCACGCACAGCAGCAGCAACGTGGTGGTCTTCACCTGCTTTTTGCTCACCAGCCAATACATCAACAACGTGAACGCCAGCGGAAGCAGACCGGGCATAATCGTGTTGCAGATATCGCCCAACGTAGTGGCCGTTTCACCCGAACCGATCGTCAACGGCACCACAACGGACACGTTTTCTGCCGTCATGCCCCCGATCACCATAAGGCCCAACACCGCCGCGCCGAACGTCAGCGTTTCCATCAGGCCACTTTGCTGGATCTTCTGCAAAAAGCCGCTACCGAGCTTGTAGCCCGCATGCATCAGGTAGAAGCGCAAGCCCTGCGCGGGGATGTTGAACAACAGCAGAAACAGCAGTGGACCCAAGATATTGCCCTGCGACGCCAAACTCACACCGACACCTGTGGCGATGATGCGGAGCGTGCCCCAGATGAACGAGTCGCCGATACCGGCCAACGGCCCCATCAAGGACACCTTGACGTTGTTGATGCTGTCGGTTTCGAACGCGGGGTCGGAGGCGTTCTGTTCCTCCATCGCCGCCGTAATCCCCAAGATGAGCGTGGAGAGATGCGGCGTCGTATTGAAGAACTCGAGATGGCGCTGCATGGCAGCCGCCTGATCTTCCTTCTTCGGATACAGGCGCTTGATGACCGGCAGCATGCTGTAGCAGAAACTCATGTTCATCTGCCGCTCGTAGTTCCAGTCCCACTCCATGCCGAGCGAGCGCAGCGCAACGCGGTTGAGGTCGCCTCGGCTCAGGCGCCGCGGGGCCTCGCTTGAGCACTCACACGCGGAAGAAGCGTCCGTCTTAACAGCGGAAGCCGGCCCGGTTGCCTCACAACCACCTTCCGCGGAATCTTTGAGATCCCGGATCTCGTTCTCGTTAGAAATCTTCGTCATCATCCATACCCCCTTCAGGAGCAAGCGCCACGCGGGCGTTCATCTGCTGGTGAATCTGCGCCAGCACGATGGCGGCAACCGCGCCGAATACCGCGATGCCTGTTGTCGGAATCTCCAGGTACACCGCCAGGGCAAAACCCAGCAGGAAGAAGCAGGCGAGCTTCTTGTTCATAATCATCTTGAGCAGCAAGGCGAAACCGATGGCGGGAAGCAGGCCCATGGCGATCTGCAGGCCATTCGACACCCACTCGGGGATGATATCGAGCAGTGCCTGGACGGCTGGACCGCCCGCATAGAAACCCAGGCCGACGCAAAGGCCGATGATGATGTTCACGCCGAAGAATCCGCCCAGGAAATGCATGCGCGCAACGCCAGCCGCGTCACCGCGCTCCGCATAGGTATCGGCGCGGTGCACGAACGGCGGCAGGATGAACACCATGCCGATGTTCTTCACGATGAGCACGAGACTTGCCATGGGGATGCCGATGGTAAGCGCCGTCTCCAAACCCGATCCCGTTGAGATCGTGAACGCCGTTCCCAAAACGGTGCCCGAAATCATCTCGGGCGGAATGGACGCCCCGATCGAGAACGACCCCATGAAAGCAAGTTCCAGGGTTGCGCCGATCGTGACGCCCGTAGGGATGTCCCCCATCACTACGCCGGTTAGCGCCCCCATCACCAACGGACGGGAGAGGCAGCTGGTCCCCAGCAGATACTCGGCATTTCCGAGCATCGCCACGAGACCCAGCAGGATTGCTTGGACGACCATCAGATCTCCTTTCTGCCAGCAAATCCCCACAGGCGACGGCAAACGTCACCTGCAATGCACCTATGGTTTTAGTCGATATATGCATCGATAAGCAGCAGTGACGGCATCAGGCAACGGAGCTGCCCGCAGCGATGCCGTCAAGCCATCACCAACGCATGTCAATCAGTTGTAGAAGAATGGGCCGTCAGACCAATCGCGCTGGCAGCCTGTCGCATGCAACCATCGACGCGCGTAGCAGGCCGATGATGCGAATAGCGCGGGCGGACCGGGTGCGAAGACGGCACCTCGACCGGAGCCTAAAGCACCGACGAGGCTTTCGCCGCAGAATCGGCAGGCACCATCTGGATCTCGACATCCACCCCATCAGTAATCAAGCCGCGCAGGATTGATTCCTCATCAGGCGTCACGTACACCGCCTTGGAGATAGCGCGCGTGTGCTCACCCGCCTTGGTGCCTCCCAGATTCAGACGCTTGATACCGCACGCGCGGCACAGACGTTCGGCATCCGCGATCGACTCGACGACGATGAGCAGTCGATACGTATCGGTAACTCCGCTGTTGATGGCTGCGATCGAATCGTCGATGGTCTTTATCACGAGCTTGGTGTCGGCCGGCTTCGCCATCTTGATCACGCTTTTGCGCAGCGCATCGGCAGGCACCGCGTCATTCGCAACCAGGATACAATCCACGCCCAGCGCGCTCCTCCAGGAAACAGCCACCTGCCCGTGAAGCAGACGATGGTCGACTCGAAGCAGCTCAATCATGGGATCCATCCTTTCTCGTGCGATGCCTCGCGGCATCATCCACCAAACGGCGGTGGTCTGAATTGCTGAACCAATTATAGCCTATATTAACCTGTTATATGTTGTCTTATATCAGGTTCGGCGAACGGTCGATTTTTAGGGGTGAACGGCTTGTCACGCGCCCGCCGGACCGAATCCCATCCAAGCAATGCCGCAAAATGCCGATGCGGCAGGCCCCTTAGCGTAAAACGACGGTTCGAGCATCTCAATCTGATGAGGGCCCGTTAGATGCGGAACGTGTAACGCGTTCCCACGATATGCTGCTTGCCCAGATAGAGCGGGGCACCCGACTCATCGTAATAGCGGCCGTACAGGCAAAACAGCGGCTCCCCCGTCGGGACATGCAGCCGCGCCGCCTCCACGGGTGTGGCCTTCTCCAAATCGAGCCGGCAGGGTTCTTTCAGCGTCGGGTCACCATAGCCATGCTCGGACACGATGTCGAACAGCGACGTATCCTCAAAATCAGCCTGCCGCAAGAACGCGAATTCCCGTGCGGGAAAGTAGTTCTCCTCCACCATGATGGGAATGCCGTCCGCCATGCGCACACGCTCGACCCGCAGCAGCGACCCCTCGCTGCCGAACCCGAAAAACTCGCGCTCGTCATCAAACCCGCTCACCGTATCGCAAGAAACCAGCCTGGCACCGGCGCGCATGCTGTTCGCACGGCATGCCTCGGTAAAGCTCTCGACATCGTTGTTCTGCACGAACTTCGCCGAGACCTTCTGCGCGGCAGCGTGCGCGGGCGGCTCGTCCGATACGTAGGTGCCCTTTCCGGGGCGCTTGATCAGGTATCCCTCGTCAACAAGCTCGCGCAGCGCACGGCGAATGGTGATGCGACTGACACCGTACAAGGTATTGAGACGGTCCTCGGAAGGAATGCGACTACCAGGGGCAAACGTGCCATCGTCGATCTGACCCTGCAGCTGACGTCGCAGCTGTTCATAGAGCGGCGTTGATGAACGCTCATCGAGCTGTGCCTGCTCCATACGATCGCCTCCTGTATTGATACGTCTTAACCCGTCTCTTGGAGCTGATTATAGACTGCCGGCGTGATTGCGCCGCAAAAAACATTGGCGAGCACAAGGGTCGCGGATAAAGTTACCGTTGGTAAATTTTCTATTGACGGGTGTCTGTGCGCGCGATAAGTTACCTATAACGAACTTACGCCGAGCACTCCAAGCTCGGCGTCGGGTTCCAGGACGGCTTCGCGCTGCGACCCCGAAAGGAGCACGGTGACCAGGACCATCGACACCGCCGCCCTCGAAGCGGCCATCGTGCGCAACTGCGCCCCCGCGCTGGCAGGCATCAAGCCCGCCTGTCTGTTCACCTTCCCCGGAACCTTCCGCGCGCACGCGGATGCCGCCGTGCGACGCTCGCAGCTCATCGCCGCCGTCGAGGCGTGCCGCGCCGCGCTCGGTCGCACGCCGCTTGCCATCCGCATCCTCGCCTGGCGTCACTGCGGCGCCCTCATCTATGTCTACCGTCCGCGCGACCTGTGCGCGCACATCGCACAAAAACCCTGCGCCCGCATCCTCGCGCGCGCCGGCTACGATCCGGGCAACCCGGACCGATGCCTGGACCAACTTGCCCACCGCCTTGCCGCCGACATCCAAACGCGCGAGCAGCTCCGCGCAGCGAGCGCCGTCGGTGCGGCCGCGACGACGGACACCTCAGCGGCACTCGCAGACAAATGCCCGCACGACCCAACGCGCTGCACCCGCGACTTCCCGCACGAGATCGGCTGCTTTCTCGGCTACCCCGCCCACGACATCGAGGGCTTCATCGAGCACGGCGGCCAAAACTACCTCATCTGCGGCGCGTGGAAAGTCTACGCCGACGCCGAGGGCGCGCAAGCAACATTCAACGCCTATAAGCAGTGCACGCACGCGCTCACCCGCGCCTATCAACGCGGCTGCAGCCTCAACGCGCTCGCAGCCGCTGCGGCATAGGAACCATCCAACCGGGGCAACCCCCAACAGAAAGGAACGAACATGAACGTCGCCATCGTCTTTTGGAGCGGCACGGGCAATACCGAGGCCATGGCCTCCTGCGTGGCCGAGGGCGCTACGGCTGCCGGCGCCACCACCGAGACCATCCAGGCCGCGGACTTCACCGTCGACCGCCTGAGCGCCTTCGACGCCATCGCCTTCGGGTGCCCCGCCATGGGTGCCGAGGAACTCGAGTCCGACGAGTTCCAGCCCATGTGGGACGAGGTCAAAACGGAGCTCGGCAACAAGAAGGTTGCCCTGTTTGGCAGCTATGAGTGGGCCGAGGGCGAGTGGATGGAGACCTGGAAGGCCGAGGCTGAGGAACTGGGGCTGAACGTCGTGGGCACCCAGATCGCCTACGACACCCCCGATGCCGACGCCGAGCAGGCCTGCCGCGAGCTCGGCACCTCCCTGGCGCAGTAGCCTTCCGCGCGGACACAGCCGGCGCCGAACCCAACACACGCCATCGGCGCCGCATACCGCCGCACACACGAGGGCCACCCGCAGCTCACAGCTGCGAGCGGCCCTCGATTTATGCAGACACCGTTCGTGAACGGGCGCATGAGGGGCGGCCATCCGACGCCCGGACGACGCCGTCTAAAACCCGCTGCAGCTCATCGCGGCGCTGCCCCGCGTGCATGCACAGCAGCACACGGCCACGCCCCGAGACCCGCCGGGGGCGTCACACGGACCACCCCCGACGGCCTCGCCCGGAGGAACCTCCTACGGAAAACCGCCTGCAGAATGCGGAAAACCGCCTACTTGCGCGTAGCGCGGTAGAACTCGATCAGCGCGCGGGTGGAGGCGTCCTGTGCGGCCAGGGCCGCATCGTCGTGGAACGCCGGCGTGATCTGCTTGGCGAGCTGCTTGCCCAGCTCCACACCCCACTGGTCGTAGGAATCGATGCCCCACACGGTGCCCTCGACGAACGTGATGTGCTCGTACAGCGCGATGAGCTCACCGAGCGCGAACGGGGTCAACTCGTCGCCGAAAATCGAGGTCGTGGGGCGGTTGCCTGCGAACACACGCGCCGGCACCATCCACTCGGCCGTACCCTCGGCACGCACCTCGTCGGCCGTCTTGCCGAACGCCAGCGCCTTGGTCTGCGCCAGGAAGTTACCCAAGAACAGCTCATGCACGTCCTGGCCGTTGTCGACGGCGGGGTTGGCGGTGTTCGCGAAGGCGATGAAATCGGCCGGAACCACCACGCTGCCCTGGTGGATGAGCTGATAGAAGGCGTGCTGGCCGTTCGTGCCCGGCTCGCCCCAGAACACCTCGCCGGTATGACAGGTCACCGGCGTGCCGTCCCAGCGCACGTGCTTGCCGTTGGACTCCATGGTGAGCTGCTGCAGGTAGGCCGGGAAGCGGTGCAGATATTGGGTGTAGGGCAACACGGCGTGCGTATCGGCGCCGAAGAAGTTGACGTACCACACGTTCATGAGACCCATGAGCGCCACGACGTTCTCCTCGAGCGGCGTGCTCACGAAGTACTCGTCGATGGCGCGGAAGCCGGCCAAAAACTCGGCGAAGCGCTCGGGCCCCAGCACGACGATCAGCGACAGGCCCACGGCGGAATCGACCGAGTAGCGGCCGCCCACCCAGTTCCAGAACCCGAAGGCGTTCTCGGGGTCGATGCCGAAGTCGGCCACAAGGTCGAGCGCGGTGGACACGGCCACGAAATGACGGCGAATGGCCTCGGCGTCCTGCTCGGCGCTGCCGTCGATGGCGCCGGCCGCACGGAGCTGCTCGAGCATCCAGGTCTTGACCTCGCGCGCGTTGGTGAGGGTCTCCAGCGTGGTGAAGGTCTTCGAGACGATGATCACCAGCGTGGTCTCCGGGTCGAGCCCGCGGAGCTTCTCAGCCTGGTCGTTCGGGTCGATGTTGGAGATGTAGCGGCAGTCGATCCCGGCGTCGGCATAGGGGCGCAGAGCCTCGTAGGCCATGACCGGGCCGAGGTCGGAGCCGCCGATACCGATCGACACCAGGTGCTCGATCTTCTTGCCGGACACGCCGCGCCACGCGCCGCTGCGCACGCGCTCGGCAAAGGCGTACATGCGGTCCAGCACCTCATGCACATCGGCCACAACATCCTGACCGTCGACGATCAGCTCGCCCTTCTGCTCGGCCGGGCGGCGCAGCGCGGTGTGCAGCACGGCGCGGTCCTCGGTGGTGTTGATGTGCTCGCCGGCGAACATGGCATCGCGGCGCGCCTCGATGCCGCAGGCGCGGCCGAGGTCTGCGAGCAGCTTGACCGTCTCGTCGGTGATGAGGTTCTTGGAGAGGTCGAAGTGCAGGTCGCCGGCATCGAAGGAGAGCTTCTCCACGCGCGCGGAATCGGCGGCGAACCAATCGGCCAGGCTGATCCCCTGAGCCTTCAGCTCGTCGAAATGCGCCTGCAGCGCGCCCCACGCGGGGGTCTGAGTGGCATCGATAGGTGCAGAAACTGCCATGTGTACGTCCTTCCTGTGATGACAAACACGGATACCTTCATTCTACGCCAAACGCCGGGCCGCCCGTGCGCCAAACGGCGGGGCGTCCGCGCGCCAAACGCCGGGCCGCAAACGACGGCCTGTCCGGCGCCCGAGCCTTATGCCCGGAAGAACGCCACCGCCACGGCGCCGGGCCCCACATGCGTGCCGATGGTGGCGCCCACCAGAAGCACGGGCAGCTCATCGCGCCCCACATGAGCCTCCCATACCGAGCGGCTGTCCTCGATGTACTTGCGCAGCAGCTTGTCCGACAGG
>CABRIF010000071.1 GCA_902470925.1 uncultured Collinsella sp. | reverse complement strand
GGAGTATCGTCGGCAGCGTCAGATGTGTATAAGAGACAGCGCCTGGCCGCCCTGCGCCCGCATTCCGTCCGGCAGCCCTGTACCAGCATCCCACGCCGGCATCCCTCTCGGCCGCCCTACGCCACCGCCCCGCGCCGATATCCCAACCGTTTACCGCCATATATGCCACCGCCCGCCGATTCTTTTCCTCTCTTGTCCGAAATATGTTGCTTGTTGTATATCATTTAACTATCAGAGCCTTTCCGCGAAAAAGGCCCCATACATCGATTAAGGAGCGCATCTATGAGCACCACCGTCGCCGTTGTTGGCTGCACGCACGCCGGCACCTTCGCCGCCCAGTCCATCCTCACCGCCCACCCCGACTGGACGGTCCACGTGTTCGAGCGCAACGACACGCTCTCGTTCCTCTCCTGCGGCATCGCCCTGTGGGCCGGCGGCCACGTCAGCGACCCCGCGCGCATGTTCTACTCCTCGCCCGAGGCCCTCGCCGGGCTGGGCGCGCAGATGCACATGCGCACCGACGTACTCTCGGTTGACGTTGCCGGCAAAACGCTCACGGCCCAAAGCCTCGACGGTGGCGATTCGGTTGCCTACACCTTCGACAAGCTCGTCGTCACCACCGGCTCCAAGCCCGTCTGCCCGCCCATCGAGGGGCTCGACGAGGGCCTAGCATCCGGCCGCGTGCTGCTGTGCAAGAACTGGGACCACGGCAAGGCCATCAAGGAGCGCGCCATGAAGGCGTCCTCGGTCGCGGTAATCGGCGCGGGCTACATCGGCGCTGAGCTGGCCGAGCAGCTGAGCGAGGCGGGCGTGGACGCGACGCTGATCGACGGCCTGGACCGTGTACTCGCCAAGAACTTCGACGCCGCCATCACGGACAAGGTCGAGCAGGCCTTCACCGAGCACGGCGTGACCCTCGCCTGCGGCCAGCTCGTGCGCTCGTTTACGCTGGACGAGGACGGCGCGGGCGTGACCGTGGTCACCGACGGCGGCTCCTACCACGTCGACTATGCCATCCTGGGCGCCGGCTTCCTGCCGCGCACCGACCTGTTCGACGGCCAGCTCGAGATGATGCCGAACGGCGCCATCAAGACCGATGAGTACATGCGCGCGTTCCCGGCCGGCTCCTCCGAGCTGAGCGCCGATGTGCTCGCGGCGGGCGACTCCTGCACCGTGCTCTACAACCCCACCGGAACCTATGACTACATCCCGCTGGCAACCAATGCCGTGCGCCAGGCGCTGCTCGTGGGCGCCAACATCGTCGAGCCCACGCAGCGCTACATGGGCACGCAGGCCACCAGCGCCGTGCAGCTGTTCGATCTGTCGATGGCGGCCACGGGCCTCACGCAGGGCGGGGCCGAGGCGCGCGGCGTGAATGCCTGCTCCACGACGCTCGTCCAGGACTACCGTCCCGACTTCATGCTCACCACCACGCCGGTCACCGCCACGCTCACCTGGGACCCCGCGACCCGTCGCGTCCTGGGCGCCCAGTTCCTGTGCCAGCACGACATCACTGAGGCGGCCAATGCCGTGTCCATCGCCATCCAGGCTGGCTTCACGATCGACCAGCTCGCCGGTGTCGACCTGTTCTTCCAGCCGAACTTCTGCCAGCCGGTCAACTTCATCGGGGCCGTGGCCATGCAGGCCGTGGCCGAGGCGAACGCGGCGTAGGACTCGCAGCTGCGATAACTCGCGGGTTTGGTGGTGAGCGAGAAGCGGCGGCGCACAGAGTCGCGCGCCTCGACGATTCTCGGGTCGCATCAATGGCTCGCGAGCCCACAGATTCGCAGGCCCAGCAGCTCTCAGGTCCAGGCCGCGAACCCCGAACGCAAGGCACGCGACCCCGGGCCAACCAAACGCACAGGCCCCGTACGAGGCAATTCAATCCTCGTACGGGGCCTTGTCATATCCAGCCGAACCGTCAGATGGGGGTCAGGTATGCACGAACCGAACGCCTCGATCCGAAACGCCACCGTCCGTAACATCATGGTCCGCCTGAGTCGCAAACGGCCGGCCATGCTCGATGCGCCGCCTGCGCCCCCGCTCCGATCGGACAATGGCGACCCGGCAGGCCATGCGATGCCTACCGGACCGCGGGTATCAAACCAACCTTACAGCGCCGCGTACTGCTCATCCGACACTGGCTCGAGCCACTCGTTCGAGCAGCCCTCCCCCGGAACCTCGAACGCCACGTGCGCAAACCAGCTGTCCGCTGCCGCACCGTGCCAGTGCTTCACGCCCGCCGGGATGTAGACCACCGAACCCGGCGTGAGCTCCTGCGCCGGCTTGCCCCACTCCTGGTACCAGCCGCGCCCGTCCGTGCAGATCAGCATCTGTCCGCCGCCCGTCTTGGCGTGATGCACGTGCCAGTTGTTGCGGCAGCCCGGCTCAAAGCTCACGTTCGCCAAGCCGATGCCCTGCGTGGCGGAATCGGTCAACGGGTTCAAAAACGACGCGCCCGAGAAATACGCCGCGTAGGCGTCGTTGGGATTGCCCAAGCCGAACATCGGGGCGAACGGCGCCGGCGCGGAAGAGACGGATGCGTCGGACGCACCATCGCCACCGGAGGCGGAACCGGCATCGTCCGCGGCGCTACACGCAGCAGCATCGGCTGCAGCCGTCTCGGCATCGAATGCGCCCGCGCCATCGACCGCGTACACCGCGACCGCTTTGTTGAACGCCGCCCAGGCATTCGGCCAGCCCGCGTAAAAGGCCAGATGCGTCAGGATCTCGGCCATCTCCTCGCGCGTCACGCCGTTGGCCTTCGCCGTCTTGAGATGGTACTCGAACGATGCATCGACCATGCCCTTGCTGACGAGCGCCGTCACCGTCACGATCGAGCGCAGCTTGAGGTTGAGCTTATCCTCGCGCGACCACACCTCGCCGAACAGGACATCGTCGTTCAGCGCCGCAAAGGTGGGCGCGAAGGTGCCCAGCGCATCGCGGCCGGCAGTTTGCTTGACCATGGAAACCCCTCTCTCGCAACGGGGCGCACCCACCCGGATGCGCCCCGTTAACTGGTGATGACTCCACCCTAGACCTTCGAGTCGGCTCCAAGGCAAGCACCTTTTTCGAGCTCATGGTAACGATTCAGCTTGAGCAGGCGAGCATGCCGAGCACCGTACCTCCGACGGGCGTGCGATGCCGGGAAGCCGCACCGCTCCCAGCGAGCGCGCATACGGCATCACGCTGCCCCTGCAGGCACACGCAACACCGTGAGACAGAAAACCACTCCCAAAGAGCAGGCGAGCCAAGCCGCGCCCTTGCCGACCGAAAGCGCAGGCACCAGCCCATCCCGGCCCCGGCCAATCGCCTCATCGAGCGACAGCTCCCGAACCTTATGCTTGCTTGATCGGCGTCCCCTCGAGCTCGCGATACCCCGCGCGCTCGCGCTCGTCGGCTTCGACCTCAGACGGACCGCGATCGATGCGGTCACCCAGGTGGGCGGCATACTCCAGCCGCTCATCGGCAGGCTTTGTTGCCGCCGACCACCGACGCCACGCCCGCGGAACCACGAGGCACCCCGCGGTCACGCACACAGCAACCAACAACAACGCCATCAGGATCTCACTACCAGCCATGATAGCTCCTCTCGTCGCAAACCCTGCGCCATGCGGTGCTACCCCTGTGATACCCAATCTGCGTGCCGTTAGCCAATTTTTACTGCTCCGCGAACGCCGTCTCGAACCGCTTGCTTCGCTCACAGAAACCTGCGGGAACGACGCGCAGTCACACCGAAGCCGACGGCCACGCCCCGGCCGCCCTGCCACGCGCGCCGCACCCCGGCAACCTGCAGCGTTCGCGGGCGTTTGTCCTACTCCCGGCGCAGCTACTCGCAGCTCAGCGTGGACCCTCCCTTTGCGAGCAGCTCGTCGTAGTGGGCGATTTTGTAGTCCAGGCGGTCGAGTCCCGCTTGGATGCGCTCCAAGCGCTTGCGGGCCTCCTCGCGCTGCTCAATCAAGATCTCCTTGCGCGCCTCGAGCGTCTCGTCACCACGGTCGAACAGCTGCATGTATTCGATGAGCGCCTCGATGGACACGTTCGCGCCACGCATGCACTTCACGAACGAGATGCGCGCGCAGTCCTCCTCGCCGTAGTCGCGGATGCCGCTGGCGTTGCGGCGCACGTGCGGCAGCAAGCCGATACGCTCGTAATAGCGCAGCGTATCCGCGCTGACCCCGTACTTCTCAACAACCTCTGCAATACGCATAGCGAATCCTCTCGCCGGAACTGTCGTTGCCCCATCCTACCCCCTTGACCCAGCTCCAAGGCAAGGCGTCTTCAACACCATTCCACACCTGCCCTGATCGCCCCAGGCTGCGACGGTGCGGGCCTTCGCGCCAACACCCCATGCGCGACGGCAACTCACGCCGACCGCCCTCCGCGGCGTGCGCCGGATAGTCGAGCTCGCCGTCCTCTGGCTCCGCACGCCGGTTCCGCCCGCCACCATCCGCCTCCGAGCGTGGGCCCAACCGTGGCTCTCCGCCTCCGCTCGCAGGCCCCGCCCGTCACCGCCCAACGACCGACGCCCCTTACCGCTCCACGGCCGGTGCCCGTCATGTTCACCCGAATTCCCTCCAACGGTTACCTCCGCGTAACCAGCCCACCTTTTTGTGCGTACTTACCGCATCGTGCGCCAGACGGCATGATGGTGCCATTGAGGGCGAGCCCCTCACCATCGACCCACCTCTACCCTGGAATCGAGGCATCATGCGCGAGCGAACACGTTCGGTAGCCCTTATCGTCTCCATCGTCGCCACCGGTCTCCTGTCGTTTTGCGGCGTGATGGTCGAGACCTCGATAAACATCGCGTTTCCGGCACTGATGCGCGAATTCGGCGTCGCGTCGAACGAAGTCCAATGGACCACCACCGGCTACCTGCTCGTCCTCGCCATCCTCATGCCCGCCTCGGGATACCTCATCCGCCGCTTCTGCATGAGACATCTCTTTGTCGCCGCCTGCGCCCTGTTTTCCATCGGCCTTGTTGTCGACGCATGCGCCCCGTCGTTTGCCGTGCTTGTCGTCGGTCGCCTGCTGCAGGGAGCCGGCACCGCCTGCGCTTTGCCGCTTATGTTCGACATCGTCTATACGCAGGTGCCCGAGCGCTCCGTAGGCTCCATGGCGGGCATCGCCTCCTTTACCACCTCGATCGCTCCGGCAGTCGGCCCATCGCTCGGAGGCGTCCTCATCCAGCTTTTCGGCTGGCGATCGGTGTTCTGGTCGCTCCTTCCCATAGCGGTTCTCGCCTGCGTGCTGGGCGCCCGCGCGCTTCGCATCATCGACGATCCCAACAGGCACCGCACTACCCCCTTCGACATGCTCGGGTTCCTGCTGCTCGCCAGCTGCTCGACCGGCATCCTCATCGGCATGAGCAACCTGGAGCAGCTCGGCTCCCAGGCGCTGTTCGTCGTGGTGCCCCTCGCCATCGCATGGCTCGCCGGAGCCGCCTGCGTCATCCACAGCCGCACATGCGACCAGCCTCTCATCGACTGGCACATCTTCAAGTCGCGTACCTTCGCCTTTTCCTCCGCCGCGCTGATAACAGGGCAAGCCGTCTGCTTGGGCCTCAACTATCTCCTTCCCAATGCCATGCAGCTCGTCCTCGGAACAAGCACCGCCATCGCCGGCATGGCCCTCGTGCCCGGTTGCCTTGCCATGGCCGCCACCGTGCTCCTCTCCGGACAGGCCTTCGACCGCTTTGGTCCGCGCACCCCCATACTCGCCGGTGCGCTCGCCGCCGTGGCGGCCTGTCTGCTGCTGGCACTCGCCGGAGGACGCGCGCCGCTCGGCATCTTGATCGCAGGCCATGCCCTGTTCAGCGCCGGGCAGGCATCCACCAACGTCAGCGTCCGCACCCTGGGCCTCACCTCCCTGCCTCCGCATCTCATATCCAGCGGAAACGCGTTCACCAACACCGTTCAGCAGCTTGCCGGCGGTGTGGGCACCGCCCTGTGCGCCTCGGCCGTGAGCATCGCCCAGGCATCGGGCGCAAGCGGAGCAGGTGCCGATGCGACGGCCCTGGCCCAAGCCACCGCCGCAGGAACCGAGGCGGCGTACCTGTGCATGCTCGCCTGCACGGTACTGCTTGTCCTGTTTTCCCTGCGGGCGCTTGCACGCACCGAACAGACCAGGTAGCCCAGCCCGCTGCGCTGCTGTGCTGCGGCGTGCCCCGCGCACCTGCCGCCGCATTCGCGTATAACCGGCGCCATCCCTTACAACGACGGCCCCTATATGAAAGGAATACCATGACACTGCATCCCATCGACATCGACTCCCTCCGCATCAACCCGTTCACTTTCGTCGGCCTCCAGTGGCTCGCCATCTGCATCGGCACAGAGGAGCGCGGCTACAACGCCATGTGCGCATCCTGGGGTCAGCTCGGCGCGCTCTGGGAGCGACGCGGCCCCGGCAGCACGCCTCATCGAGGCCTTCCCACCGTCTCGGTGTTCGTGCGTCCGCAGCGCCACACCCGCACCCTGCTCGATCGCGAGGAGTTTTTCAGCGTATGCTCCCTTCCCGCCGACAAGCGCCGCGCTCTCGCCTATCTGGGCTCGCACTCCGGCCGCGATGAGGACAAGCTCGCCGCATCGGGTCTCACTCCCGCCTTCGCGCCGCAGGGCACTGTCTATATCGCCGAGTCCGACCTGGTCTTCATCTGCCGCAAACTCTATACGGCACCGCTGCAGCAAGAGGGCTTCATCGACACCTCCTTGATCGCCGCCAACTATCCCAAGCTCGACTTCCACCAGGCATACGTCGGCGAGATCGTCGCCGCCTACGCCTCCGACCGCTTCGACTCCCAAGGAGATGCATCCCGATGAGCACGTCGTTATTCAGCCCCTACCGAGGACCGCACAGCCACATCGGCATCGACGTCGCACGTCCCGAAGATGCGTCGCGCGGCATCGAGCAGCTTGCACGTGCGCTCGACGAAGCGGACGCCGTGGTCGTAGGGGCGGGTGCCGGCCTCTCCGCCGCTGCGGGTTTCACCTACACAGGTGAGCGCTTCGATCGCTGGTTTTCCGACTTCCGCCGCGCCTACGGTTTCACCGATATGTACAGCGGCGGATTCTACCCGTACGCCACCCCCGAGCGCTACTGGGCGTTCTGGAGTCGCTACATCTATTGCAACCGGTACGACCTGCCTGAAAACCCCGTCTATCGCACCTTTGTCAACCTCCTTTCACACCGCGACTACTTCGTGCTCACCACCAACGTGGACCATCAGTTCCAACTCGCCGGCATCGACCGGCACCGCCTGTTCTACACGCAGGGCGACTATGGCCTGTTCCAATGCAGCACCCCGTGCCATGAGCGCACCTACGACAACGAGCACGCGGTGCGTGCCATGCTCGACGCGCAGCACGACCTGCAGATCCCCTCGGACCTCATTCCCCGCTGTCCACGCTGCGGCGCGCCCATGGCCATGAATCTGCGCTCCGACGGCACGTTCGTAGAAGACGACGGCTGGCATCGGGCCGAACTGCGCTACCGCGAGTTCCTGAGGCGCCATGCGCACCTGCGCGTCCTCTTCCTCGAACTGGGCGTTGGCGGCAACACGCCCGTCATCATCAAGTTCCCCTTCTGGAACATGACGGCGGCCAACCCTCATGCCACCTATGCCTGCATCAACAAGGGAGAGGCCTACGCACCGTGCGAGCTCGCCGCGCAGTCCACCCTCATCGACAGCGACATCGCCCCTGCAGTGGACACGCTTGCCCGCACGTGCGCCTCCTGACGAAACGTCCCCTGCAGCCGCTGGCAGAACGACTCGCCCCCTGTTTCCACGCCCCATCACGCGGGCGCTCCGCCCGTGCATCCACCCCGTATCCGACAGCAACCCCTTACCCGAGTCCCCATCGCACGGCAGGCATTTCGCCAGACAGCTCGCCTTGCGCAACGATCACCTCCCCTCATGCCGCCATGCTCGTGTTGCTCCGCACCACGCCGAAAGGACATGCCATGGATCACACCGAACCAACGAACCAAGCCGAACGCCGTCGCTTCCTTATTGAGGCGCTGCTCTCCGAACGCGACGAGCAGCCACCCCAGCACATTCCTGCCGACGCAAAACAGCAGCGAGCCCTGCTACGCGCCTTGATGAATATCCGTCCTCCCCGCGCACTCGACGCAGACCTCCTCTCCGTGCAAGACACCTACCTCACAACGGAGATCGACCGCCGCGGCATCGTCGATGCCGCATCCATCCCCTCACTCGAACCTTCCGACCCGGTCCGCGCGCGCATGCACCTCTGGCGCGGGGACATCACGCGTTTGGCCGCCGACGCCATCATGAACGCCGCCAACAGCCAGATGCTCGGCTGCTTCGTACCGGGCCATCACTGCATCGACAACGCCATCCACACCTATGCCGGCATGAAGCTGCGCCTCGCCTGCGCTGAGCTCATGGACGAACAAGGCCACGACGAGCCCACGGGGCACGTGAAGGTAACGCCGGGGTTCAACCTCCCCTGCCGCTACGTTCTCCACACCGTGGGCCCCATCGTGTTCAACCGCTCACCGCTGCCGAGCCACGCCAGCCAGCTCCGCTCCTGCTACCGCTCCTGCCTCGAAGCCGCCACCGACCTCGGGTGCGAGACCCTCGCCGTCTGCTGCCTGTCGACCGGAATATTCGGCTACCCGCCGCACGAGGCAGCGCGCATTGCCCTCGAAGAAGTCACCCAGTACCTTGCAGACACCGATTCCGCACTCCATGTAATCTTTGACGTGTTTTCCGAAGCTGACGAGCGCATCTACCGCGAACTTGCAAGCGATGGCGCACCCATGCACCGGTAAGACGAACGAATGTTCCTCCTTTCTTCAAAAACTAGAACTTCTGTTCGTCTTTTATGATACACTGCTTGGTACGAAAAAGCGAGCATATGTTCGTATTTTTCTAGAGCAGGTGAGGAGGGCCCATGCGTGACATCTGGAACCCGTGGCACGGCTGCACGCCGGTGAGCGAGGGATGCGACCACTGTTATATGTATTACAACGACCGGAGGCGCCATCTCGACCCGACGCGCATCGCCCGATCGCACACGGGATTCGACTACCCGCTGCAGCGCACGCGCGACGGTTCGTTCCGCGTACGGCCCGGCGAGCTCATACGCGTATGCATGACCTCCGACTTCTGCCTGCCCGAGGCCGACCGATGGCGCCCCGCCGTATGGGACGCCATCAGGGCCCGGCCCGATGTGCGGTTCTTTATCCTCACCAAACGCGCTGAACGCCTGGTGCATTGCCTGCCTCCGGATTGGGGAGGAGGATGGGACAACGTCATGCTCAACGTCACCTGCGAGAACCAGCGCCGCGCGAACGAGCGGCTGCCGAAGCTGCTCGCCATCCCCGCCAAGCACCGCGGCGTGATGTGCGCGCCCCTGATCGGCGCGGTTTCGCTCAACCAAGCCGTTGCCGGCTGTCTGGACACCGGGGGCATCGAGCAGGTCATCTGCGGCGGGGAGAACTACGACGGGGCACGCCCCTGCCGCTACGAATGGGTCCGCAGCCTCTACGAGGAATGCGCACGCGCGCAGGTGACCTTTGCCTTCATCGAGCTGGGCAACACGTTCATCAAGGATGGACGCACCTATCATGTGCGCAGCAAGCGGCTGCAAAGCCAACAGGCCTGGAAATCGGGGCTGCAGGTGCGCGGCGAACCCATTCGCTGGCGTCTGCACGACCCGCTCGGGCTCGAGATTCCCATCGAGGAGCTGCACCGGCCGCTGTTTCATGAGCACTGTCGCACCTGCGGGAGCCAACTGATCTGTAATGGCTGCGGCGGCTGCGCCCGCTGCTGGATGGGAGGTGAGCGGAACGCCGGGGCTACGGCGTCGGCCTGAGATAAGCACGGAGGTGGTGGTACAGGACGGTACACACCCGTGGGGTCGCTTTGACAAACCAGCGCTTTGGGTAGAACATGACACATCCGCACGTTTTATGTAGACGGGGGTCGTTATGGAATATATCGTTAACAGCGACAGCGTCCAAGCTGTCAACGGCGACGGTCACATGCTTGCTGAAGTCACGTTTCCCGAGGTCGCAGACGGCATCGTTGAGATCAACCACACCTTTGTCGACGAGAGCCTGCGCGGGCAGGGCGTAGCCGGCGAACTGCTGGAGCAGGCGGTGGCAGCCATCGAACACAACGGACGTCTTGCACGTCCCACCTGCACGTATGCCATCCACTGGTTCGAAAAGCATCCCGAGCGGCACAACCTGCTCGCACCGGACGCCGATCCCGACTCCGAGCAGGACGCGTCCTAGGGCCACTGCGCGCACAGCGCGACCGAACGCGCCCCGGAGTTGTCGCGCGAGGCGGGGGCTCTTGCCCGCACAGCGCGTGCGGGGGCCTGCCGCCCATGTCGCGCATCCCGGGCGTAAACAACCTATTGGCACACAACAGCTAGCTAACGTCATCCGAGACTGATCCGGCCTGCGGCGACTGCTCGGCCGACGACGACGCCTCGGCGAATACGTCCTCCTGCCATTTCCCCACACTCATAGGCCAAACCGAATGGCCGTCGTCGGATAGCTGGTCGTCGAAATACCCCACGTAGACGACATCGCCGACCGCCACATCGGCGCATTGCTCAGCGGTGTTATCATTCGCGTGCACCGTGCACGGGCTCTCAGCCCTCTTTGACTCAGCAAACCACCTGTCCGGCTCCACGACGAACTCGCACTGCGACCCACGCTCGCCGTTCGTCGACACGACGGTGCCCGTAAAGCTATTCGGCAGATTTCCCGGGCCATTTTGCGTGTTTTGCTCAGCAGGCCCCCTCTGGCAGCCATACACGAGCGCCGCCACACCGCAAATTGCCAGCAGAAAAAGAGCGATGGTGTCTTTTTTCACAGTTTGTCACCCTCTTCCCTCGTCAGCGATTCCGCATCCGTCAGTACACACGGCCGCTCGTCAAACGATTCAGCTAGCTTTATCCCTATTTAACAATACACTCAACCAAGTAGTTATAGTCCTCTCCAGTTAAGATGTTAGAAGCCAACCCTCCTACAGCGCCGCCATAAATCCATTGCTCTGGATCATATTCGACAGAATCCCATTTTGTTTCAACCCTTCTCTGCTGCCCGTTAAACAGCTCTTGTATGGTTGCACCTCTTTGTGACAGAGCAAAAAAGGCGTTGCTGAATGTAACTAACGGCTTTTTTTGCTCTAGGGAAAACTCCCCGTTGGTTAAACAGATCATCTTTCGATCGACTCCCCATACGACTCCAATTTTAACGTGGGCTGTGAAATCAGATACTTCATCATCGGTCTTTTCATATTCAATATAGTCACCCTTTTCTATCTTTACGTTTAGATTTGACGGCACGGAAAAGGCAACCTCGGTCTGAAAACTGGCTTTCTTTGAATCATTTTCCTGTTCTTCTTTCAGTAAAACCGCATCATTCAGGCTTTTGTCGCTCCATCTTGCTTCTGGAACTATAAATGTCTTAGTCTGAATCATTGTTTTTTCTTCAAAGCACGAACGCCAAAACGAGGCCCTTGCTACACAAGTTGGCGAAGAACCCAACGCAGTTTCGGAATAACCTCCAGATTTCGCCTCGTTCTTGTAATTGTCGGAGTACACACTTGCCGTAGGCGCGAGCAACGTCAGCACTCCAAGCGCAGATGCCTCAAGCACTGCTTTTCTGGAAAACAAAGTCTGAATCATCTTTTCACCTTCATACTCAATTTATATTACGAACAAAAAATACCGTCATAGTTTATATATACTGATGTATCATACGGGAGGACTCTGGTTCTGTAACCCCATCCATCACATACCATCAATGCACTCATCTTAGATCCACTATAAGAGTTGGTTAAGGTCATGTATCCAACAACCGCCATAGAGTGGCCTAGGCCATTTGATCGGAGACGGCCGGAGAAAATGGACATGTTCTTTTTGTCCACCGTTTGTTTGAATTCGTCCCATGTTGGCGACATGGCAAATCGAGCATTTACAGTTTTTCCAAGTTTTGAGCAAAAAGGTCCTATTGCTTTCACGGCTGAACTTGATGCAGTGCTACCAAATACAACGCCATTCTTATCTACTGAATGCACCGAAGTGTTTGAAAGGTCCCATAAATTCATATAATGCGACTTCAAATCGAGCATTCCGCCCAAATCAACGTAATGGCTGCAAAGCGTATATAGTGCAGATACTTCACATGCATAATGATTCGTATAGTTAATTACAGCCATTTCCATTAAAGGCGTATAGCCGGATAGAGCATTCGCGCTGTCGACCTTATACCCCTGTTTGTATAGTGCGCTTTGGTCGGTTAGCACCTTTTCAAATGGATTTGCGTCAACAGAATTATTCCGAGATTTAGCCTCAGAACTCCAGGAGTCTACCGCCTCTGGTACAGACACGGCCGTACCATCACTTCCTACCCCCAATCCCGTTTCCGCATCAACTAGCCCATAGGTAAAACCGTCAAGTGCGATTATTCGACTTCCGCTAGAAGAAGACTCATCCGCCATCCTGACAGCATCCAACGAGCCGATCAAGAAGCGAGCACCTTTTTCTTGTGAAAACTCAGCAATATTCCAGCTGCGACCGAAATCGTAAACTATATAACCATGGGGCCGACCGTCACATAAAGCCTCAACAATATAACCAATAGCACGTCCGTCACTTTTATATAGTTTAACTGGGTTTGCAGACTCAACTTTCACCGGCCAGGTCTCATCGAAAAAGCACTGGGCCATTTCAAGAGCACGTTCCTCAGTAACCTCAACAGCACTTGCATCTCGAGACACGTCGCCCATTTCGGCAGCACGGACCAAGACGGGAGTCAACAAGAAAATGACCAAGGATACTAAATAGACCAAACGGATGCGAATCTTACCCACATTTTCTCCAAACCCCTAAGGTTTATATGCTGTCTCTTATACACATCTGACGTGCCGACGATACTCCTTGTGTAGATCTCGGT
>CABRIF010000070.1 GCA_902470925.1 uncultured Collinsella sp. | reverse complement strand
TTCATCGGCGCCGGCATCACCGAGCCCACGGCCACCTGGGGCAACATCCTGGCCGACGCCCGCGGCGGCGTGCTCGCCGGTCGGTGGTGGCAGGCGCTGTTCCCGGGTATCGCCATCATGGTGACCTGCCTGGCGCTGAACATCCTGTCCGAGGGCCTCACCGACGCCATGGCCGCCAAGCCCGGCGCGATGGTGGCCACCGACGACGATGACGCCGCGTCACGCCGCGCCGACGACATCCTGGCAGCCGACCCGGTGCGCGCCTACGCCGAGCAGGCCGAGAGCCTCTCCCGCCGCCTGGCCGCGCTGCGCGAGGTGGAGCTGCGCCGAGACGACCGCCACGTGCCCGACCTCTCCGTCAAGCCGCTGCTGGAGGTCAAGAACCTCTCCATCAACTTCGAGCATCACGGCGATGTGAACGTGGTCGACAACGTCAGCTTCGCGGTCCGTCCCGGCCAGTGCATGGCGCTGGTGGGCGAGTCCGGCTGCGGCAAGTCCATCACCACCAAGGTGATCATGAGCCTCACCGATGCCGACGAGCACGTGACCGGCGAGGTCCTCTTCGACGGGCGCGACCTGCTCAAGCTCACAAAAGAGGAGCACCGCCAGCTGCTGGGCCACCAGATCGCCATGGTCTACCAGGACGCCCTGTCCTCGCTCAACCCCTCGATGCTGATCTCCAAGCAGATGAAGCAGCTGACGAGCCGCGGCGGCACCCGCTCGGCCGAGGAGCTGCTGGAGCTCGTGGGGCTGGACCCCAAGCGCACGCTCGAGAGCTATCCGCACGAGCTGTCCGGCGGCCAGCGCCAGCGCGTGCTGATCGCCATGGCGCTCACCCGCGACCCGAAGCTCGTCATCTGCGACGAGCCCACCACCGCGCTCGACGTGACCGTGCAAAAGCAGGTCATCAAGCTTTTGAACGACCTGCAGGCCAAGCTCGGCTTCGCCATGATCTTCGTCTCTCACGACCTGGCGCTCGTGGCCGAGGTCGCCAGCGAGATCACGGTCATGTACGCCGGCCAGGTCATCGAGCAGGCGCCTACCACCGAGCTGCTCACCAACCCGATCCACGAGTACACCCGCGGCCTTCTGGGCTCGGTGCTCTCCATCGAGGAGGGGGCCAAGGACGGCAGCCGCCTGCACCAGGTGCCCGGCTCGGTGCCCTCGCCGCAGGACTTCCCCGCGGGCGACCGCTTCGCGCCGCGTTCGAGCCATCCCGAGCTCGGCCTGGACGTCCATCCTGTCATCAAGGAGCTGTCCGGCCGCAACCACCGCTTCTCCGAGCTGCCCGACGACTACCTCAAGGCAAACGGCCTCACGCCGTACCTCGACACGATCGCGGGCGCAACCGCACAGGAGGTGATGTAGATGAGCGCTGCCATTCAGGCCGAGCCGATCATCTTCCTCGACGATATTTCCGTCACGTTCAAATCGCGTACCGGTTCGCTGTTCCATCCCAACCTGGTGCACGCCGTGAACCACGTGACCATCAAGCTCATGCCCGGCGAGACCATCGGCATCGTGGGCGAGTCCGGCTGCGGCAAGTCCACCACCGCCAACGTCATGTGCGGCCTGCAGAGCCCCACTTCGGGCAAGGTGTTCTTCAAGGGCGAGGACGTCACGAAGCGCACCGCCGAGCTGCGCCGCAAGATGGGCCGCGTGGTGTCCGTGGTGTTCCAAGATCCCGCCACCGCGCTGAACCCGCGCATGATCGTGCACGACCAGCTGCTCGACCCGCTGCTCGTGCACAAGGTGGGCAGCACCGCCGAGCAGGAGCGCCGCATCAAGGAGCTTGTGGAGCTCGTGGGCCTGCCGAAAAGCGCCCTGCGCGCCATGCCCGGCCAGCTCTCGGGCGGGCAGCGTCAGCGCGTGGCCATCGCCCGCGCCATGTCGCTGAACCCCAGCGCCATCATCGCCGACGAGCCCACCAGCGCCCTCGACGTGTCGGTGCGCGCGCAGATCCTGAATCTGCTCACCGACCTCAAGCGCGACCTGGGCCTGTCCATGATGTTCATCTCACACGACATCCAGACGGTCCGTTATATCTCCGACAAGATCGTGGTCATGAACCACGGCCAGATCATGGAGGAGGGTCCGGCCAAGCAGGTGTTCGAGCATCCGCAGGATTCGTACACGAAGATGCTGCTGGGGGCGGCGCCCTCGCTGCTCCACCCCAACCTGGGGGCGTAAACTAACCCCTGTGCGTCCGCGGACGCATGCACGCCGGGCGCCCCGCCAGGGGCCTCGGCGCCCGCGTCCGGCGGCGGCACCAGCGCGTTCGGACGCGGTTTCTACCATGGCGATGCGCGGGTACATCCGCGCGCAAGGAGTGATTGTTCATGACCAAGACGATCTATCGCGGCGTTATCCCCCCGGTCGTGGTGCCGGATACCGACGAGCGCGAGCTCGACGTCGCGTCGTTCGAGCGCAACATCAACCGCATGATCGAGGCAGGCGTCGACGGCCTGTTCTTCCTCGGCTCCTCCGGTGAGGTCGTGTTCTCCACCGACGAGCGTCGCGACCAGATCATCCGCGAGGCCGTGCGCATCGTGGACCATCGCGTGCCGGTGTTCGTGGGCATCATCGACACCGAGACCGAGCGCGTGCTCGCCCATGGCCGTCGCGCCCAGGAGCTCGGCGCCGACGTGCTGGTTGCCACCTGCCCCTTCTATGCGCTGGGCGGCCTGGCCGAGGTGGAGGAGCACTTCCGCATCCTGCATGAGGAGCTCGACCTGCCGATCTTCGCCTACGACATCCCCGTGTGCGTGCACACCAAGCTGCCCTGGAAGCTGCTGGCCAAGCTCGGTGCCGAGGGCGTGCTCGCCGGCGTGAAGGACTCCTCGGGCGACGACATCTCCTTTAGGTACCTGTGCCAGGAAAACGAGAAGCTCGGCCATCCGCTGTCGCTGCTCACCGGCCACGAGATCGTGGTCGACGGCGCCTACCTTTCCGGTGCCGACGGCTCGGTGCCCGGCTTGGCCAACGTGGACCCCGACGGCTACGTGCGCATGTGGAAGGCGGCCGAGGCGGGCGACTGGACGACTGTCAAGGCCGAGCAGGACAAGCTCAACGAGCTGTCGCACATCTTCGACTGCACCGACGGCGTGCAGGGCTACGGTGCCGGCGTGGGCGCGTTCAAGACGGCGCTCATGCTCATGGGCGTGTTCGAGTCCAACCAGATGCTGCGCCCGGTGAAGGCGCTTTCCGGCGACAACGTCGAGGCCATCCGCGGCGTGCTGTCCGCCTGCGGCCTGCTGTAGGTGTCCTTTGGGGGAGGTAATCATGGCTGATACGCGCTTCGTGTGCTCCGTCGACATCGGCGGCACCAAGATCGCTTGCGCCATCATGGCCTATCCGGCCGACGGCTCGCGTCCGCACGCGGTCTATGAGGCCGAGGTCCCCACGGACGCTGCGGCCGGCGGCGAGGCGGTCTATACGCGGGTGGAGACGGCCGTGCGCGCCGCGCTGGAAAGCGATCCCGCGCGTGCGGTTGCGGGCATCGGCGTGGCTGCGGCGGGCGTGGTCGACCCGGCAACGGGCGGCATCGCGTACGCGAACGAGATCATGCCCGGCTGGGGCGGCATCGAGCTGGGGCCGCGCTTGCGCGAGGCCTTCGAGATGCCCGTGGCGGTTCTGGGCGACGTGCAGGCCCATGCGCTCGGCGAGGCCCGGTGGGGCTCGGGCCGGGGGCGCTGGTCGGTGCTGTGCCTGGGTATCGGGACGGGTATCGGCGGCGCCTACGTGGAGGACGGTCGCGTGATGCGCGGCTTCCACGGGGCGGCGGGCCACATGGGCCATATCGAGAGCGCCGCGGCTGCGGGCCTGCCATGCGCCTGCGGGCGCTCCGGGCACCTTGAGTCCGTGGCCTCGGGCACCTCGATCGGGCGCATGTACGACGAGCGCTTCGGCCGCGTGGACGAGAGCCGCCCCACGGTGGGCCGCGACGTCAACGACCTGTGCCGGGCGGGCGACGAGCGCGCGACGTCCGTGATCCACGACGCCGCGTGCGCGCTCGGGGCGAGCCTGGGGTCGCTGGCGAACATCCTCGACCCGGAGGTCATCGTGCTGTCGGGCGGCGTGATTCATCAGGGGCCGTCCTGGCGCAGCGAGACCTGGCGCGCCGGCGTGGCGGAAGGCTACACCAGCCAGGCGCTCGACCCGCTGCTCGACACGCCGATCTTGATCGGCGAGCTGGAAGGGGAGGCGCCACTGATCGGTGCCGCCGAGCATCTGCTGGCGTCGCTGTAGCTGTGGCGTCGCTGTGGCCGCGGCGTCGCTGAAGCTGGGAGGCACCGCGGTCGGCGCACCTGCCGCCGAGCCTATGGCCCCCGCGCGCGTTTGGCGTGCGTGCCCATCCGGTTGGGTCGGGGCGCCGGGGAACCCGGTGGACGTGGGGCACGGCGATTCCGGCTGATGTGGATTGAAGGTAGGTAGGGGCGGCGCGCGCTGGCGGGTCGCCCCTGTATTCGAAAAGGAGGACGTATGTCCGTCAATCCGTTGATCGAGTCTCTCAAGGGCAAGCTCGTCGTGAGCGTGCAGGCCTATCCGGGCGAGCCGCTGCGCACGCCCGAGCACATGGCGGCCATGAGCCGCGCGTGCGAGCTGGGCGGTGCGGCCGCCATCCGCTGCCAGGGCCTTTCCGACATCGCCGCCATCAAGGGCCGCGTGGAGATCCCCGTCATCGGCCTGTGGAAAGACGGCCACGAGGGCGTCTACATCACGCCCACGCTGCGGCACGCCCGCGCCTGCGTGGCGGCCGGCGCCGACATCGTGGCCATCGACGCCACCGATCGCGTGCGCCCCGACGGCAAGACGCTCGAGGACACGGTGCGGCCGCTGCAACAGGAGGGCGTGCTGCTCATGGCCGACTGCATGACCATCGAGGACATCCGCCGTGCCGCCGAGCTCGGGTTCGATCTGGTGTCCACCACGCTGTCGCACAACAAGCCCGCCATCGAGACCACGCTCGATGAGGGTCCCGATCTTCCGCTGCTGCGTCAGGCGACGGCTGAGTTCCCCGAGCTGCCGATCATCTGCGAGGGGCACGTGCACACGCCCGCCGAGGCCCGCGCCGCCATCGATGCCGGCGCCTGGGCCGTGGTCGTGGGCACCGCCATCACGCATCCCACAAGCCTCACGAGCTGGTTCAAGGCCGCGCTCGAGGCGTAGGGGCGAAGCTCGCCGCCGCAGCGCGTGCGCCGGCGCCGACAAGGGCTGCATGGAAAGCGACCGTATGCCTGCGCATGCGGTCGCTTGCGCTATGGATGCGGCGAGCGGCTTGTCTGTTGGAATCCCACTTGCCTGTTATTCGATAAAGTAGTTGAATATTGACACGGCAATCTAAACGATGGAGGGACGACGATGACAAAAGAGCTCGAACGGATGGATCATTCCTTGCGCGACGCGCAGCATATGGGCAAGGTGCTGTCGTGCGTTTTCTCGGTACTTCTCGGTGCTTTTGTGATTATCGTCGGCCTGGTCGTAGCTCATGTGGTCGGCGAGATGCGCTCTATCGACGCTTCGGGGGTTATTCATCTGAAGGGCGGCGGCGAGCTGTGGCCTGTTGCCGCCATCCCCATCCTGATCGTTGGAGCTACGATCCTCGTGGTGTTGCAGGGCATCTCGTCCGACATCGCATGCGGTCACTCGCCCTTTTCCATCGCCCATGCCCGCAAGATTGCATTTCTCGGCATCGCGTTTCTCTTGAACGCGCTCGTGCCGCTCATTGCATCAGCTGGCAATATCGAGATCGACCTGGTCTTTGGGATCTTGGCGTGCAATCCCAACCCGCTTGTTCTATATATTCCGGGCGGCCCGATCGTCGACTTCGGTTCTCTTGTGGCGGCGCTCGTGGCCCTGGCTCTTGCGCTCTTGTGGCGGTATGGCGCACTGCTGCAGCAGCAGTCTGACGATCTGGTTTAGGAGCGGTTGTGGACTACCTGATCATTGAACTTGAATCGATGTTGCTCAAAAGGGGGAAGTCCAACACGGATCTGATCCGGGCTACCGGCCACACAGCAGCGAATATCTCCAAGTTGCGCAATGGCAAGGTGCGGGCAATTCGGCTCAAAACCCTGTTGGACATCTGCGTTGAACTCGACTGTCAGCCGGGTGACCTGATCCGGCGCGTTGACGAGCATGAGCTCGATGAGCTGGCCGTATCGCGCGTGCGCAATGCCATGAACAGGTCGAAGGCTTCGAACCGCTCTGGACGTCGTGAGCCCGAGACGGTGTATGTGGTCGACTTGAGCGACGAGTAGACAGCCTTGCGACAGGCGGCTGGCCTGGTTGGCGGCCGCCGTAGGGGTCTTACGGGGCCGGTCATAGCAGGGGAGGGCAGCCGATGCGGCGGGTGGCCGCTTCGGTGGGTGAGTGTCGCCGTGCCCTCCAGTCTGATGCGACGATGCAGGTTTTCGGGCGTTGTCCGGAACGCCCCATTTGATGAATCACGTTCTTCCAATCAAATAATGCACGTCTCGTGCCGCTTGGCTCGCGCCGCTTGAACTCGGAGGCGGGCGAGCTTTCTTATGCGTGTTCTTAACGTATTAGAAACAAAGAAAAATATTATTGAAACACGGCTTTGTCGAATTACAATAATATTGCCCATTGGAGCTAGAAGAGAGGAGAACCCAATGGAGTGGTATGACAAGGGCCGAATGAACGTTCAGGGCGGCGGAGGCGGATCGTGTTCCACGAATAACTCCTCCTGTGCGGTAAAGACCAACGTCTGTGTGAGCTATAGCTGCTTCATCCGTTTTTAGCGGGTGAAGTCCGGGGTGTCGAAGTGCTCTTTCCTCGACACCCCGGACTTTATGGGGGCGTTGTTGAATGCTTTAGGGCAACTCGATGGTAAGGGGTTTGTGAGGGTTAGAGGGTTATGGATACGTGCGTAAGATCGAATGCAGAAATTGTCCGCTTCCACGATGTGAGCAAGCGCTATGGCCACGCCGACGCATTGCAGCATATCGACTTGACGATTGAGCAGGGGGCCGTGTGCGCCCTGATCGGAGAGAACGGTGCGGGTAAATCGACGCTGATTAGGATCCTTCTGGGTCTGTCGGCTCCCACATCGGGAAACGTCGCGCTCTTTGGACGAACGGACGCGGCGGAGATTCGAGCGGCGCGGGCGCGTATCGGGTACATGCCCGATCTCAGTGGGGCGTGGATGCACCTGTCGGCGCGCGCCAACATGAAGGCGCGCTGCGCCGAGTGGGGTGTGCCGAGCGACTGCATCGACGGCCTCTTGCAGTTCGTCGGCCTTGCCGAAACGGGACGCAAGCCCGTCCGTTCATTTTCGCTGGGCATGAAGCGCCGCCTCGACCTTGCCGTTGCGTTGCTGGGAGAGCCGGAGCTCCTGGTTCTCGATGAACCCATCAACGGCTTGGATCCGACCGGCGTTGCCGCCATACGTGATCTGCTCGTGCACCTGAACCGCGACATGAAGAAAACCGTTTTGCTGTCCAGCCACAATCTGGACGAACTGGATAAGGTCGCCACCCAGTTCGTCTTCATTAAGCGCGGGACGGTAGTTCGATCGCTTTCTAAGGCTGAGTTAGAGGCCGAGCGCGCGGGTTCCTTCGTGGTTGAAGCGGTCGACAGGCACCAGGTGGGACGTATCGCCGACGTTCTTGGTGGGCAGTATGCGCCCGAGGCGCTCGATGGGGCAAAGCTGGAGCTTGCGTGTCCCGATGGCTGCGAGGCGGAGCTGCTCACCCGGTTGGCGATGAATGGATTGGGAGTCAAGGCGGCATACCGGGAGCGCATGACGCTCGATGAATACTACCGCAGTTTGCTCGTTGAAAGTGAGGCGGCATGATCGACGTGATGCTGAGCGAGTTTAGGCGCCTGCGGTACGCACGCGATATGTGGCTCATGGCGGGAAGTGCCTTCGTGTTGACGGCTCTTTCTGCGCTGACAGATATGACCTCGTTCATCATCACGCTCGAAGGTGAGAACGTGGTCGGTTTTGTGGGTGGCCGGCAGTTGTGGTCGCTCGGGATGGTGGACACCTGGTCGGAGGCGGCCGCATCGACGGTCGGCATGTACTCAGCTTTATGGCTTCCGATTGTCATGGTTGCCTCGGTGATGTTTTTGGCAGGCAATAGGGGAGAGCAAAACACGCTCGTGTCAATCGCCCGCGGGTCATCTCAGCTGCGCCTCGATGCGGCAAGCATCGTCGTTCGCATCGTGGCCTACCTCGTGACATACGCCCTTTTTTGCATGGCAACGTTCGCGTTTGCGCTGGTTCGCTACCACGAGGCCCTTGGGGCCGTCAATGTGCTGCCGCTCATCGGTGTATTCGTGCCTACCGCTGCCCTCCTTATTGCCGCGATGGCGCAGTCCTGCGCCCTTGCCTGCATGACAAGAAGTTCGGTGGCCAGTTTGGGTGTGATGCTGTACCTGTATTTTGACGTCATTGCGATGTACGTTCTTCGAGTTGGAAACGGCAATGCGACGGCCCTCTTTGAGGAGGTCGAGTTGTTGACGTCGGTTGTCCCATATGCCATGCACGCTTCGGTGCAGGTGTATGACGTCGTTACTTTGGGAGATATTGCACGGTTTGCCATCAGCGCGATTGCGGTGTCGTTTGCGATTGTGTTCGTGGTCCGTAGTGTGGGGAGGAAGTTGTCATGAAGTTGAGTCGATGCATTGCCGCGGAGCTCAAACGGGGTGTACATCCTGCCGCCCTTCTGCTTCCCATCCTCGTGTATCTGGCGCTTTTGTACCTTGCACTGCATATCGGCGGCGCGTGGACGTGTTTTCCAATGAAAGGCAGCGAGGCGCTGGGATTTTTCCCTAATCCGTATTTCATGTTGTTGCCCGGTGCCGATTTGGTTCCATTGGCCCCGCTTGCGTACGCGATGGTGTTTCCTGCAGTCGCAGTCTTTTCCCTTGGGAAGTTGATGCCGGCTTCGTTGGGAGGACCAGAGTGCACGGTGTCTGCTGCGAGGGGCGGAGACTACGCCATCTTGCTGGCTGCCCGCTGTGTAGCGGCGATCGTGTACGTCCTCGGCCCCTTCGCCCTGTTCTGCGGGCTCGTCGCTTGCGGGATGCCGTGGTTGTTCGAGGTTGAGATGAGTGTGTCGCAATGGATGGAGCTGGCGTATCGGGGCGCGCTGATGCTTGTGGTGGGGGCTTCGTACATCGTTGTCGTCGTCTCGGTGATCTCTGCTTTCGGTGCGACCGATGTGACCTTGGGGGTGCTGCTGTTCGTCGCATACCTGAGCCAAGTGGTGTCAGAGTTCAGCGGCATGCTGATTCCCGGTCATGTGTCGTTGTTCATGGTGACATGCGGATCGATTGCCTTGGATGCATCGCGCGTGGCGTTGATCGTCGGCTTTTCTGTTGGAAGCGCACTGGTTGCCGCCTGCGCGTGCGTGCTGCTTTGGCGTCGCGTTCTCGCCCTCCGGTAGAGTAGGAAGTTGGACTGTCAAATGAAGTTGTCTCGATATAACGCTGTGCATGAAACCGAGGATGGCTGCACGATCATGAATGCGCGCAGGCGGTCGGTCTCGGTGATTCGCAGGTCCGAACCGGAGGCGCCCTGCGGCCTCGATGCGGGAAACCTGCGCGTTCTGCTATAGTAGCCTGCAAACCATCTTGTGCTTGGAGGCCGATCGAACCTGATGCCAGACTCGAGTGACAGTCCCTCGCCGCGACCGGACGTCGCGGCTGCCCCTGCTCCCATCGCGCGCGCCGATGCCGCGTCGCGGGCGCAGCGCCTGCTGCGCATCGCCAGCTCAGGTGCCCACGGCGCCGTGGCGGTGGTTGGCGCGCCTGCCCAGGCTGCAGCCCGCGCCGTCAAGCGCCACGTGCCGCCTCAGTACACGGTGGGCGAGGAGATCGCGAATTCGGTCACGCACGGCATCGGCGCCGCCCTGGCGGTTGCGGGTTTGGTCATCATGGTCGTGAAGGCCGCCATCGACGGCGCCCATCCGGCATCGTTTGCCGCCGCGTTGGTTTTCGGCATCGCCCTCATCTTGGAATACCTCGCCTCCACGCTCTATCACGCCATCGCGCCGCAGGCCGCCAAGCGCATCTTCCGCATCATCGACCACAGCTGCATCTACGTGCTCATCGCCGGCAGCTACACGCCGTTTTGCCTGGTGACGCTCGACGGTTCCGGCGGCCTGGCTCTCTGTGCCGCCGTGTGGGCCATCGCCGTGGCCGGCGTCGTGTTCGAGATTATCATGCGCGAGCGCCAGCCGCGCTGGCTCACGATCGTCATCTACCTGGTGATGGGCTGGCTGGTGGTGTTCCGCCTGCCCCAGCTGGCGGCGGCACTGCCCCTGCCGGCCCTGGTGCTGCTTGCCTGCGGAGGGCTTTGCTACACGGCGGGCACGGCGTTCTACCTCATGAAGCGTATCCCCTACATGCATAGCGTGTTCCACCTGTGGGTGCTTGCCGGCAGCGTGCTGCAGTTCCTGGCGGTGGTCCTGTTCGTGATCTAGCGAATCGAATCCCCGGCGCGCGGCTCCGCAGGACGCGGTCGCGCGCCGCTGCAGTGCCTGCTCTCATTTCTTGGAGGTCGAACCTGTCCCCATGGACATAACCATCAGCATCCTGACCACCCTGGTCCTCACCATCGTGAACGGCTACTTCTCCATGTCGGAGATGGCCCTCACCACGGCCAAGCGCGCCGTGCTCGACCACGATGCCGAGGCGGGTGACCGCCGCGCCGCCCAGGCCGCGCAGCTCGCCTCCGACTCCGGTAACTTCTTGGCTACCATCCAGGTGGCCATCACGCTCGTGGGCTTCGCCTCCTCGGCGGTGGCCTCCACCAACCTGTCCGACCCGCTGGCCCGCTGGCTGGCCGGCTTCGGCATCGCCCCGCTCACCGCGCTGGCACCCGCACTGGCGCCGGTGCTGATCACGCTGGTCGTCTCCTACCTGTCGATCGTGGTGGGCGAGCTCGTGCCCAAGCGCATCGCCCTGTCCAACGCCGAGGGCGTGGCCAAGCAGGTGGCCGGCACCCTCGCGATCTTCCAAAAGATCGCCCGTCCGCTCGTGTGGCTCACCCAGGCCTCGGCCGAGGGCCTGGCGCGCCTGCTGCGCATCAAAAGCGGCGACGACCGTCAAAACGTCTCCGAGGAGGAGATCAAGTACATGATCAACGAGCAGGAGACGCTGCTCGACGAGGAGAAGCGCATCATCCACGAGGTCTTCGACCTGGGTGACGCTGTGGCGCGCGAGGTCATGGTCCCGCGCGTGGACGTTACGATGGTGGAGGACACCGAGACGGTGGCCGCCGTGATGGAGCTCATGCGCCAAACCGGCTTCTCGCGCCTGCCGGTCTACCACGAGGACCAAGACGGCGTGGTGGGCATCGCGCACATCAAGGACCTCATCGGCCCGGCGATGGACGCGGGCGGCGCCCAGCCCGTGGGCGCCTTCGTCCGCGATGCGACCTTCGTGCCCGACACCAAAGACATCCTGCCGCTGCTCTCCGAGATGCAGACCGCGCACGATCAGATCGTCGTGGTGGTGGACGAGTACGGCGGCACGGCCGGTATCATCACCATCGAGGACATCGTCGAGGAGATCGTGGGCGAGATCGAGGACGAGTTCGACCCTGACAACAAGTACCTCACGCGCCTGTCGCGCCGCGAGTGGCTGGTGGACGGCCGCTTCCCGTGCGATGACGCTGAGGAGCTCGGCTGGCCCATCGAGGAGAGCGACGAGTACGAGACGATCGCCGGCTGGATTCTGGAACTCTGCGATTCGGTGCCGAACATCGGTGAGGTCTTCGAGGCGGACGGGTACAAGTTCAAGGTGCAGTCCATGCGCGGGCAGCGCATCTCGCTCATCCGCGTGATCGCGCCGGCCGAACCTGAGCCCGCCTCGGGCGAGGGCGATGCGGCTGCCGCGGATGAGGATGTGGTGCGCGCCCAGGTGCGCGAGCAACGGGAGCGCGTGCGTGCGGTGCGGGCGGGTGCTAACATGACCCCTTCCGACATGATGCCCGCGCGCGATGACGTATCGGTGTCCGAGCCGAGCGCGAACGAATAGAAGGAGACGAGTATGGCAGAGCTGTTCAATATCATGAAGGTCACGGTGGGTGCCTCGAAGCTGCGCGCCCGCGTGCTGGTGAACCCGGGCATGCCGCTTCTCACCTCCGAGAACGTCGAGGCCACGGCACGCGTCTACTATCTTGCTCCCGCCATCGCCGACCACCTGTGCACCGGGGATGCCGGCCCGAAGTTCCAGGACTGCATGGGCCACACCGAGCTGGCGCACCTGCTGGAGCACCTCACCGTGGAGGTCATGAACGAGACCGGGCTGGTTGCCGGCGCGGTGAGCGGCAGGACCCGGGCCGACGAGGTGGACCCCCGCCTGTTCGACGTGGAGCTCGCGTGCCCGGACGATGCCCTGGCGATCGGCGCGCTGTCTTCGGCGATGTTCATGATGAACTGGGCGTTTCTGCATGCCGACCAAACGCCGCCCGACATGGCGGGCACCGTGGCCGCCCTGCGGCACCTGGTGCTGTCGCTGCGCGGCGAGCAGGATGAGGCCGATTCGGGTGCCGCCGCAGGTGCGACCGCCACGGGGGCAGATGACGGCCCGTACGCCGAGCAACCCATGGTGATCGACACCGAGGGGGCGAGCGTGCAGGCGCGCGACGACGTGTCCGCGGCCGTGTTCGGCGGAGCTGCCGCTGGGGAGGACCCGGCGGCGCAGGCTCCGGCGAGCACCGATGCCCCGGAGGCGTTCGACCCGGATGCGACGGCGGCCATGCCGGTGCCGCGCGGATAGGGTGCGCGCCCGCCCGGGCCGGGTATAATGGTCGAACGACGTTTCGTTTGCAATCACAGGAGGATCTGACATGGGTAAGGGTTTGAGTTTCATCGCCGGTGCGGCATTCGGTTCGGCGGTCGGCGTGGCGCTGGGCATCCTGTACGCCCCGCGTTCCGGTTCCGAGACCCGCGCCATGGCGGCCGACATGGCCAACGACGCATGGGATTCCGCACGCGACATGTACGAGCAGGGCATCGACCAGGCCCGTACCGCCGCGAGCGACTTCGGCCCCATGATGGACGCCAAGACCGACGAGCTCCGCGCCAAGGTCGACCTGGCCCGCGAGCGCATGGACCAGCTGCGCGAGCAGCTCAACGACGCCGTGTCCTCCGGCAAGGTGACGCCCTGTCTCTTATACACATCTGACGCTGCCGACGATACTCCTTGTGTAG
>CABRIF010000069.1 GCA_902470925.1 uncultured Collinsella sp. | reverse complement strand
TACACAAGGAGTATCGTCGGCAGCGTCAGATGTGTATAAGAGACAGTCCGTCCCCCGGGCGGGGTTCGAATCCGTGCACGTGCGCCAAAGGGAAACGGCCCCGTTGCCGGGGCCGTGTTCAGAGCGGGTGGGCGATGAGGGATTCGAACCCCCAGCCTTGTGCGTGTAAAGCACCTGCGCTAACCGTTGCGCCAATCGCCCGTGTGGGGACAGTATACCTGAAGCGATCCTCCCGCGTTCGCACTTTTCGTGGCATGCGGCATCGGCGGCTACAATAAATGCATCTATGCCGCTTACCACCTGGAGGAGCCGATGAGCAACACCGATCTTGCACGCTACCCCGTCCTGCCCGAGACGCCCACCGGGGAGCTGCGCGACCGGCTTGCCCGCGTGCGCTACCTGTTCACCGACCTCGACGCCACCATGTTGGCCCCCGGTTCGTGCGCGCTCAAGGGCAACGACGGCGCCCCCAGCCTCACGCTCGTCCAGGCCATCGTCGACCTTGCGCGCGTCGGCATCGAGATCATCCCCTGCTCCGGCCGCAATCGCACCATGCTGCAGGAGGACGCCCGCATCCTTGGCTTCAACGCCTACATCGGCGAGATGGGCGGCCTGCTCATGCTCGACCTCAAGGCCAACCGCTGGGAGTATTTCTGCGGCGACATGGCCTTCGATGCGGCGAGCGGCCTCACCCCGCATCAGGTTATGGAGCGCACGGGCGTTACCGATCGCATCATCGAGCGCTGGCCGGGCCGCATCGAGTACCACAACGACATGTCCACCGGCTACAAGTACCGCGAGGTCACCGTCGGGCTGCGCGGCGAGGTGCCCGATGCCGAGGTGCAGGCCATGCTCGACGAGGCGGGCCTCGGCCTGGTGTGGGCGAACAACGGCTATCTCACGCACGTGTCCCGCCCCACCACGCTCGATCTGGGCGAGGACGGCCCGGGCCGCGCGTTCAACATCCTGCCGGCGGGCCTCAACAAGGGACGCGGTATCGAGCGCTTCTGCGAGCTGCGCGGTATCGATCCGGCCGAGACCCTGGCCATCGGCGACTCCGAGTCCGATTTCGAGGTGGCGCCCTACGTGGGCACGTTCGTGTGCGTTGAGAACGCCCTGCGCGACCCGGCCGCTCCAGCGCTCATCGAGGTGCGCGACAACGTGTACGTGGCACGTGGCGAGGTCGTGGACGGCTGGGCTTACATGGCCCGTGCGCTGCTTGCGGCCCGGGCCTAGGAGGCGCCTGCCATGAACGATCGCGAACGGCCCATCGGCGTCTTCGACTCCGGGCTCGGCGGCCTGACCGTGGCGCGCTCGATCGCCACGGCGCTGCCGCATGAATCGGTGTACTACTTCGGCGACACCAAGCGCTGCCCGTACGGCACACGCAGCGAGGACGAGGTGCGCACCTTCGCCTTGCAGGCCGGTAGGTGGCTTGCCGCGCATGACATCAAGATTCTGGTGATCGCCTGCAACACCGCTACGGCCGCCGCCCTGCGCATCGCCCAGCAGCTGCTCGACGTACCGGTGATCGGCGTGATCGCCCCCGGCGCCCGCGCGGCCATCCACAGCACGCGCACCGGCCAGGTGGGCGTGCTCGCCACCAACCTCACCATCCGCGCCGGCGCCTACACGCGCGCGATTCAGGACCTGGATGCGAGCGTCGACGTGTTCGGCTGCCCGGCATCGAGCTTTGTGGATATCGTCGAGCGCGAGCTGGCAACCGGGGCGCACCTGCAGGAGCGCTGGTTGGACGGCGCAGACATCTTCGACACGCCGCAGATTCGGGCGGAGGTGGCGCGCACCATGACGCCCCCGTTCGGCCCCGCGGTCGACACGGTGGTGCTCGGATGCACGCACTTCCCCCTGCTTGCCGGCCCTATTCGCGCGGTGCTGGGGGAGGGGGTGCGCGTGGTGTCGTCGGCCGAGGAAACCACCGAGGAGCTCGCCGACATCCTGCGTCGCCGCGAGATGCTCGCAGCGCCCGACGTGGAGCCCGAGCATCGGTTCGCCACCACCGCAGACAACATCGCGGCGTTCGCGGCGGCGGGCAGCTTCATCTTCGGCCGGCCGCTCAAGAGCATCGAGCACGTGGGGCTCGACGAGCTGGCTCACGTGTAGACGGCGTGGGTGCGTGTGGGTGCGGGCGAATGCGGACCCGCCGCCCGCCGGGGGTCGCGCGGTGGCCGACGCCGCATGCCGTGCGATCGCGCGTTGCGGGTCGCGCGGTGGCCGACGCTGCATTCCGTGCCGCTGCCCATTTCTTCAACAGATGGCAATCAACCGGCGGCGACCGCTGCTGGAAACGTGAAAGGAAATCTCCATGGACCATATCCTGATCAACCGGGCGGCTGGCCGCGCGGCAAACGAGATGCGCCCGGTGTCGCTCACGCGCGACGTCATGAAACACGCGCTCGGTTCGTGCCTGGTTGAGTTCGGCGACACGCGCGTGCTGTGTGCCGCCACGATCGAGGAGGGCGTGCCGGGCTGGCGCAAGGCGAGCCGTGCTGGTTGGGTGACGGCCGAGTACGCCATGCTACCGGCTTCCACCAACCGTCGCACCCGTCGCGAAACGGGCACGCGCAAGGGTCGATCCATGGAGATCGAGCGCCTGATCGGTCGCAGCCTGCGCACGGTGGTGAACATGAAGGCGCTCGGCGAGTGCACCGTCACGGTGGACTGCGATGTGCTGCAGGCCGACGGCGGCACTCGCACGGCAAGCATCACCGGCGCCTGGGTGGCCCTGCACGATGCGCTCATGGCCTGGGTCGAAGCGGGCAAGATCTCCCGCCTGCCGCTCACCGGTCAGGTCGCAGCGGTGTCGATGGGCCTGGTGGACGGTGCCGAGCTGCTCGATCTGGACTACGCCGAGGATAGCCATGCCGAGGTGGACATGAACCTGGTGGCCACCGATGCGGGCGAGATCATCGAGCTGCAGGGCACCGGCGAGCAGACGCCCTTCGACCGCGCCCGGCTGAACCGTCTGCTCGATTTGGGCGAGCAGGGTATCGCGCAGCTCCTCAAACTTCAGGACGAGGTCACGGCGTTCCAGGACTAGACGAGCTCGGCTGTGATCCCGGTGAGCGCGGCGTGCCGGCGTGGGGTTCGATGCGGTGGTGGAGAGCCGGGGCGGGCTCGGTGTGGTGTCGATTTGGGGCAGCGGGGCGTTCACCGGCGTTAGCTTGCGTCGAGGTGGCGCGCGGGTTCGGCTTCTGTCCACCTGCGCTTCCGCCCACGTCCAGGGTTCGTCCCGCGTCCATCGGGGACCGCAGCCGTGATCCCGGGTTCGCGTTTCGGCCATCGGCGGCGACCGGGTTCGTCCTTTGTCCGTTTGAGGGCGAAAAACAGCCTCAGCTGGACAGGGGACGAACCCTATAATTCTGGATGGACGGAAACCGAACCCGGGATTGCGCACAAACGACTCCCGCGACCTGCTTCAACATTCGAAAGGAACCCAGGCTCATGGCATTGGAACACATCGATATCAGCACGCTCGACCCCGCGCATACCATTGTGGTGGCAACCGGCAACGCGCATAAGCTCGTGGAGATCGAAGACATCCTGAGCCGCGTGTTGCCGCGCACGCGCTTTGTGGCGCTCGGCCAGCTGGGTGAGTTCGAGGATCCAGAGGAAACCGGGACGACGTTCATGGAGAATGCGCTGATCAAGGCAGAGGCGGCGGTGGCCGCTACGGGCTTGTCGGCCATCGCTGACGATTCGGGCCTGGTGGTCGACGCGCTGGACGGCGAGCCGGGTGTCTATTCGGCGCGCTACGCGGGCGTGCATGGCGACGACGCCGCCAACAACGCCAAGCTGCTTACCAACCTTGCCGACGTGGCGGACGCCGAGCGCACGGCGCGGTTCATGAGCGTCGTGGCGCTCGTCGAGGCGTCCGGTGTGGTGCGCACCGGCACGGGTGCCTGCGAGGGCATGATCGCCCGCGAGGGACGCGGTGAGCACGGTTTCGGTTACGACCCGCTGTTCCTGCCGCACGCCACGCCGGGCAAAACCATGGCGGAGCTCGCGCCCGAGGAGAAAAACGCCATCTCGCATCGCTTCTACGCGCTGCAGGATCTCTCAGCGCAGCTCGCCGGTGACGACGCGGTGCAGGTGGCCGCAGCACAGGACTCGGCATCTCTTGTGGCGTCTGCGTTCCCCGAGGCGTCCGACGCCGCATCGGCCCCCGCGATGCCGGGATCTGCGTCGGAACCGGCCCCCGCGATGCCGGCAGCTGCTCCGGGCTCAGCCCAGGCCCCCACGGCTCCGGCACCCGCTCCGGCCACCGCATCCGACGCGTCGATGGAGGCGTAGCGTGCGCGCGGTCGTGCAGCGCGTGACGCAGGCGCAGGTTGCCATCGAGGGCAGCACCGTGGGCTCCATCGGTCGCGGCTACCTGATCTTGCTGGGCGTCGGCCATGCCGACACGAAGGCCGAGGCGCTGCGTCTCTGGTCGAAGATCTGCGGCCTGCGCATCTTCGATGACGAGGCGGGCAAGACCAACCTCGCTCTGGCCGATGTGTCCGGCGAGGTCCTCGTGGTTTCCCAGTTCACACTCTATGCGAACTGCCGCCGCGGCCGGCGCCCGTCCTTCACGGAGGCCGCGGCGCCCGCGCAGGCAGCCGAGCTCTACGAGCATTTCGTCGAGCTGGTGCGTGCCGATGTGGCCCATGTCGCCACGGGCAGGTTCGGGGCCGACATGCAGGTGAGCCTGGTGAACGACGGCCCCTTCACCATCGTCCTCGATACGGACGACCTGGCATAGCCGCATGCCGACAGTGCGTACGTGCCGTTTCTGCGAGCGCGCCTGAAGCCTCCGGTTCGGCCAGGAGGGTGTCGTTTCATGCGTCGGCGCGCCCTGTGCATCTCTGCCCGGCGGTTCGTTCTCGTACGGGCCGTGTGGGGTGTATCCGGACATGGTTTCGCTATGAACACATGTACACGTAGCCATCTGCGTCCTACAATGACAACGTTTGTCTAAGTTGGGCGCATCATGTCTGTTCGCTGCCTGCGCCCGTGTGGAGGCCATTGCATGGAAGAGTTGGAAGTCAATCACGTCGAGGATATTCACGCCAAGCTGAGCGGGATGGTAGGTGAGCGCGTCAAGGTGAAGGCCAACATGGGCCGCACGCGCGTCATCGAGCGCATGGGCGTCATCAAAACCGTCCACCCGTCGGTGTTCATCGTCGAGGTGGACGAGCGCCGCGGGCGCAAGTCGCGCCAGTCCTACCAGTACGTGGACGTGCTGACGGGCATGGTCGAGCTGTTTGACCCGGAGAGCGGCGAGCATATTTTCACCCCGCTGGGCAACCAGCTCGAGGAGCACTAATGCCCCAGCGCGCTTTGGAGCTGAGTGCTCCGGCGAAGATCAACCTCTATTTGGGCGTACATACGCAGACCGACGCGCGCGGCTATCACCGGGTCGACACCGTGATGGCGCGCCTGGGTTTGGCGGACCGGGTTCGAATCGAACCTGCACGCGAGCTCAGCGTTGCGATGTCGCCCGCCATCGACCTGGCGCCCGAGCGCAACAGCGTCTGGCGCGCCGCGCGCCTGCTGGGCGAGGCCGTAGGTCGCGACCCGGCGGTGGCGATCCGTATCGAGAAGCATATCCCGTTGTGCGCCGGCTTGGGCGGCCCGTCCACGGACGCCGCCGCGGTGCTGCGAGGCTTGTGCGAGCTATGGGACATCGACCCGCTCGACGGGCGCGTGGTGGAAGTTGCCCGCGCCATCGGAGCCGACGTCCCCTTCTTTTTGGGGGAGGGCTTGGCCTATCTGGCCGGTGCCGGTGATGTGCTCGCCGAAACATTCGAGCTGTCCTGCGCGCCAGCGGTCGTGCTGGTGAAGCCCCACGGATGCGGGGTGTCCGCGCCGGAGGCGTATCGCCGTTTCGACGAGTGCCCATGCGCCGCCATGCCGTTGGAGCCCATGTTGGCCGCCCTGCGCGCCCGGGATACCGCAGGCGCGATCGCGAGCGTGTCGAACAACCTGGCGCCGTCTGCGTGCCGAATCGCCCCGCAGATTTCCGAGGTGCTTGCCTGGCTGCGTGAGCAGGCGGGTGTTCTGGTGGCGGAGGTGTCCGGTTCCGGGTCCTCCTCGTTTGCGATCTGCACATCCGCCGAGGCCGCTGCAGCTGTGGCCGAGGCCGCTGACCAGCGGGGGTGGTGGAGCTGTGCCACGCAGATGGAAAAATCGGGATCAATTCCGATTGCGGGCTAGCAAACGCTGCGTGCTTCTGATACTATAACCGAGCTACGGGTTGTGGCTCAGCTTGGTAGAGCACCGCGTTCGGGACGCGGGGGTCGCTGGTTCAAATCCAGTCAACCCGACCATTGCATTGCAGCAGGTCAGAGGTTCGCCTCTGGCCTGTTTTGCTATCGCGGGACGCCGCCAAGGCCCTCGGGGCCCTTAGGGCACCATAAAGGCGGCATGTTCCCTTTACCGCCCGTTAACCAAACGCGCGCCGTGCGCGTGTAAAATATGGCGAATGTTGTTTCGGCTGGTTCGGCGCGGTATACTCAACCGAGCTGATACATGCACGGCCCGGCCGTGTCGCCGTCCGCTTCGGTGGACCGTCCCGTTCAGGAGGAACCCTATGCTGCCCAAAGGCATGGAATGGATCGTCATTCTCGTCATCGCGCTGCTGATCTTCGGCCCCAAGAACCTGCCGAAACTCGGCAAGTCCCTGGGCTCCACCGTCAAGAACATCCGCGAGGGCATGTCTTCGGACGATGAAAAGCCCGCCGAGACCGTGGCCGAGGAAGAGGACGATGAGGTCGCCGAGCTCGAGGCCAAGCTCGCTGAGGCGAAGGCCAAAAAGCAGCAGCAGGATGAGAGCCCCATCAAGGAGCACTAAGCCCCCTCAGAGCGCTCAAGCGCGACCGGCCTCCCGATACGGAGGGCCGGTCGCTTTTTCAGCTGAAACCGCACGCGCGTGCATAAGACAGGAGTTCAACGCATGGATGCAAGCCAGATCGTACTGACCGCCGAGGGCCGCAAGAAGCTCATGGAGGAGCTTGCCTATCTCGAGGGCGAGAAGAGCCGCGAGATCGTCGAGCACATCAAAGAGGCCCGTGCGTTCGGCGACCTTTCCGAGAACGCCGAGTACGACGCCGCCAAGGAGGAGCAGGCGCGCAACGCGGCCCGCATCGCCGAGATTCGCGCCACCCTGGCCAACGCGCGCGACGCCGTGGCCGGTGCCGGCATGACCGTTTCCATCGGCAGCACCGTCACGCTCGTTGACGGTGAGGGCGAGGCGGCCGATTTCACGCTGGTCGGTACCACCGAGACCAACTCCCTGGAGCACAAGATCTCCAACGAGTCCCCCGTGGGCCGCGCGATCATCGGTCACGCCGAGGGCGAGACGGTCGAGGTCGTCGCTCCGTCCGGCAAGCGCCGCGTGTATACCATCGCCAAGATCTCGCGCTAGGGTTTTCACAGATCCTAGCGCTTCTCCGCTCCTTGGTGCCGCATGGCGCTAAGGGGCGGTTTTCGTATGTACCGCCCGATGCGCCGCCTCAAGCGCCGCAGCGCATCGGCCCGCCCAGCCTCCGGACGGCTGCATCCCGGAGGAAGAGAGGAGAGCCCCGTATGGCCGAGAACACCGAAGCCGCCGAGTCCGCCAACATCCTGAATGACGAGCGCGCGCGTCGCCTGGCCGATCGCGCCGCCCTGTACGCTGCCGGCAAGAACCCCTATCCCGAGCACTCCGCCGTGACCGATCACGCTGCCGACCTGCTCGTGCGCTACGAGGGCCTCGCCAACGAGGAGGTGGCCGCGGAGACCGTCACCATCGGCGGCCGTGTGGTGGCCAAGCGCGGTCAGGGCAAGATCATGTTCATCGTCCTGCGCGATCCGTCTGCCGACATCCAGCTCTTCTGCCGCGTGAACGATGTGGAGGAGGCCTCCTGGGAGGTGCTGAAGGCGCTCGACCTCGGGGACATCGTGCAGGCTACCGGCCAGGTGACCCGTACCAAGCGCGGCGAGCTGTCCGTGGCCCCGCGCACCGCGCAGCTGCTTTCCAAGGCCGTCCGCCCGCTGCCCGAGAAGTTCCATGGCCTTTCCGACAAGGAGACCCGCTACCGCCAGCGCTATGTGGACCTCATCGTGAACGAGGACGTGCGCGAGACCTTCCGCAAGCGCTCGCAAATCATTTCCACCTTCCGCCGCTTCATGGAGGACGACGGCTACATGGAGGTCGAGACCCCCATCCTGCAGTCCATCCAGGGCGGCGCCACCGCCAAGCCGTTCATCACGCATTTCAACGCGCTGAACCAGGAAAACTACCTGCGCATCGCCACCGAGCTGCACTTGAAGCGCCTGCTCGTGGGCGGCTATGAGCGCGTGTTCGAAATCGGGCGCATCTTCCGCAACGAGGGCATGGATCTCACCCACAACCCCGAGTTCACCACCATGGAGGCCTACCGCGCCTATTCCGATCTGGAGGGCATGAAGGAGCTGGCCGAGGGCGTTATCAAGGCCGCCGCGCGCGCCATCGGGCTCGAGGGCACCGTTGAGTACCAGGGCCGGCAGATCGATCTGTTCGGCACCTGGGAGAGCCGTCCCATGACCGCGATCGTCTCCGACGTGCTGGGCCGTGAGGTCACGCTCGACACGCCGGTGGAGGAACTTGTCGCCGCCTGCGCCGAGCGCGGCATCGAGACCAAGCCCGAGTGGACCGCGGGCAAGCTCATCGCCGAGCTCTACGACGAGCTGGGCGAGGACACGATCGTGAACCCCACCTTCGTGTGCGATTATCCGGTTGAGGTCTCGCCGCTGGCCAAGCGCAACGAGGCCGACCCGCGTCTCACGCACCGCTTCGAGCTCGTGATCGCCGGCCACGAGTACGCCAACGCGTTTTCCGAGCTGAATGACCCGGTCGACCAGGCTGAACGCTTTGCCGCGCAGATGGCCGAGAAGGCCGGTGGCGATGACGAGGCCATGGAGTACGACGAGGACTACGTGCGCGCGCTCGAGTACGGCATGCCCCCGGCGGGTGGCATCGGCATCGGTATCGACCGCGTGGTCATGCTGCTCACCAACTCCACGTCCATCCGCGACGTGCTGCTGTTCCCGCACATGAAGCCCGAGAAGGGGAGCGCTTCGGGCGCGGCCGCCGCACGTGCGGCGCAGGATGCCGAGGCCGCTGCAAACGCCGCCGCGGGCACCTCGCCGTTTTTGGCCTCTAAGAAGCCGACGCTGGATTACAGCAAGGTCGTCGTGGAGCCGCTGTTCGAGGACTTCGTCGATTTCGACACCTTCGCCAAGAGCGATTTCCGCGCCGTGAAGGTCAAGGCGTGCGAAGCGGTGAAGAAGTCCAAGAAACTGCTGAACTTCACGCTTGATGACGGTACCGGTGCCGACCGCACCATCCTGTCCGGCATTCACGACTACTACGAGCCGGAGGACCTGGTGGGCAAGACGCTTGTCGCCATCACCAACCTGCCGCCGCGCAAGATGATGGGCATTCCTAGCTGCGGCATGATCATCTCTGCGGTGCACGCCGAGGACACTGCCGAGGGCGAGGAGCCGTCGGAGCGCCTGAACGTGCTGATCGTGGATGATGCCATCCCCGCCGGCGCCAAGCTGTATTAAAGATCCCCAGGCACTCCGCCTTCGGGTTCAATCGTCGGGCGCCGCACGTAAGGCGTGCGCCCTCCTCTTTCACCCGAATCCGGGGCACCTGGGAATCTTTAATCCCAGGTGCCCCGGATTTTTATTATGTCCTGCATTCAGTTGGTGCGTTTCAAGCGGGGGCGCACCATCCTAAGGTGCGCGCGCCCCGGCTTTCTTGTCAATCGCGGGCACCTGGAAAACCCTAGTTTTGAACGCGGGCGCTTCGCCTTCGAGCGCAATTGTCGGTGCTGTACGCACGGCGCGGCACCCTTTCATTGCCCGAACTCAGGGCATTTTGGATTGTTGGTCTGACCTGGGCATCCCGGCCAACCACCGGCGCTTGGGAGGGTCTTGCTTTGGGCGTGTTCACGCGTTCGCGTTCGGGTTCCGTCCATCGGTGGGGTTCCGGGTGCGGAATTCGTCCATCGGTGGGTTGTCGGGTTCGGGTTTCGTCCCTCGGTGCATTTCGGGTTCGGCTTTCGTCCATTCAAAGGCGAAAACAAGCTCTGGATGTCCAAAGCCCGAACCCTCGTTTCTCGAATGGATGAAATCCGAACCCATGTTAGCGTGGCCGGCAATAACCCGAACCTTCGCTGTGTCAGACGGCAAAAACCCGAACCCTCGTTTTCTGGATGGATGAAATCCGAACCCATGTTACGGCGAACAGCGAAAATCTGAGCCTTTGTTACCGCGGTCGGCGAAAGCCCGAACCCTTGTTGCGGCGAACGGCAAAGGCCCCGAGTTCTTGTTGCGGCTGACGGCGATAACCCGAACCCCTGATGCAGCTGACAGCGAAAACTGGATCCTTGAGGGAAGCTGTGAGTGGCGAGGGCGAAGCGGGGGCGCAGGCATTTGGCAGTCTTCGACAAATCGCGCAGGATTGCATGTCCGCCCTTACCGCCCTGTACGCCCGGATTACCCTTGCTGCCCTGTCCGCCCTGATTGCCCTTACTGCCCTAACTGCCCTTACCTCCCTGACCGCCCTTGCCGTCCCTGCCATCCCTACATGAGAGCGGGGCCGCCGACGCCACGCAGATCGTCGTGCGCGTCGGTTTGCACGAAGGTCTTGATGTCGCTCCAGCACCGCCTGGCCTCGGCGTCGAGCTCCAGATCCTTATAGCCCACCAAGCGTGAGATATGTCCATGGAAGCGGGCGAGGGCATAGTCGGCATTTTTGTAGCTTGCGTTATCGCGAGACAGCTCATGCAGCACGTTGTTTACGGCCTCGGTTGCATCGGCAAAGCCTCGCGATCTGGATGGCTGTTTTGCCAGAGCTCGGGAAAACGCCTCAACGAGGCGGGCGGCCGTTGCTTTCAAGGTGGCGTCCATGACGGTGCCTTTCGGTTGCTGCGGCTGCAGCGCGCGTCGCTTGCGCTTGATGATGTTGCCTGCACCATAACCATGCAGATGGATACATCATCGGCTTGCGACAAATGGCGTGCAACATCCACCCCTGTAAACGGTAGGAAATATGCTGCAGACGGCATGACTGTATTAAAAACTACATGATGCCAATGGCTCGTGCGGGAGTTATGCATGCCTCAGGAAAGCGTTGCAGTAGAAGGTTGTCGCTTGTAACAAGGTAGTCTACCTGTGCAGATTCTCCAGAGGCGAGTAGCAGGTTATCGTCATAATCGGGAAATTTGCTGCGCAGTGTACGTGCCAAGGCGCATTCGAATAGGCCAAGGGAGGATGGGGTGGCAAGGTCAAGCATACATTCGATGCATCCCCATGCAGCCGCCTCGTAAGACGCAATCGAAGTGCCTTCGAGTGTGTCCTGCCGTCGAAAACGCCTTGGTAGGAGGTAAAACACATCTTTTACCGTGGTTGGGCAGACGAGCAGCGTTGCTCCCTGCCGCACCGCAGTATCAAAAAGGCGTGCGCATTCCCCGCCTCGCGCATCGGTGCGCATGAAGTAATCGAGCCACACATTGGTGTCGATCAGCAGGCGCAAATGCTTGCCATCTACACGCATCGAGACTCCATTTCGTCGAGCATCTCATCGTACATGTCATCACGAAGTTCTCGCCACGTTGCTGTGCCGATGGGGTTGTCGACTGGGCCGGTGTAGCCGCATTGTTCTTGGGCTATTTTGACGGCAAGGCCCGCTCCGTGTTCGATGAGTGCGAGCTTTCGCCTCTGCTCACCGCCCACCCCGTGAACGCAACCGTTCGTGGAATTGCGTGATTCGGGCGCGCGGCAACAGGGGATAATAAATCGGAATGTGTCGTGTCAACGTCTGGCTGTTTGCCAAGGAGGACCCATGGAGTACAAGATCAGCGGTTACAAGCCCGAGAAGCTGTTCCATTTCTTTGAGGACATCAGCGCCATCCCGCGCGAGTCCCGTCACGAGAAGCAGATCAGCGATTTCCTCGTCACCTTCGCTCGCGAGCGCAATCTGTGGGTTTACCAGGACGATGTATACAACGTGATCATTAAAAAGCCTGCGAGCGCCGGTGCCGAGGACGCCCCGGCCGTCATGATGCAGGGCCATATCGACATGGTGTGCGACAAGCTTGCCGGCGTCGAGCACGATTTCGCCACCGACGGTATCGACCTGGTGGTGAAAGACGGCATCCTGACCGCCAACGGCACCACCCTGGGCGCCGACAACGGCGTGGCCGTGGCCCTCATGATGATGGTGCTCGACGACGACTCCCTGGTCCATCCGGCCATCGAGTGCGTGTTCACCACCGATGAGGAGACCGGCCTGGTGGGCGCCGAGAACCTCGACAAGTCGCAGATCGATGCGCGCATCATGATCAACCTCGACTCCGAGGAGGAGGGCGTGGCCACCGTGAGCTGCGCCGGCGGCGTTGTGGCCACCTGCACGCGGCCCGTTGTGCGCGAGCACAAGACGGGCGCCTCCCTCACGCTCGAGATCTCCGGTCTGCTCGGCGGCCACTCCGGATCCGACATCCATCTCGAGCGCGGCAACGCCAATCTGCTCATGGCGCGCATTGTCGAGCGGCTCATGGCCGCGGGTGGCGCGTCGCTTGTCTCCTTCAACGGCGGCACCAAGGACAACGCCATCACGCGCGAGAACACGGCGGTTTTGGTATATGCCGACCAGGCGGCTGCCCAGGAGGCGGCCGAGGTTGCGCGCGGTATCGTGGCCGACATCGCCGCGGAGCTCGAGGTGTTCGATCCGGGTTTCACCTGCGCGGTGACCGTGGCAGACGGTGCCGAGGTCGAGGCTATGGCTGATGCCGACGCGCTGGCGCTTATTCGCGCGCTGCGCCTGGCCCCCAACGGCGTGATGCGCCGCAACGTCGCTGCCGACGACGCCGTCGAGGTGTCCTCCAACATCGGCGTGGTGCAGGTGACCGAGGATCAGATCAAGTTCCTCCTCTCGCCGCGCTCCTCCATCAAGTCGCTTCAGGACGACGTGAAGGATCGCATCCAGATCCTGGCCGATGTCCTGGGCTTCGACGTGGTATTCGAGTACGAGTATCCGGGCTGGAGCTACGCTGAGCACTCCGCGGTGCGCGACGTGTTCTGCGAGAGCTATCGCGAGCTGTTCGGCACCGAGCTCAAGATCGAGTCCATCCATGCCGGCCTTGAGTGCGGCCTGTTCGCCGACGCGCTGCCGGGGCTGGATGCCATCGCGGTTGGCCCGCAGCTCGCAGACGTGCACACCCCCGACGAGCACATGGACCTCGCTTCGTTCGAGCGCTTCTACGTGCTGCTCGTGGACGTGCTGCGCCGCCTAGCCGCCTAACATTCAATTGGGGACGGGGTCGTTTCGTTTCTCAGTTTGGGGGCGCAGTTTGGGGACGGGGTCGTTTCGTTTGATGCGGATCGGCCCCGTTTTTCATGCGT
>CABRIF010000068.1 GCA_902470925.1 uncultured Collinsella sp. | reverse complement strand
TACACAAGGAGTATCGTCGGCAGCGTCAGATGTGTATAAGAGACAGTTACAAAAGGGTAACCGCAGCGTAAGGCGAATCGATGGCTGGCGCGTGCCGTTTTGGCGAGTATGTATGATCGAAGTGAACCACCGAACGAAGGGATTCGATCATGGCACAAGGCGCAGTGGGCGCGCATATGATGCAGAGCGCCGGGCAGGCGGGCACGGCGGCCGCGGGCGGCGGGGCGGGCGTCCCCGTGTTGCAGGTATCGCACGTGGAGAAGGTGTACGGCAGCCGGAACAACGTGACGCGCGCCTTGGCCGACGTGTCGTTTGCGGTGAACAAAGGGGAGTTCGTGGGCATCATGGGTGCCTCGGGCTCGGGCAAGTCGACGTTGCTGAACTGCGTGTCCACCATCGACACGGTCACCAGCGGCACGGTGTCCGTCATGGGTGCGGACGTGACGCGCATGAAGGCCGCTAAACTCACCAAGTTCCGTCGCGAGCAGCTGGGCTTCATCTTTCAGGATTCCAACCTGCTCGACACCCTGACGGCGCGCGAGAACATCGCCCTGCCGCTCACCATCGCGCGCGTGCCGGCCCGCGAGGTGCTTGCGCGCGTGGAGCAAACCGCCCAGCGCCTCAACATCTCCCAGGTGCTCGACAAGTACCCGTACCAGATGTCGGGCGGTCAGCAGCAGCGCGTGGCGGCTGCCCGCGCGCTGGTCACCGACCCGGCGATCATCATGGCCGACGAGCCCACCGGTGCGCTCGACTCCAAAAACGCGCGCCTGCTGCTCGAGAGCTTTGAGGTCATGAACCGTCAGCACCAGGCTACGGTACTCATGGTCACGCACGACAGCTTTGCGGCAAGCTACACCGAGCGCGTGCTGTTCATCCGCGATGGCCGCATCTTCACCGAGCTGCGCCGCGGCGATACGGACCGCCGCGCGTTCTTCGACCGCATTATGGAGGTCGTGGCCATGATGGGCGGGGAGGGTTCCGATGCTTTGTAAGCTCGCTTGGGGCAACGTGCGCCGCGCGGGCAAGGATTACCTGGTCTACCTGCTGACGCTCACGCTTGCCGTGACGGTGTTCTACGCGTTCAACACGGTTTCGATCCAAGTTGACTTTGTGAGCATGGAGGAGGGCCTGTCCGAGCTGTTCGGCGGCATCATCAGCAGCCTGACCTTGTTCCTTGCTCTGGTCATGGGTTTTCTCATGGTGTATGCGAACAACTTCATCATGAAGCGCCGCAAGAAGGAATTCGGCCTGTATCAGGTGCTCGGCATGGGGCGCGGCCAGGTGGCGCGCATCATGGCGCTGGAGACGGCGATCGTCTCGGGTGCGGCGCTGGTGCTCGGCCTGGTGCTGGGTGTGATGTTCTCTCAGCTCATGATGTTTTTCACCGCGTCGCTGTTCAAGACGCAGATTGCAAACTTCCACTTCTTCTTCTCCTGGAATGCCCTGATCATCACGATGGTGTGCCTGGGTGCGATCTTCGCGGTCACGTTGCTGTTCAACCTGCGTGTGGTGCGGCGCGCCAAGGTGATTGACCTCATGAGTGCCGACCGCCGCAACGAGGCCATCAAGACGCGCAATCCGCTGATCTCGGCGGTGATCTTCGTGGTGGGTCTGGTGCTGATCGTGGTGGCCTACGTGCGCCTGCTGAACGACGGCATGCCCATGGACGGTGACGACGCGGCCATGAGGGCCTTCGCCATCACCACGCTCATGGTGGCTGTGGGCACGCTGCTGTTCTTCTTCGGCATGTCGGGCTTTTTGCTCAAGGTGCTGCAAGGTGCGCGCGGGCTGTACTGGCGCGGGCTCAACATGTTCACGGTGCGCCAGCTTGCGGCCAAGGTGAACACGGTGAGCCTCTCGATGGCCGTCATCGCGATGATCCTGTTTTTGGCTATCACGAGCGTGACGAGCGGCATGTCGATCGTCAGCGTGATGAACACGAGCCTGGAGCGCTGCAACCCGGGTGACTATTCGCGCGTGCTCATGTACTTCTCGCCGAAGGCGGTTGCGAACAGCAACGGTATGGATGGGTCGACGGGCCTGCCGATGGCCCGGGCCACTCAGCCGGTGGACATCGTGGCCGCGAGCAAGAACGACACCTATATGGACGGCAGCGGGGAGGCGTTCGATTTGGCGGACGTGCTCGGCTCATACGTGCAGGTCGACACCTACGACTCCACGCCCGTGGGCGCAACCGACCCGCTCGTTTCGCTCAACGACCTGGCGGATGCGGTGGATATGCCGCTGCCCCAGGGCGTGTCGTCGGGCGATTCGTCGAGCCCCGAGATGGGCATGGCGATCGTGAAGGAGAGCGACTACAACCGCTATCTGGCGTTCCGCGGGTTGGATGAGATTGATTTGGGCGACGACGGCTATATCATCACGAGCGATATGGGCAAGTCGGTCAACGCGATCTACGATGCGGTGATGGGCGAGAACGTGACGATCGATTTCGGCGGCCATACGCTGCGTCCGCGGGCCAGTAAGGTAGACGACCAAGCGAGCGCGTTCTCCAATTCGCCGATGGGCTCGAACTCGGGCACGATTGTGGTGCCCGATGAGCTGGTGGAGCAGGCGGGCCTGCCGCTGTATATGAGCTCGCTGCTGGGCAACTATGCCAAGGGCACCAATGAGCAGGAGGTCGATGAGTATATTCACCGCGAGCGAACGTATGGCAACGTGCTGGATGACGACGGGGCGGAGATTGGCACCTGGGGCATGGAGATGACGCGCATCGAGTCGTATAAAAGCTCCGATACCATGAACGGCCTGGTGAGCTACCTGGCAATCTACATCGGCTTTGTGCTGGTGATGGCATGCGCGGCCATTTTGACCATCCAGCAGCTTTCGGGTGTGGCGGATTCGGGGAAGAACTGCCGTATCCTGTCCGAGCTCGGCACGTCCGATCGCGAGATCATGCGCTCGGTGTTGGCGCAACAGACGGTGTTCTTTGTGTTTCCCCTGGTGATTGGTGTGGCGCATGCGCTGGTGGCGCTGCATGTGGTGATTGAGATCATCGAGCTGTTCGGACACATGTCGATTGGCGGTACGGTTGGGTTCACCTGCGCGATCTTCCTGCTGTGCTATGGCGGCTACTTCGTGCTCACCTATGTGATGAGCCGGGGTATCGTACGCGATTCGATTCGCGTGCGTCACGCAGGGTAGGGCGTCGCGCCCTGCGGCCGCGCATGCCCCACGGGAGCTGGGGCGTGCGCGGCTTTCCCTGTGTGGTTCCCGCTTGACGCGGGCATTTCGGCTTCATGCAGCTCGCTGCCCGCCTTTCCAGGATGGCTGTGCGCAAGCCGACCCCGTGCATCGTGGCCGTTCGCGGGCAGGCCACGGTGTGCGACGGCGATGGACAGGCTGGTCGCGATGCGCGAGTGCGGTGTACAAGCTGATCGCGATGAATGACGGCGTCGGACAGGCTGGTCGCGATGCACAACGGTGGCGCGCGAGCTGGCCACGATGCATGTCGCCGGTACGTAGGCTGGTCGCAGTGCGCGACGGCGATGCGCGGGCTGGCCGCGGTACGGGACGACGACGATGGGCAGGCTGGTCACGATGCGCGAGTGCGGTGTACAAGCTGGCTGCGACGTGCGACGTCGACGGACAAGCTGGTCGCGATGCGTGGCATCCGCTCATTGGCGGCATCTTGTCCGTATGAGAGCATATTGCAATAATGCGCAATATGCTGCCTTCTCATGCGGATTCTCGTATTGCCATTTCAAATAGAGGGTTAATTAATAAAAGAGGTCAAATAAGATGGTCACAAATGGCATCTAATGGGTGTTTCGGTTTGGCCGGACAACGGAAATCGACCTATGGGAACCTCGATTTGGCACCCTGTGGGTCCAAACAAGGCCAATAAGGCGCCCAATGGGACCTCGGCATCACCGAATTTCGGGTATGCATACGATTTCCAGAGACGCAAACACCCATTAGATGCCATTTGCGACCACCGACGGAAGCCACTTTTGTTAACGAACCCCCTTTTAGTGCGAATCGGCCTCCTATGACGCGAACGCGTCCTTCCGCTGGGGTATTTCGACAGTCTGAGAGCCCTGAAACCCTTCCGTGGTGTCGCCATGCGGACGAGGCGACCGCCACCTTGTCGTGCCATGCCTACCTCGGCCATGCGACCGCCGCCTCGACCCGCCTTGTCTCAGCCACGCGACCGCCGCTTCGACCCGCCCTGTCTACCTTGTCCGCGCGACCGCCGTCTCGTCGCGCCCCGCTTAGCTTGACCAAAAGTGCAGCACCAGTGCCTCACGGCTGCCGGTTCCCGTTTTAACCAGGATGTTGTGCACGTGCGTTTTGATGGTCCCCACAGCTAGGAATAGCTCGTTGGCGATCTGCTGGTTGTTGTTGCCCAAAATCACGAGGCGCAGCACTTTGGCTTCGCGGGCGGTGAGCCCATGCGCCTCGCGGTAAAACGGCATGATTTCATCGATGTGCCGGTCGAGGTCGTTGACCTCGCTTTGCTCGGGAATCTCCTTGATGCGAATGGAAAGCACCTGATAGATATAGCGCAGCAGATGCGCGGCAAAGAAGCACATGAGGACGTTTTCCGAGAAGTTGCGCTCCGACAGGTACAGCGGCAGCCAATCCGGCTGCGTGCTGGCCGGTGCGATGAGAATGACATAGACGTCTTCGGTAAGCACGCAGGCAATCAGCGCGAACACCGCGTACAGGGGGCGGCGGTAGCGTTCGAGTCGGGTGCGCATTTCGTGGCTGGTGCTGCGCCGATAGGTCCAGATACCATAGACCAGCGCCGACACGAGAAACACCTGCCGCAGCGTATAGTAGACCCATTGGCGCCACGGTCCTACGGGCATGCCAACCAGCACCACCAGGTTTGCCAGCAAAAATGCTGCGACGGGGATCGCGAACAGGCGCTTCGAGTGCTTGTCGAGCGCGTCGAGGATGATCAGCCAAATGCAGGCCTGCAGCCCCGCTGCCATCAGGGTGCGCATCAGCGGCATACCGATCTCGTAGTATTCGGAGATGGGGAAGGGCTGGTTTTGCGCGATGTATTCGTAGAAGAAGATCTCGGTCGTTTCCACGGCATAGCAGCTGAACACGCCGAGGGTGTACACGAATACGCGGCGTCGGGTTGAGACCCATGCTGCGCCGGAGAGCACCGCGCACACGATGCAGACGGCGAGAAGGGCCAATGTGTAGAAGAAGAATACCGTGTTCATGGCTGCCCTCCGCGACAATGACCTGTTATGTCTAGGGTATCCAAAGGGACGCGCGGTTCGAATGGCAATCTTCTCACCGTGCCTTCTACCTGCTGGTTTATTCTGGTTTAGGCGTCTGTGCAGGGAGGTTTTTGCGCCGGTGGCCTCATGTGCGCGGACGCGGGCGCGTGCGGATTACATGCGGGGCCGCCTGCGGCCGCTGTGCTTGCTCGGGTATGTTCTGGCCCGCTGGCGCGTTGCGGCAATTCGGCGAACGGTAGGTGGCGCATGTCGGGTCGGCGCATGCCTCGCTCGCACTGCCAGCGCTTTTCATCAAACGATGCGTGCGCGTTCGAGGGGTTGAGACCGGATCTATTTCGGCAAGCGGCCAAGATACCGCAAATAAACTGGGCAAACGGCGTGGGTCGCGCCACGATGAAGCCATGGAAGCGCGGTCGGCTCATCGCAAGCGGTCTCGGCGCCCCTGCTGGGGTTGTCGAAAGCGGCGAAAGGAAGGGGCGGCCTCACGCATCGGGGTTGGCGCCTCGCATGCACGTCATGCCGGCATCGCCGGCGGAAAGGAGCCAGCAATGGCCATGCCGAAAGATTTCATCGACACCAATGACTTCACCAAGGAACAGATCATGGCCATCGAGGACTTGGGCCTCGCCATGAAGAAGGCCATCAAGGTCGATGGCTATTATCCGCACCTGCTTCGCAATAAGACCCTGGGTATGATTTTCCAGCAGGTGTCCACCCGCACGCGCCTGTCCTTCGAGACCGCGATGACCGACCTTGGCGGCCATGCCCAGTTCTACGGTCCCGGCTCCATCCAGCTCGGCGGGCATGAGTCCCTGGGCGATACCGCTCGCGTCATGGGGTCGCTGCTCGACATCATGATGGCCCGCGTCGATCGGCACAAGGACGTTGCCGGTCTCGCCGCCGGTTCCGCCGTGCCCGTGATCAACGGCATGTCCGAGTTCAACCATCCCACGCAGGAGATGGGCGACCTCATGACCATGCTCGAGAACCTGCCCGAGGGCAAAAAGATCGAGGACTGCACGCTGGCCTTCATCGGCGACGCCACCCAGGTGTGCGTGTCCCTCATGTTCATCTGCTCCAAGATTGGCATGAAGTTCGTGCAGTTCGGGCCCCGCGGCCATCAGATTTGCGACGGCGCTCTGCACGTGGGCACGCCCGAGGAGCGCGCCGCGTTCGGCAAGCAGCTCATGGAGATCGGCGAGGAGAACTGCAAGGTCTCCGGCGGCTCCATCGTGATCTCCGACGACATCGCGTGCATCAAGGGCGCCGACTTCATCTACACCGATGTGTGGTACGGCCTGTACGACGAGGAGGTCTCCGGCGCCAACTACATGGACGTCTTCTACCCCACCTATCAGGTCACTATGGACATGATGAACTTCGCCGGTCCGAACTCCAAGTTCATGCACTGCCTGCCGGCCACCCGCGGCGAGGAGGTCACCGACGAGGTGATGGACGATCCCGAGCGCTCCCTGTGCTGGGTTGAGGCCGAGAACCGCAAGCACTCCATCCGCGCGCTGCTGGCGGCCCTCGGTGCCCGCACGCCGCTCAAGGATGAGGGCGAGGGGTATACCGCCAAGGCCGAGCTGCACGCTGCCCTCGACAAGATCTGCGAGCTCCAGGGCTGCTAAGGGCCGCGCGTCCGCGGCGCGCGGGCGGGCGGCATGCGCGGGCACGCGGGGATGCGCGGGCGCGCGACGGCGAGGCTGCGCGAGGCTGCGCCCCTATGCCTGCCCGCGTTGGGGTACGGGGTTCGCACGCGCGTGAGGGCCTTTTGCCCTGGGCGCCGCGGTGCCCTCCTTGTGGGCGGGTGGCATGCGCGGGCGCACGTTCCCCGCTCTGCGCCTGACGCATGAGCCCACCTCGCCCGCGGGCCCGTTCCCCGCGCTCGCCGCGGGCTTCCGCCCCGCGCCGCGGCGACAACGATTTGACCGAGCAAAGGAACCCTTATGAGCGATACCAAGAAAAAGCTCTCCTTTTGGACGGTGATCGCCACCGTCATCTGCGTGGTGTTTGTCTGCGAAGCCGCAGCTCCCGCAGCCGCCATCGGCAACCAGCAGTTCTTCTGGTGGCTCTTCCTCATCCTGACGTTTCTGCTCCCCTACGGCCTGGTGGTGGCCGAGCTCGGCACCACCTACGACGGCGAGGGCGGCATCTACGACTGGGTGCGCGAGGGCCTGGGCGACAAATGGGGCGCCCGCATCTCGTATTACTACTGGATCAACTACCCGTTCTGGATCGCCTCGCTGGCAACCATGTTCCCCGACATTCTGGGTATGGTGTTCGGCGTGGAATTCGACCTGGTCGTGAAGCTCGTGATCGAGCTGGCGTTCGTGTGGATCGTCTACCTCATGGGTCGCTCCAAGGCGGCCGACTCCGAGTGGGTGCTGAACGGCGGCGCCCTCATCAAGGTGGCCGTGGCGGTGATCGTGGGCGCACTGGGCATCTGGTATGCCCTGGAAAACGGCTTTGCCTCCGACATGAGCCCGCACACCTTCCTGCCCGAGCTCACCAACACCAACGCGCTGAGCTACCTGTCCGTCATCATCTTCAACTTCATGGGCTTCGAGGTCATCTGCACCATGACCGACGACATGGCCGACCCCAAGCGCGACATCCCCAAGGCCATCATCATGGGCGGCCTGGCCATCGCCGCGATCTACCTGTTCGCCGGGTTCGGCATCGGCGCTGCGGTGCCGGCCAGCCAGATCGACCCGGACTACGGCATGATCTACGCGCTGCAGACCATGGTGGGCAACTCCGCGATCTTCAAGATCGTGTGCATCGCCTTCCTCATCACGCTGTTCGCCAACATGGCCGCCTGGTCGTTCGGCGTCAACTCCGTGGCCCGCTACGCCGCCGAGCACGGCAACATGCCCCGCATCTTCGCCTCGATGATCTCGGACAAGGACATGCCCAACGGCGCCAACCTGGTGAACGCGGTGGTGGCATCGCTGGTGCTCGCCCTGCAGCTTGTACCCATCCCGGCCATCTCGGAGGGCATCTTCTGGATGCTCTTCGGCACCTCGGTGGTGTTTTTGCTGCTCACCTACATCCCGATGTTCCCGGCGTTTTTGCGCCTGCGCAAAAACGACCCCGACCGCGAGCGCGTGTTCCGGTTCCCCTTCAAGGGCGCGATGATGAAGGCCGCCCTGGCGGTGCCCTGCATCGAGCTGGTGCTGGCCATCGTGGCAACCCTGGTGCCGCTGTCCGGCGCCGAGGTGGCCGAGAAGGTGCCCATGCTCATCATGTTCATCGTGCTGCTGGGCATTGGCGAGGCAGTGCGCGTGTGGAGCGCGCGCGGCCGCAAGGAAGAATACCGTGGGATTACCCGGTCCTCTCAGTAAGGGTTCGGCCGGGGCGCGTCGATGCCCCTGCCACCAAAAAGGTTCGGCCGGGGCGCGCCGATGCCCCTGCCACCAAAAGGGTTCGGCCGGGATGCACCGATGCCCCAGCCGACACGGATCGTCTGCGATTTGGAGGTTTTCAGCATGCGTACGATCTATGAGTCCGATTCAACCCCGAAGGCCGACGGCTTCTTCATGCCCGCGGAGTTTGCTCCGCAGGACCGCGTGTGGATGGGTTGGCCGCATCGCACCGATACCTGGGCCCATGGCGCCAAGCCCGCCCAGAAGCAGTATGCCGCCATCGCGCGTGCCATCGCTGCATTCACGCCGGTCACGATGTGCGCCAACCAGGCCGACTACGCCAACTGCAAGGCCGTGTTCGAGGAGGACGAGAACGTCACCGTCATCGAAATGACCACCGACGACGCCTGGTTCCGCGATACCGCCGCCACCTACGTGATCAACGGGCAGGGCGAGAAGCGCGCGTGCCACTGGCATTTCAACGCTTACGGCGGGCTGGTCGACGGCCTGTATTTCCCGTGGGACAAGGACGAGCAGATCGCCCTCAAGATGGCCGAGCTCTCCGGGTGCCGCCGCTATCGTCCCGACGACATGATTCTCGAGGGCGGCTCCATTACCGTTGACGGCGAGGGGACCCTCGTGGTGACCGATCAGTGCTTGCTGTCCCCGGGCCGCACCTGCTCTGCCGTCATGGAGGAAGAAGCCGACCCCGATTCCATCTGGCCGAAGTACGCCCGCAAGTTCGAGCCCTGGAGCGAGGAGCTGCGCGCGTATATGGACGAGCACCTCAAGGAGTACCTGGGCGTCGAGAAGGTCATTTGGGTGAAGGAGGGCATCGATCCCGAGGAGACCAACGGCCACATCGACGACGTGGCCACCTTCATCGCCCCGGGCGTCATGGCCTGCATCTGGACCGACGATCCTGCGTACCCGTTCTACGAGCAGTGCCACGCCGCGTATGAAACGCTTTCCAACGCGGTTGACGCCAAGGGCCGCAAGCTGAAGGTCTACAAGCTCCCGATGCCGGTCAACCCGTTGTTCATGGATCAGGCGTCCTGTGACACCATCGACGCCGACGAGAACGCCGAGCCGCGCGTGGCCGATGAGCCGCTGATCGCCTCCTACATGAACTACCTGGTGACCAATCACGGCGTCATTGTGCCGCAGTATGGCGACGAGAACGATGCGCTGGCCGTCGAGACGCTGCAGAAGATCTACGACGAGGTGTGGGGCGAGGGCGTCTACACGTGCGTGGGCGTTCAGTCCGAGCAGGTTGTCTACGGTGGCGGCAACATCCACTGCATCACGCAGCAGGAGCCGAGCGCGTAGGCGCATCGGTCGGTTGTTGTTGCTGGCTGTAATGCGGGCGTGCCGTGGCGCGCTTGCGGCTGTAATAACGCTGCCGGATGCGGATATGGCTGAGAATACGGGCGTGCCAGGGGCACGACTGTAGCTGCAATGACGCCGACCGCAGCAGATGTGGCTGGAATGCCGGCAGGTTTGGGCGGGCACCGCGTGACGCGCGCGGTGCCCGCTTCGTCTTACTCGGTGCCCGCGCTTTCCCCGCGCTGCCCCTGTTTTTTGAGTTGCAGATGTATGGATGTCTCGAATCAAATATCCGAAAGGATGGATTGGGTTTTCAAACAGGGGGTCATATATATAAAAACGTGCGCTAGAGTGGTCGCAAACCGCATCTAATGGGTGTTTCGGTTTCGTCCGGTAGAGCGGCGCGGCCGCAAGTGGGCCTCGTTTGGGCCTCCTGGGGCCTGGATGGGGCCGATTCGGCGCCAAACGGGGCGTTCGAGCCGTCGGATTCCCGCTGTGCATACGATTTTCAGAGACGCAAACACCCATTAGATGCCATTTGCGACCACCGACGGGAGCCACTTTTGTTAACGAACCCCCTTTTAGCGTAAACACGGTTGAAAAGAGGCCAGCCGGGGCGCATCGAGCGTCCAAGATCGGCATTGGCGGCACTCGGTATTGACTACCAAGTACCAAGGGCGCGTCAGGTGGTTGGGCAGACTGCAGTCATTTGGGAGGTACGAGAAAGCGGGTCAAGCCGAAGGGCCTGGCTCCAGAGGAATTCCGGAATCAGGCCCTGGCGACTTGGGCGGTATCCATTGATCCGTTCAAGATGGGATGCAACTCAGAGTCCCTGAGGCAACTCCTTCGGAGGTGCGTTGCGCGGCACCCAACCTGCGGCGCATCTACATGCACGTTCAGACCAGGAGCCGCGGTATTGTCGCGTTGGGACGCCGAGCTCGTAGCTTAGTCCCGACCACGGCGTTTGACCTGTTGAACCCCAGCCTTTGCTCGTCTGTCTCGGGTTCTTGTGCGACCCCAACTGCCGTGCATTGCGATTCTGAATGCAACACGTGGCAACTCCGGCCGCTGCGCGCTACAGCTCCAGCTTTGGCACTCGCCGGCAGGTCCAGCTGAACAGCAGCTGCCCTCCCACTGCCCCCGCAACGCCGGAGGCGAGAATCAGCGCGTGCGAACCGCTCGTTCCCCATATGCTTGTGCCGAACATCGTGAGACCTGCCAGGGCAAACACCAAAAACATGCCAACCAGAACGGATGTCAGGATGGGCGCGCTGCGCTTCACCACTTCCTGCACCGAAGTCCATGCGAAGTTCGGACGACGTGCGTCTATGGCAATGCCCAGGTTCACCACCAGGTAGAAGAGGCCGAACCCGCAGACCACGACCTCGAGCGCTTCGAGCGCCGATACCTGCCCTCCAACAAGCAGCATCGCGGCGCATGCCAGCAGCAGGCTTCCGAAGGGAAGTGCATTCGCGGTGAGCTTAGCGGCCAAAACGGTGCGCAGGCTCACCGGCAGCGTGGCCACAATCCATGCCTGCTTACCCTCAAGTGATAGGGCCACGGCGGCAGCAGGGCTGGCTATTCCACAGAAGACGAATATCCACGGCAGCAGCAGGAATACCTGGTCGATGGCGTCTTTGCCGGCGCGTACGTCAACCCCGCCCAGCTCGCTGAGCAGGGCTGCGGCGATCTGCTCGCGTCCATCGGCCACCGTGAGCGCAACGGCGATCAGCAGCATGAGCACATAGCCAAACAGGCAGTTGATGGCATAAGACGGCATGCCGATCTGCGTGCGGAACTCCTTGACGATGAGCGCGCGCAGCGGTGAGGAGGCTCGGTTGCCGCGCGCGAGCCTACTCGCGTCCAGGCGCACGCTGCGGGCGCGTCCGGCAAGCAGGCCGTTGATGGCAAGATAGCTGCGCTGCAAGATCTCCAGGCAGGCCCCGCCAACAGCCAGCGAGGCGCCCACGAACAGCGCCAGTGCGAGCATGTTGCCGTCATTCACGGCCTGCGCTGCCCAGACGGCCGGCGGGTATGTGCTCGAAACAGCGTCGCGTACCTGCATGAGCCCGGCGCTCATGCTGCTTACGGTCTGCTGTGCTCCACCCGATCCGATGTTGAACGAAATCGCGTACGACGCCACCACGATCCCCGTGATGCCGATGAGCGCGAACACGATATACACGAGGTTGGCATGACGGAATCGCGCCGAGAGCGCCGTGAGGGCGAAGGAGAAAAACACCGCCAGGCTGGTGGGGATGACGGGTGCAAGGACGATGCTCAGCACAGCCGCAATAAGTGCGGGCACCGACACGCCGCCCATGACGAAATACATCACATAGAGCGGCGCCATGCAAAGCAGGGCGAGCACGGTGGCGCTCACAAACAGCGCGGTCAGGCGGGATGCGACCACGCAGCGACGGGAAACGGGCAGCGACATCACCAGGTCGTAGTCGGCAAATCCGAACAGCGTGCCGTTGGCCTTCATGAAGGTGAACACCACGCCTGCCAGCGCACCCATGGTTACGGCGAGCACCGGGATGATGTCGAGAAGCCCCGCAAACGCCATCGCGAAGCCGATCATAGCCAGATAGAACTCGACGATCGCCACAAGAACGATGCAGGCAACAACCGTCAGCGCGCCCCCGATGACGCGGCCGCCGCGGCCGGTCTTGCCGCTTCTGCGGGCGGGGGACAGCGAGTTGGCAAGTGCGTACAGCTGCACGCGCAGCAGCAACATGAGATTGCGCATCTAGCTCGCCCTCCCCTCGCGCTCGACCAGCTCAAGGAACATATCCTCCAGCGAGCTGTTGCCGCGCACCTCCTCGGTGGTGCCGGCGGCCAGCAGCTCTCCGCGTCGGATGACCGCAACCTTGTTGCAGAGCTTCTCGACCACTTCGAGCACGTGCGAGGAGAAGAAAACGGCCCCGCCGCGCGCGGCGATGTCGTGCAGGATCTGCTTCAGCTCGTGGGAGGCAACCGGGTCCAGGCCCACAAACGGCTCGTCGAGCACGAGCAGCTTCGGCTCATGGATCAGCGCACCGATCAAAACGAGTTTCTGCCGCATACCGTGGGAGTAGGTGCTCACGGCCGAGCCGAGGCTGTCAGTGAGCTCGAGGCGCTCGGCAAGGGCGGAGATGCGCGCGGCCCGCTGATCTGCGGGAACCTGAAACACGTCTGCCAGGTAGGTGAGGTACTGCAGGCCCGTCATGAACTCGTAGATGTCGGGGTTGTCCGGCACGTAGGCAAGCTCGCGTTTGGCGGCGATGGGGTCGGTCGTGACGTCGTTGCCGCAGATCTGGATGGAGCCGGCGTCGATGCCCTGCGCGCCCACGATGGAGCGGATGAGGGTCGTTTTGCCGGCGCCGTTGTGGCCGATGAACCCGTAGATGTCGCCGGGTTCGACCGCAAGTGAAAGGTCGCGCACGGCGACGGTGTCGCCGTAGCGCTTCTGGTAGTGGGAGACGTTGAGGATATCCATGGGTGTCCTTCCTGGTCCTGGGATAATCGACAGTTAGAAAACTATCTAATTTCCGAGATGGTACTGGGCGGGTAT
>CABRIF010000067.1 GCA_902470925.1 uncultured Collinsella sp. | reverse complement strand
GAGATTCCTCTACGTCTCGTGGGCTCGGAGATGTGTATAAGAGACAGGCCCCGCACCGACCACCCGGACCAGTCGCACCGCCGCCCCACAGCCCCGATATGGCGAACCCGCTAGTCCAAATCCTCGCCGTTGCTCGCGATGACCTTCTTGTACCAGTCAAAACTCTTCTTTTTGGACCGCGCCAGCGTACCCGCACCAGCATCGTCGCGGTCCACGTAGATGAAGCCGTAGCGCTTGGACATCTCGCCCGTGCCCGCGCTCACCAGGTCGATCGGCCCCCACGTGGTGTATCCGAGCAGGTCCACGCCATCCTCGGTCACCGCATCGTGCATGGCCTGGATATGCTGGCGCAGGTAATCGATGCGATAGTCGTCATTGATGGAGCCGTCCGCCTCGACCTCATCGCGCGCTCCCAGACCGTTCTCCACCACGAACAGCGGCTTTTGATAGCGGTCGTACAGGTCATTCAGCGTGATGCGGAAGCCCAGCGGATCGATCGCCCAACCCCACTGGCTCTCCTCCAGATACGGGTTCTTCGCACCGGCGAACGCGTTGCCCTGGGTGCGCTCGGCATCCGACCCCTCCCCCGCCGCGCATCGCGTGGAATAGTAGCTGAACGAGATGAAATCGACCGTGTTCTCGGCCAGGATCCGACGATCTTCCTCGGTCATGCCCACGTCGATGCCCGCGCGCTCCAGCTTCTTGAGCGCATAGGCCGGGTAATACCCGCGGCTCTGCACGTCGACGAAGAAGTAGTTGTCCTGATTCTGGAGCTGCGCCGCGCGGACGTCGGCAGGCCGGCAGCTGTACGGGTAATACGTGCCGGCGGCGAGCATGCAGCCGACCTTGACCTCGGGGTCGATCTCGTGCGCGATCTTGGTGGCCCAGGCGCTCGCCACGAGCTCGTTGTGAGCAGCCAGGTACTCGACGGCGGCCTTGTCCTCGCCCTCCTCGAACACCAGGCCCGCGCCCATGAACGGCAGGTGCAAGATCATGTTGATCTCGTTGAAGGTGAGCCAGTACTTCACCAGGCCTTTATAACGGGTGAACAGCACGCGCGCGAGGTTCTTGTAAAACTCGATGAGCTTGCGATTGCGCCAACCGCCGTATTCCTTGATGAGATGGATGGGGCAGTCGAAGTGCGTGATGGTGACGAGCGGTTCGATGCCGTACTGCTGGCAGGTACGGAACACGTCCTCGTAAAACGCCAGACCCGCCTCGCAGGGCTCGGCCTCGTCGCCGTTCGGGAAGATCCGAGTCCAAGCCAAGGACATGCGGAAGGTCTTGAAGCCCATCTCGGCAAAGAGGGCGATATCCTCCTTGTAGCGATGGTAGAAGTCGATGCCGGTCTGCGCCGGATAGTAGTAGCCGTCCTCGAAGGCGAGCATGCGGCGCTCGCCCGCGCCCACAGCAAAGCGCTCGGGACCGTGCGGCATCACATCGACGTTGGCCAGGCCGCGCCCATCAACGTCGTGCGCGCCCTCGCACTGATTTGCGGCCGTAGCGCCGCCCCATAGGAAGTCTTTGCGAAATGCCATTGTTGTCCCTTCTCTCGCAGCTTCGCGCATGCGGCGCCGATGTCAGCAGGGCATCACCAGCAGAAAGCCGGGATGCACCCTGGAGGCCCGCGGGCATTCCCCGCGCTCCGATGCGCCGCTTTTGTCTTGAGTATGCCGTGCCCGGACGAAGCACTCAAGATAGCAGGGAATTTTCGACACTTCTTTTCGGACTTGCGAACGATTGGGCAGTCTCCGTTGATGCGTTTTGATACGCGGGGGCCGGAAGGGAGGTCGCCGCCACGGTAAGGACCGGCGCGCGGATGTTGCTGTCCCCGCGATTGGTGCCGTGCGGCCCTCCACGGGTGCCAACGCCGCGGGCTGCCACGCGACCCTCCACGAACGCCAGCGCCACGATCTGTCATGCCCCCCGCAAGCGTCAGCGCTACGGACGACGCACAGCCCTTCGTGGGCGTCAGCGCCACGGACTCCCGGACGCCCTTCGCAGATGCCAGCACCGCGGACCCCCGGACGCCCTTCAGGTGAGAATACCTATGAACGGATATTTATATAATAGAATGCACATTACTGGATTGTATCTAAAAATAGGGGGTCAGTCTGAAAAAGAGGGCTGACGATGTGGTCACAAATGGCATCTAATGGGTTTTTCCTCGCATCCGAATCGGCCGGGCAGCCCCATTTCAGCCCCGCGAAGCCCTCCATTGGCCTCAATTGAGCGTCTGCGAGGCGCCTGGAGTCACGAAAACGCGCTATGCATCCCCTATGCAGGGCCGCAAACACCCATTAGATGCCATTTGCGACCACGCAACTTCTCCAGCCTATTTTACCAACCCCCTTTTAGCCGATTGAGCGAGCAAAACCCATTCCGCATCGCTCAACCGAGCGCGCTCGCGGCCCGACGACCACCGATTGCGCCTCCGTATGCGGCACAGACGTCGTGGGACGGTGGGACGGGCCTCAGCAATAGTGACCGCGATCAACATCAGAGGCCTCGGGGCGCATCGCCCCAGCGGCGACGCTGCCGTCGTCGCCGCGCTCAGCCTACGGGGTCACATCGCTGCCGTCGGCGCTGCGTTCATCCCACAGGAGCCACATCGCCGTCGCCGCGCTCAGCCTGCGGGGTCACATCGCTGCCACCACCGCACTCAACCAGCGGAGGCCGCGTCGCCGCCACACCGCCGACGACGCGGCCCCTCATGCCCAGCCTACAGGGCCGCAGCACCGCTGCGACCCCATCACATCCATCCCGCGAAGGCACCTCGCCCCCGCGCTCAGCCCGCAACCACCGCGCCAGACCTCGACCACTCCTCGCACACACGGCGGCACTCATACACCGCGCCATACAGGTTCGCATCGTTGCCGAGCTCGGCGGCGCGCACCCGCGGCCGCGGCATGCCAGCGATGCCACCCGCATATCCTTTGAGCACCTCATCCATCTGCTCATCCATACAAGCGATCAACTCGGGATGGCAGCTGATGCCGCCGCCGATCGCGAACACATCCGGGTCGAGCACCGCCTGCAGGTTCACCAGCCAGCCGTCGAACAGACGGCAGTAGCGCTCCAGCCCGCGACGAGCCGCGGCGTCCCCCGCCGCGATCCACTCGAAGATCACGCGTCCATCGATCTCGGGCGCATCCCGCTCCACCAGGCCCTTTTCCGCAAGCACCATCGCGCGCAGGCCGCGCCATCCGCTCGTTCCGGCAAACACCCGCTCGATGCTCGGCGTCTGCGAGACATCGTTGTTCAAGAAGCTGAACTCGCCCGCGAAGCAATGAGCGCCGCGAAGCACTCGGCCGTCGATCACGATACCGCCGCCGATGCCCGTCCCGATGGCCAAAACCACACCGCAACGCGTACCCCGCAGAGCGCCCGCCGCGTATTCTCCCAGCGCGCAGCACTTGCCATCGTTGTTGACCACCGCCGGGACCCCGAGCGCCTCGCGCAGGCGACGCCCCAGCGGCACGCCGTCCATGTAGAGCAGGGCTCCGCCGCGATGGATCGTGCCGTCGGGGTCGTCCTCGAAGATGCCGCCCGGCGCGCTCACGCCGACGCCGGCCACGCGGTCGCAAAACGGCCGCGCGACCTCGACCAAGGCTCGTATCAACTCATCGGCGCAGGTAAACGCCGTGGGCACCTGTCCGCGTTCCGCGATCGCGCCGGCCTCGTCCATAAGCGCCCACTTCACGCTCGTGCCGCCGATATCGATCGCGACATACCCCTTGGTCATGGCAGAACTCCCTACTCCGCCGCAGCTGCGCGCAGGCGGACCATCATGTACGGACGCCCGGGCAGCTCGACACGGAACGACCCCGTGCGCACGCCCGGCAGCGCATCGACCGTCATGTTCCACGTGTCGATGACCTCCACGGTATACCCCGTTCCCTCAGGCGCCGTAAACTCCCGATACGCCGGCGCAAAGAATCCGAAGTAGATGAGGATATCGTCCTCACCCGTGCCACGGTTGTTGGCCATGCAGGTAACATCCCAGGTCAGCGTGCCCGCAAGCATCCCCTTTTCGTCGGGCACCCAGTCCATGTCGCGTGGCAGCGCCTCCATGAACTCACGGCAAAACCCAATGCGGGCAGGCGACTCACCGGTGAGCGTACCGCCATGCGCCCACCAAATCTGCGGACCGCGATCCACAAACGTCTCGCCATGCGACAGATAGCCGCCGCGCAGCACGCCCTCCCAGAAGCGGCGCACCATCTCCTCGCCCGAGATGTTGCCCCACCCCCAGTTGATGTTTCCCTCGTAGGCGCATTCGTCGACCACCACCGGCTTTCCGTAGGCCGCGCGCAGCTCGCTCACGCACTCCGCCGTGCGCGCCAAGTCGCATCGCTGCCAGCTCACATGCGTAATCCACGGATGGCTGTGATCGAATACCTCGCGGCAGTTATGAATGCTGCGCAGATGCCCGTACGGGTCGTTCGCCATGACCACACGCGCGTAGCGGTCCCAGTCCTCAACCGTCTTCCATGGCATGAGGTCGAACTCGTTTGCCATGCTCCACCATACGTTCTTGTAGGCGGAAAGGCGTCTCACGGCATAGGTCAGGTAGAAGATATCCTGCTCGCGCGTCATGCGGGAGAAGCCCCACTCCGGTTTGTCGTACGGATGCAGCAAGATGATGTCGGCCTGGATGCCCAGATCGTCGAGCTGGGCCACGCGATGCTCCAGGTTCTCCCAGAACGCCTCGCACATCCGCTCGTGGTCGAAGCCCTCCTCAATCGACCCCGCGAAGGCGTAGAGCTCGGGGTTCTCGTGATTGTAATCGTAGAACTTGGGGAAGATGCACATGCGCACCTTGTTGAACGGCGCCTCGGCGAGCGTTGCGAGCGTCTGCTCCTGCACCGATGCAGGCTGATTGGTCCAGGCGTAGCAGGTTGTGCCAAACGGCAGGAACGCCGTGCCGTCTTCATAGGAGAACGTGAAATCATGCTCGGTGCCAAACGGGGTCTCGCGAGGCAGCACATCGCTCGACCGCAGCACGCGCCCATGGTTGCCTGCGGATGCCGGCGTGCACGCAAACGTACCGGCGAGCCCGTCGAGCGCCGGGTCGTTCGAGCTTGTCTCGAAGCTCCACGTCCCCGCATGACTCGGCATGAATCGCACGCCGTAGGTGCCATTACCCTGGTAGAAGCCGTGCACCGTGTAGCTATCGCCTACATCGCCGCCGTCTGCCTCGCAATCGAAGCGCACCTGCAGCCGCACCTCGGTATAGGGGTTGCCCGTCGCTCGTCCCGCAAGCGTGAGGGGAAACACACGGTACTGCTCCATGCACTCCGGCGCATCAATCTTCACTGTCATGCCAATCTCCCTACTTCGCGCTCTTGATGAGCATGATGAACACCATGCCAGACGCCACCAGCGCAATCGCGATGGGGAACGTCAGGAAATACGATCCGGTGGCCACAACGACCGCCGACGTCACGTTGGGCCCAAGCACCTGGCCGATCGTGTTGGCGATATTCAGAATGCCCAGGTCTTTGCCGGCGTTCTCCTTCGACGGCAGCACGTCGACGTTCAGCGCCTGGTCAACCGAGGAGTAGACGCCGTACCCGAAGCCGCCCACCAACGCGAACACGTACATGCCCGCCACGGACTTGAGCAGCCACGGCCCCGCGATGCCGATGCACAGCATGATCGAGGCGACCATGATGATGGGCTTGCGCCGACCGATCTTATCCGAGATCGCGCCCGAACTCACCGATGCCACCAGCGAGACCACCATGATCACCACCGAGATCGACGACAGCACGGCGCCGGCCTGCGCGGTGCCAAGCCCCATGTACTTCTCCAGAATGTAGAGCTGATAGCCGTTGATGCAGAAGTACCCGAAGATCAGCATGAGCCGGCCTACGAGAGCGAGATAGAAATCGCGGCAGTTCTCGAGCGGCGGAACGAACATCTTGAGGAGCTGAGCGATGCTGAACGGCTCACGCTCGCCGCCGGTGGCCGAGCGCTCGCGCGGCCAGATGACGACCGCCAGGATACCCGTGAGCACCCACGCCACCGTGCCGATCACGAAGCCCGGCACGGGGTTGCTCAAAAACTGCGTGCCGATGATCGTGCCGATGGACTGGCCCGCCGTTGCCCCGCCGCCGTAAAACGCCGAGATGGTGCCGCGGCGGTTGGCCGGTACGCGGTCGGACAGCACGGCGATTGCGGGGGCCAGCATGCAGTTCAGGCCGATCTGCAGCGCGCACCACGAGCCCACGATCCAAGGCAAGGTGGTGGCGTTCGCCGTGCTCCAGAACGCCGCACCGCAGATGATGCCGCCCACCACGATGAACGGCGTACGGCGGCCGAACCGCGAATGGCAGTGGTCGGACAGCGCACCGAAGATCAAGTTGGCGAACAGGGCGAAGATGCTGCCCGTCGAGGTCATGGCGGCCAGCACCGCCTCGGGCTGTCCGATACCGAGCGTGTTGAAGCGTTCGGGGAACAGCACGTTCGATCCGATGGTGCCCGACATCATCCACATGATGCCGAAGATGATGAATCCCACCATGAAGCGCCAGGATTCAATCGTGGTCAAAGGCTTGCCGGTGTCGGGGGCCAATGCGTTCGCATCGACCGGCTGGGCTGCATGTCCGCTCATGGGTGTCAAGCTCCTCTCGCTTGCGTTGCGGTCCACACAACGGCGCGGCGGGCGAGCAGGCGGCACGCAGGGGTCCCCAGGCGGTATGGCCCGCTCGTCTCGCACGACCCGGCACGGCAGATGCTCGGTACGCCGTCGTGTTCGTACGTTACTTACTAAGTAGTAAGTAACTGTTTTGAGTATGGGAATTGAAGGCATAGATATCAATATTCAACTGGGTGAACGGTAGTAAACATCGTTTGAACGGTCGGTTTCTCTCGGCAAACGGTCAGCGGAGGCCGGCACGGCTCTGCGGGCATCGGCCTATAATCGTGGCATTGCCTTATCCGTACCCGCCGATTCTGTAAGGACCTTCATGCCCGCCGCCTCGAACAATCGCTCCAGCCAGCGCCCCAGCTCCCGTTCCTCTTCCGCCGCGTCAGCACACGGCCCGGCCGAGTCGCGCGATAAGGCGCGCACCAAAGGAACCGCGCAGCAAACGCACGGCGCGCAGGACGCGCGTCCTCGCACCGCCGCCGCACAGGCACGGCTCGACCAGATCGTTTCCGCCGCCGTGCAGATTGTGAGCGAGCGGGGCATGACCGGGCTCACCCTGCAGGCGGTCGCGCAGCGCGTGGGCATCACGCAGGCCGGCGTCATCCACTACGTGGGCGACAAGCACGGTCTGCTCATCGAGATTATCAAGCATTACTATGACCGCAGCAGTCAGGCGCACGACTATATCGAGCTGTTTGAACCCGGCGGAGTGTTCGAGGGAGGTCGGCCGCGCATTCCAGAGTACTGTCGGCTCATCGTGGCGGAAAACGCCCATCAACCCGAGCTGGTCATGCTGTTCCAGGCGCTCAACACCGAGAGCATGTCGCAGGACAGCCCGACGCACGACTATTTCGCCGAGCGCTCCAAGTCCATTTCGGAATCGCACGACGTGACGGCCTGGCATGTGCCCGAGGGGGTGGACGGGGCGCTTGCCTTCTCGGTTGCGATGGCGGCCATGTACGGCCTCGAGGGCCGCTGGCTCGCACGCCCCGACGAGATCGACTACGAGCGCGAATGGGCGCGCTTTGAGGACATCCTCTTCCCCCTACCGCTGTGGGAGGGCTATCGCTAGGCCCACCTTCTCGGTCATCCTAACCCGTTTACCTGCTCTTATAGAAAAGAGCAAAAAGAAAAACAACCGCATGCGCACGAGAGGGAGGATCGATGCGGCCTGCATGATTCCGAACACACGGCGCACGGCGGAGGCGCTCCGGCACACCCGTCATGAGCGCCTCAGCCGTCTACCTGACGTTCGCGAACGCCTTCGTGGCGGCGACGGCGCGCTCCCAGCCTGCTAGGCGCTCGGTGCGCTCGCCCTCGCCCATCTGAGGGGCTACCACATCGCGCGCGCCGTAGACCTCGCACACGTCGCGGTCGTACAGCCCCAGCGCCGCACCGCATGCCCAGGCGGCTCCCAGCCCGCTCATCTCGTCGTTGGCCGCTATCCGGACCGGAGCGGCACACAGGTCGGCAAGCGCCTGCATGAGAAAACCGTCACGCGTGGGACCGCCGTCCACACGCACCTCGGCAAGCGGCGCGGCCGCGTCGAGCGCCATGGCGGCCACCACATCGCGCACCTGGAACGCGATGCTTTCCACCGCCGCCCGCACGAACTCGGCCCGACCGTCGGCGCGCGTCAGCCCAAACACCGCGCCGGTCGCCTCGGCGCACCAATGCGGCGCCCCCAGACCGGAAAATGCCGGCACCACGTACACGCGGCTCTCCGGTCGCGCGGCGCGCGCCAGCTCGGTTGCCTCTTCCGGCGACACGATCATGCCCATGTCGTCGCGCAGCCAGGTCTTGACCGCGCCGGCGTAGTTGATGTTTCCCTCCAGCACGTACTCGGTCGCGCCGCCCAGCCGCCACGCGAGCGAAACCGACAGCCCGTGCGCGCTGACGGGCGCCGTGCCGCCCGCGTGCATCATGACCGACGAACCCGTCCCCAGCGTTGCCTTCGCCATGCCGCGCGTATGGCAGCCCTGCGCGAACAGGGCCGCGTGCGAATCCCCCAGCACCCCGTGGATCGGCACGGGCACCGGCAACAGACCGTCAAGGTCTGTAAACCCAAAGCAGGCATCGGAGTCGCGCACCTCGGGCAGACTCGCGATGGGCACGCCGAACAGCGCGCACAGCTCGTGCGACCACCGCTGCTCGCCGATATCGAACAGCTGCGTCCGGCTGGCATTCGAGTAGTCGCACGCGAACACCGCGCCCCGCGTCAGGTTCCACACCAGCCAGGCATCGACGGTGCCCAAACGCAGGCTGCCCGCTGCCGCCGCCCGGACAGCGGCGGACACCTCCTCCATGAGCCACGCCATTTTGGCCGCCGGGTAATACGGGGAGAGCGCCAAGCCGCTGCGCGCCCGCACGCGCTGGACGGTCTCAGGCCTCTCCTGCTCCAGGCGCTCGCAGATTCCGCGCGCGCGGGCGCACTGCCACACGATCGCCGGGACCAGGGGCTCTCCCGTTTCGGCATCCCATGCCACCGTAGTCTCGCGCTGGTTGGAGATGCCGATGCCCGCCACCGTGCCCGCGTCCACGCCCGAGCTCTCAAGCAGGTCCCGGCACGCCGCCACCGTGTTGCGCGCGATCTCTGCCGGGTCATGGCTCACCCAGCCGGCGTCGTTCACCAGCTGCCGGTGCGCGCGGTCCGCCCGGGCCACCAGACGGCCCCGCTCGTCCACCAGCAGGGCCTTCGTCCCCTGCGTGGACTGGTCGATCCCCATGATATAGCGCGCCATGATGGCTCCCTTCCAGCGTATTGAGCCGCACGGCCCGTGTGCAATCGCCGCTCCGGCGGCCAGCGTGCAACAGCTGCGCGGCAGCCGCGCGACAACCCGCGTGCGATCGCCGCTCCGGCGGCCAACCTCTACCGACTCAGCAGCTCCTCGGCTGCCTTGGCAATCCCCGACCCCGTCAGCCCCAGGTGGGCGAACACCTCAGCCGAGGTGCCGGCGGGCACCGGAGCGTCGGGCAGGGACAGGCAGCGCAGCGGACGCGGGCAGCGCTCACCGAGCACCTGCGCCACCTGCGAGCCCAGGCCTCCGAACGGCGCGTGTTCCTCGACCGTCACCACGGCGCGTGCACCGCGGGCCGCCCGCTCGACCGCATCGGCGTCGAGCGGCTTGATGCAGTACATGTCGAGCACCGCAGCCTCGATGCCGCGCTCCGCCAGCACCGCCGCAGCGTCCAGCGCCGGACGGACCATCTCGCCCGCAGCGATCAGCGCCACATCCGAGCCGCGGCGCAACCACGTTGCCCGGTCCATCTCGAACGGGCACGCCCCGTCCTCGTATACGTCCTCCACCGGGTTGCGCCCCACGCGCACGTAGGCGGGAGCGTCGTCGGCGAGCAGCGCGCGCATCAGATGCGCCGTCTGGTGCCGATCGCTCGGCGCGTAGACGCGCATGTTCGGGATGGCGCTCATGGCGGCGAAATCCTGCGCGGAATGGTGGCTCATGCCCAGCGCCCCGTACGAGATGCCGCCCGAGATGCCGATGAGCTTCACGTTCGTATTCGAGTACGCCACGTCGACCTTGCACTGCTCATAGCTGCGCGTGGTCAGAAAGCACGCCGGACTCGCCGCGAACGCCCGCTTCCCGCCCGCCGCCAAACCGGCCGCGATGCCCACCAGATCCTGCTCGGCGATACCCACCTCGACCGCCTGCGCAGGGAACCGCTCGAAAAACGGCGTCAGCGAAGCCGACCCGCGCGAATCGGAGCACAGCACCACCACGTTGCGGTCCCGCTCGGCAGCGTGCATGAGTTCCTCGCAGATCACCGCTCGGTTCGCGATCTTATTCGACATGGCAGGCCTCCTTGTGCGCCTCGAGATCGGCAACGATCTGCAGATACTCCTCCTGCGTGGGCAGATGATGGTGCCACCCCGCCTTGTTCTCCATCAAGGGAGAGCCGAAGCCCTTCACCGTGTTGGCGACGATCACCGTCGGCTTTCCCGGCGTGCGTGCCGCCAGGCTGAATGCGGCATCGAGCGAGGCGATGTCGTTGCCGCAAATGCTCAGCACGTTCCACCCGAAAGCGGCCCAGCGCTCCTCCTGTGCGTCCTGCCTCATCACATCCTCCGTGCTGCCCGAGATCTGCAGGCGGTTGCGATCCACGACGGCGCACAGGTTATCCAGCCCATACGTCGCCGCGGCCATCGCAGCCTCCCATACCGAGCCCTCGGCAAGCTCACCGTCGCCCATCACCGTATAGACGCGGCTCGGCCGGCCGTCCATGCGCGCAGCCAGCGCCATGCCCACCGCCACGGGCAGACCGTGCCCCAGCGAGCCCGAATTCATCTCGATGCCGGGAAGCTTGTTGTTCGGATGCCCGATATAGGGACTGTCGAAGCGCGAGAACCGCGCCTTGACCTCGTCCAGGTCGAGAAAGCCCATCTGCGAGAGCACCGCGTAGTAGGCTTCCATGGCGTGCCCTTTGGATAGGACGAACCGGTCGCGGTCCGGGTCGCTCGCCGTGTCGGGCGTGATGCGCAGGTGGCGGGCGTACAGCACCAGCAGCGCATCGATCACGCTCATGTCGCCGCCGATGTGGCCGCCGCCCCCCGCCATGATGATGTCCACGCAGTCGCGCCGCAGATCCCAGCGCAGCCGCTCCAGCTCCTCAATCGTGTTCATATCGCTCCTTCAGCATTCCCGTTCGATGGATATTCCCTGCAGGCCGCCGGGCGGTCTCGTCTGCGGCGCACGCGGCCTCGCAGCGCCCACTCGCGCACGCGGCGCGCAGGCAATCGACCCGCGCCAGTTGCCGCTGCGCCGCCCGACCAACGCGCACGCGGTGCGCGCAGGCAGACCGGCACACGTCGCCCCGCATCGCAGACCGTCGCCTCGCTTGCCGACCGGTGCATGCGGCCTCGCAGCGCCCGCTCGCGCACGCGGCACTGCCGCACCCGCCAGCACCCGGCGATGCGCTCGCCACCCGGACGGCGCCACGCCGTTACTCTCCACGCAGATAAGCCCGAACCTCTTCCTCGATGGGGTCGTACAGGTCGGGTGTGATGCCGAGATATTTGCAGGCCTCATACAGGACGGGCACCACATCGGCGTGGATGGCCACGCAGTGGTGGATGTAGGGGCCCTCCACGAGCTTCGCCTCCAGGCGCTTGAGGTTGTCCACCTCAACCCACAGGTAGGTGCCCATGCCAGCGGGCCCATCGATAGCGCGGGCGCGGCCAAGCAGCAGCGAGTAGGACCCGTTGTCGCCGTCGAAGCGCGCAAGGGTCAGGTCGCCGTGCTTTGCCTCGGCGGTCAGGGCGCCCGGATGGTCGAACGCCAGCGGATAGGTCAGGCGCGGCTTCTCCCGCGCCACCGAGCAGGGCCACGGACCACAGTGCTGCAACAGTTCGCCGTTTTCGTTATCCGGATGGCGCACGGTCCAGTCGGCGAACATCCCGCGATGCCGCCCCAGGTCGGCAGCCTCCACGAGCAGGGCGGTAATGGCGCCGTGGATATCGGTCTCGCACACGATGGGAATGCCCATCTCGTTCAAGATCGCGTTGGCGGCGCACGGCATGATGCCCAGCTCCGCCTGCAGCGCATTCCAGCACTGGATGGCACCGGCGCTGCATCCATAGCGATCAACCAGACGCTTCATCGCGATGGCAAGCGCCGCCACCGCCTCCACCTTGTCGTCGGGCACGCAGATCTCGAACGACGTGCGGACCTGCTCCAACATCGCACCGAACGCGTCGGCATCTTGCCGCGCGGCCTGCACCTCTTGGACAAGCTCGGTCATGGGCACCGGCGCAAGCTGAATCCCAAAGCGCTCGAGCAGCTCGCCCTCGTTGCACATGGTGGACCAGAAGTCGAACGGGCGGGTGGATATCTGCAAGATGCGCATGTGGGAGAAGGTGCGCACCACGTTGCACACCGCCAGGAAATCGTGCACGCCGCGCTCGAATTCCGGGTCGGTGAGGCGGCAGTTCGTGAGATAGGTGAAGGGCACCTGGAAGCGGCGCAGCACCTTGCCGGTGGCAAACAGCCCGCACTGGGAATCGCGCAGGCGCGTGCCGTCGGGCTCGGGCCGCTCGTCGCGCGGACCCCAGAGCAGCACCGGTTTGCCCAGCTCACGGGCCAGGCGGGCACAGAGGTACTCCGTGCCGAAGTTCGCATGGCACAGCATGATGCCGTCCACGCCCGCTGCGGTGAACTTGTCGACGATAGGCTGGATGTGGCTGTCATCGAACAGCAGGCCCTCGCTGTTGATGTCGTCGATATCCACCACATCGACACCCAGCTCGCGCAGGCGCTCGACCGTCAGCCCCCGATACTTGATCGCGTCAGGGGCGCTGAACACGCTACGTCTGGTGGGCACGAACCCTAGCTTGATATGATCCATCAAAGTCCCTCCTCAAGGTGCGCGGAATCGACTGCTGCTCCCATGGCCTCGACACGTCGGGGCCGACGGCTGGCATCCGGCGAGCTCCGCAACCGAGATGCGATAGGTCCCACGGCCGGGACCCGACAAGCTCCGTAACCGGAATCCGTTAGGTCCCATAGCCGGAACACGACGAGCCCTTGTAGCCAGTACGCAACGCGCCCCGGTAGCCGCGGCACGATGGGCTGCAGCCGACGTGCGACGCGAAGCAGTCGATTCCTTTGGTAAACACTGTAATACTTTTTTATTTGTTGCTCCATTATTCGCCGTAAACGGTCACTATATCTCGGTAAACGGTATTAAACATGTTTAATTCTTGATGAAAGACGGCGAAAAGGCACACTGATCCGAGCCCTCATCCACCGGCCTCTGTCACATCGTGCACGCCGCCACCAACCCCCACCGCGGCGACATGCCATCCATCGACAGCTGCAGCGACTGTCTCTTATACACATCTCCGAGCCCACGAGACGTAGAGGAATCTC
>CABRIF010000066.1 GCA_902470925.1 uncultured Collinsella sp. | reverse complement strand
AGTGCGGAGACGCCGAAGACGGCTGAAGTGTTTCGCTAAGGTTGGAAATCAACCAAACCCGAAAACGCGGGGCTCGAAGCCGCACATCTGCCACACGCGCCGGCCGCACATGCACACGAACGCGTGCCCACGACCTCGCACGCCCAGCGGGCCGAAAGGGGCCCGCGTGCCGCCGGGCAGTCCAAAACCCGAGCCGTGGCGGATCGTGGCGGATTGTGCGGAGTCGCGCCAAGCCGAGCATCTGCCGTGCCCACCCATACGAAAAACGGCCGGGGCCCCACCTGGGAACCCCGGCCGTTTCAACTCATGGCAACAGAAGGCTGCCGCCCTACATCTGCTCGGGCGCGGACACGCCGATCAGGCTCAGCACGAGCGCCAGCACGGAGCGCACGGCGTCGCAGGCGGCCAGGCGCGCGCGGGACAGCTCGGCGTCGACCGGACGGCCCTCGCTGGGGAGCACCTGACAGGCCTGGTAGAAGCTGTGGAAGCCGGCGGCGAGCTCCTCGGCGAAATGCGACAGGCGGAACGGCGCGCGGTCGCGGGCGCAGCTGGCGATGAGGTCCTCCAGCTCGGAAAGCTTGCGGGAGAGCGCCAGCTCGGTGGGATCGGTCAGCAGCGCGTAGTCAACGTCGTCGCCGATGGCCTTGGCAGCGACGGCAGCCATGCCCATCTCGGCGGCCTGCTCCGGCGTCACGCCAGCGGCCTTGCGCAGGATGGAGCAGATGCGGGCATGCGCATACTGCACGTAATACACCGGGTTGTTCTGGCTCTTCTCCTTGACGGCCTCGATATCGAAGTCGATGGCCTGGTTGGAGGAGCGCGAGATCAGGGTGTAGCGCGTGGCGTCGGCGCCCACCTCGTCCACGAGCTCCTGGAAGGTGACCATGGTGCCCTTGCGCTTGGACATGCGGATGGGCTTGCCGTTGCGCAGCAGGTTGACGAACTGGCCCAGCAGGACCTCGAACTGACCCGGGTAGCCCAGGGCGTCGCACACGCAGCGGACGCGGTTGATGTAGCCGTGGTGGTCGCAGCCCCAGATGTCGATGACATGGTCCACGCGCTGGAACTTGTCCCAGTGATAGGCCACGTCGGAGGCGAAGTAGGTGTACTCGCCGTTGGCCTTCACCAGCACGCGGTCCTTGTCGTCGCCCAGGTCGGTGGAGCGGAACCACAGGGCGCCGTCCTTGGTGTAGAGGTAGCCCATCTCCTCAAGCTTGGCAAAGGCGCGGTCGACCGCGGAGGTGCCGGCGTTTGCGCCCTCGGTGTCCTTGATGTAGACGGTGCGCTCGGAGAACCACTTGTCGAAGTCGCAGCGGACGTCATGGCACAGCTGGCGCATATTCTCCACCATCTTGGCGTAACCCTCCTCGCGGAAGTAGAGCATGCGCTCCTCATCCGTGGCGTGGGCCCACTTGTCGCCGTCCTTCTTGTAGAAGGCCGCCGCCTCGTCGATGATGTAGGTGCCGCCGTAGGCGTTGCCGCCCAGACCCTGGGTGAAGGCGTCCATGTAGGGATGGCTGTCCAGGTGCTCGTCGGCCTCGTCCTGCACGTAGTTGTCGCGATCCTGGGCGAGGAAGTCACGGGCGCCGTCGATGTCCAGGCCCTGCTTCTCCATGATCTCGACCAGCTGCATGTAGCGGTAGGAGATGGAGTTGCCGAACACGTCCATCTGGGAGCCGTGATCGTTGATGTAGAACTCGCGCTGGATGTCATAGCCGGCGTGGCTCATGACGCGACACAGCGAGTCGCCGAGTGCGGCCCAGCGGCCGTGGCCCACGTGCATGGGACCCACCGGGTTGGCGGACACGAACTCGACCTGGGTCTTGAGACCGCCGCCCACGTTGGACTTCGCAAAATCCATGCCCTCGGCACGGGCGACGCCGAACACGGCGTTTTTGGACGCGGCGGACAGGTAGAAGTTGATGAATCCGGGGCCCGCGATCTCGACCTTCTCAACCTGCGCGCTCTCGGGCAGATGTTTGACGATGGCCTCGGCGATGGCGCGCGGGGCGCAGTGCGCGAGCTTGGCGGACTTCAGGGCCATGGTCGAGGTCCACTCGCCATGTGAAGTATCGGCCGGTCGCTCGATACCGCAGTCCTCCACCTCGAACGCGGGCAGGTCGCCAGCCTCCTGGGCGTCAGTGAGCGCGGCGCGTACCAGCTCTTCGATCTTCTCCGGCATAGGTCCTCCTCCGATGAGCACCCCCGAGCCGTGCGCATCGCCGCGCAGCGGCCGGGATTTGACATAGTATCGTCAAGTACTTTACCACACGCAAGCTCGCGGTCTGCCTGCTATTTTGAAGGCACACCCAGCGCGAGGGCGGCCCCCTGCCGACTCCCGTCGGCTCCAGGGCGCATACGGATTGCCGCCCGGCGTGCGAACATGCGCAGTCGGGGGTGCACAGCCGGCGGCAGGAGGCATGCGGGACGAGCGAGACAGGGCCTGGGCCGCGCGTCTTGCCGTCCGCCGCGCGGGCGGGCACCGCCGAATTGCCACGGTGCCGACAACCGCGCCGCGGCACGAGCAGGCATACCCATCCGACGCACCGTTGCGCCGGCCTCGGGACGGTTCGACATATACCGTGCGGGGACCGAGGCTCCACGCGGTTCCCCTCCTGTGCCGAAATTGTGCTTGCACACGGTAACATTAGATGAAAATCCCACGTAAATATGGTAGTATGGGTAGTTAGTAGCGTTTAGCCAATCAGTTGGAGGTAGCATGTTTGCAATCGGAGAGCACGTCATTCACCCGGGCCAGGGAGTCTGCACCGTCATGGGGTTCCGCGATGACACGCCGGCGCCCATGATCGACCTGTACGCAAAATCCGGTCATTCTGAAACCCGTATCCTCTACCCGCTCGCCCAGCAGGACCGCCTGCATGCGGCCATCTCGCCCGAAGCGGCCGAGGACCTGCTTGCGCGCTACGATCAGCTGGAAACCGACCCGTTCACCGAGCGCAACAGCAACCTTGAGGAAACCTACTTCAAAAAGCGCATCCACCTCGGTGCGCCCGAAACCATGCGCGTGGCCAAGACCATGCGCGAGCGCATCCACGATGCGCAGCGCCGTGGCAAGAAGCCGAGCAGCTACTACAACCGCGTGCTGAAGGAGGCGCGCCGCCGCTCGATCGAGGAGCTCGCCGTGGTGCTCGACCGCAGCGAGCAGGATATCGAGCGCTGCATCGACGACGCCGCATCGCGCGCGTTTGCCGCCGCTGAGAACTAAGCGCCGAGCCGCCGCCTCCCCTGCCGCCCGCGCGCCTTGGCGCGACCCTGAATGCGCTACCCTATCAGGCAACATCGTTTGCAGTGAAAGGGTGGCGCTATGGCAACCGTCGACATGAACCGTGCGAATCGCATCCTGGAGGCCCTTGAGCGGCTGCGGGGCGACGCGCAGCTGCTCATCACCGACCCGTGGTCGATCTTCTATCTCACCGGCTTCTACGCCGATATGCTCGAACGGTTCTCGGGCATCGCGCTGAGGCGCGGCGAGCAGCCCATCATCATGATCAACGAGCTGCACCAGCTCCCCGTCTTCGACAACGCCGAGGTTCGCTATCACCGCGACACCGACGACGTCGCCGCCGCGATCGCCGATGCGCTCGACCCGGTGCGCCCGCTCGGCGTCGAGGCATCGTTGCGCGCCGGGGTGCTGCTGCCCCTCCAGGCGCGCCAGGCGGCAGCGGGCTGCTTCCTCGCCGATGCGGCCGTGCGCGCCGCACGCAGCCGCAAAGATGCCCGCGAGCGCGAACTCATGCGCCGCTCGAGCGCCGCGAACGACGCCGTCATAGAGCAGGCGCGGAGCCTGATTGCGCCCGGCGTCACCGAGCGCGCGGTTGCCGACCAGCTACTGGGGCTGTACCGCGCGCAGGGCTGCGAGGACTTCTCGTTCCCGCCGATCGTGAGCTTCGGCGCAAACGCCGCCGACCCGCACCATGAGCCCGACGACACCCGCCTGTGCGAGGGCGACGTGGTGCTGTTCGATATCGGCGGGCGCTATCGGCGCTATTGCTCCGACATGACCCGCACGTTCTTCTGGGGCGAGCCCGATCCGGAAGCGCAGCGCGTCCATGAGATCGTCTGCCGCGCCAACGAGGCCGCCGAGGCCATGATTCGCCCCGGTGTGCGCTTCTGCGACATCGACCGCGCCGCTCGCGCGGTGATTGAGCAGGCCGGCTACGGCACCTTCTTCACACACCGGCTCGGGCATAGCATTGGCTTGCAAGACCACGAGCCCGGCGACGTCTCGTCCGCCAACACCGACCGCGTCGAGGCAGGCATGACCTTCTCCATCGAGCCGGGCATCTACCTGCCGGGGCGCTTCGGCGTGCGCATCGAGGACCTGGTGCTCGTGCGCGAAGACGGCGTGGAGGTGCTCAACAGCTACCCGCACGAGGCCCGTCGTCTCGACGTGTAGCGTGCTGTGTGGCCCCGCAAGGCCCTCTTCGATCGGGCGGCGCTGCGCGACAGGAGCATCCGGCTCGGCAGGCGGACCCACCGGCCGCTTCGCACGCCGAGCCGCCCTGCGCATCCGCCCGATGCGGCGGGCACCCGTCTGCGAGGGCGGCTCCCGCACCGGACAATCCTTCCATCGGGCCCTCTTTCCATCGGCCCCCATAGGTCAAGACCCCAAACCCTCAAGTTCAACATTAAGGTGAATTTTTGAAGCAACCCTGAACCTCAACTTTAAGGTGAGTGTTGAGGTCTATACTGTCCAGCGTTCAACGACCCAAAGGGCGGTTTAGACCTATGCGTTTTGACACTCAGCGAAAGATCGGCATGCGCGCGGCGCGTCTTGCCTGCGTGGCTGGCCTTTCGATCACCTTGGCCGCGGGCGGCGCGCTCGCCGTGGCCCCCTCCCCCGCCGCGGCGGCAACCGCACAGACCACCTCGGAGCTCTCCCGCCTGCAGGCGGAGGTCGAGGCGGCCGCCAGCACCTACAACTCCGCCACGGCCAAGGCCGACGAGCTCAACGCCCAGGTCGATCAGATCGCCAGCGAGATCCTCGCCATCGAGCAGGAAAAGCTCCCCGCCTATCAGAAGAAGGCGGCCGCGGCCGCCAGCAATCTCTACAAGATGAAAACCGGCTCGAGCAGCACGCTGTCGGCTCTGCTGGACAGCGACTCGTTCGCCGATTTCATCACGATGAGCAAATACCTGAACACCATCCAGAAGGACAACGTCGACGCCTTGAACGAGCTGGATAAGGTCGAGGAGGAGCTGAACGACAAGCTGAGCGAGCTGAGCGCGGCAAAGGACCAGGCGCTCGCCGAGCAGCAGAAGGCCTCCGAGGCGCTCACCTCCGCCAAGAGCTCCGCCGCCAAGATGCAGCAGCAGGCCGATGCCGAGAACGCCGCGGAGGCGGCAGCGGCCGCAGCCGCAGCGCAGAAGGCGGCCGAGCTTGAAGCCGCCCAGGCGGCAAAGCAGCAGGCGTCCTCCAACAGCCAGGCCTCCGGCAGCGCGCAGCAGGACTCCTCCGCGCAATCCGGCTCCGGTAGCTCCTCGAGCAACGCCGGCAGCTCCACATCGGGCTCCACCGGCGGTACCGCGGGCAGCGGCGGATCCTCCAGCACCTCCGACCAAAGCGGCTGGAAATCGGGCAAGGCCTCCTACTACGGCATCGGGGACGGGTTCATGGGCGGCACCACCGCCAGCGGCGACATCGTGACCGAGACCTCCATGGGCGTGGCGATGCTCAACGTACCGCTCGGCACGCGCGTCGAGATCAGCTATAAGGGCAAGTCCGTCATCGTCGTGGTAAACGACCGCGGCCCGTATGCCAAGGACCGCGTCATCGACATGCAGCCCGCCGTGGCGCGCGCCCTCGGGTTCCTCTCGGTGGGCGTGGACACGGTTTCCTACCGCTTCCTGTAGATGGGAGCTGCAGGGCTTCCTATGCCGCAAGCAGCCCGAACCGCACCGCGTTGTAGAGGCTCACGCCGATGATGAGCACGAGCGCAGCCACGTAGAGACGGTCGACGGCGGCGGTGTCCATGCGCGCTGCCAGGCGACGCCCCACCACCGATCCCGCTACCGCCATGGCGCACATCCCCACGAGCACCAACGGGTCGAACGCCGGAACGCTGCCCGTACAGACGCTGTAGACCATCCCCGCCACCTGGGAGCACGCGATGATGAACAGCGATGCCTGCGCTGCGGGCTTGCTGTCCATCGCGAAGAAAAACGCCAGGATCGCCAGGTTGAACGGTCCACCGCCGATACCCAAAAACGACCAGAGCGCCCCGGCAACCGCGCCGATGAGCGCCTGCGCGATCCATCCGTCCAAGCGCATGGATGCCACGCGATCCCGATTCAGCGTATAGGCGAGCACGATGCACGACAGGACGATGAGCACGAGTGCCTGAACCGCACCGACCGTGTCGGCAGCGCCGAATACGCCCGCCAAGGCCCCGAACACCGCCTTGCCTGCCACGCCGCCGAGCGCCGAGCCGAGCGCCACGGGCACCAGCGAGCGCATCTGCACGCTCGAGGTGCGCGCAACGGCGTTCTGCGCAAGCGTGGCCAGCGCCATCGTGAGCACCGAGGCGCTCGAAAGAAAGCTCACCGTGGCCACGTCCATCACGCCCAGCGCATCGACCACCGGCTTGATGATGACCCCGCCGCCGATGCCGCACAACGGCCCCAGCAGCGAGGCGGCAAACACGATGGCGAGCACGAGCAGATACGCAATGGACATAGACCCTCCGGCATCCCGGTACGACAGTAGCGAACACACACCAGTGTGCGCCGCTCGGCCGCCGCGCGCAAGAGCGGCAGCGCCGACCTCAACCGTCCTCGGAACACAAGGAGCATCGAACATACAGATACGCTGCGCCAGGCCTATCTGAAGACGGGATATTTCGTCATCGATGGAGCATTGGACATGCCGGCAGAGGCAGCGCCGGCCCCAACCGCCAGCGATGCATCGGCGTGCTGAGCGGCTGAGGCGGCGGGACAGGACGCACACACCGCATCTCTCACGACTGCCTGCACGCCACACGCGCGTGGAACCGCGCGCAGGCGCCTAGCCGCGCAGCAGGCCCGCCACCTCGCCAGCCAGCGTAATGGTGCCTGCAGCCACCAACGGCTCACCCGCGGCAGCAAACGCATCGAGAGCTTCGGCCACGGTGCCGTAGCTGCCCACGCAGTCGCGGACATCGCGCCCCTCATCCGTCAGCTCGGCTCGCACCACCTCGGCAAGGTCGGCCGGGGCCAGGGCGCGCGGCGAATCGGTCGCCGTCACCGCGATACGCGGAAACGCCGGCACGAGCACCCGCGCGATCCCCGCCACGTCCTTGTCGGAGAGCGCCGCCATGAGCAGCGCAGGCCGGGTGCGCACATCCGGCGCGATCTCCTCGACAGCGCGCACGAAGTTCTCGCAGCTCTGCGGGTTATGGCAGGCATCAACCACCACCAGCGGATCGGTGCGCACCACATCGAAGCGCCCCGGGACAGGACAGGTGTCCAGCGAATGCTCGAGCGCGGTCGCATCGAGCGCGCGCCCCAGATACCCCTCGGAAAGCGCGATGGCGCATGCGGCATTTTGGGGCTGGTAGGCGGGCTTGCACATGCGCGGCGTGTAGATGGCGCGCGGCGTCGTGGTGGAGAACGCGACGGCATCCCCCAGACGATGCGGCTCCTCAAGCACCGTATGGTTCACCACCTGCGGCACCACCCCGCAGGCACGGCACCGTTCGTCCATCACGCGCTGAACCGACGGCTCGTGGGTCCCCTCGCCGAGCACGACCAGGCGCCCCGGCTTGATGATGGCCGCCTTCTCCTGCGCGATCTGAGCGAGCGTGCTGCCCAGGATCCGCATATGGTCGAGACCGATTCCCGTAATGGCCACCGCGACCGGGCAGGTTGCACTGGTGGCATCCCAGCGCCCACCCAGGCCGACCTCGAGCACGGCAACGTCCACCTGCGCCTCGGCGAACACCACCAGCGCGGCCACCGTCAGCACATCAAACGGCGTGATGGCGTAGGCCGGCTGACCGGCCGATGCGCGCCGCGCGTTCACCCGCCTGCCCGCCTCCACCGCAGCCGACACGCCATGGGCGAAGGCCGCATCGCTCACCACGCACCCGTCGACCTCCATGCGCTCGGGGTAGCGCACGAGCTGCGGCGAGGTGTAGAGCGCGCAGCGCAGCCCCTCCCCGCGCAGGATCGCGGCGGTAAAACGCGTGGTGGACGTCTTGCCGTTGGTACCGGCAACCTGCAGGCAATCGAAGTGGGAATCGGGGCGGGCCAGCTCATCGAGCATCTCCACGACGGTTTCCAGCAGCGGACCCGCCGTGCTCGAGATCGTGCCCGTATCCGCCGCGAGCGCCTGAGCCTCATCGAACGTGAGCTCGGGAACGGAGAACGGCACCCGATAGGTCGCAGCTGCACGAGACATTACGTGCTCCAATCTCATCTGCCGGATACCCGACCGCTCGCGCGACCGAGCATCCGGCGACACCTTGTACCGGCGTGTGTAGCCGGTCACCTGCCGGCGCTTCGCACCTATGCACGCGCGCCGGCAGACCCCACCTTAGCCGACCGCGGACTCTTTGCGGCCGTATACGAACCAATAGGCGGCCGCCACGGCCACGCCGCCGATGATGTTACCGATGGTGACGAACACCAGGTTGCTCACAACACCCGCAACCGTGATACCACCTGCGCCCATACCAAGCGCCTGAACCGCCAGCCCCAACGGCAAAAAGAACATGTTCGCCACGGAGTGCTCGAAGCCCATGGCAACGAACGAGACAACGGGCAGGATGGCCGCCGCGAGCTTGTCGCACACCGTCTTGCCGGCGCTGCCCATCCACACCGCCAAACATACGAGCACGTTGCACAGGATGCCGCGCGCCAGCGCCACACCGGGGGCAAGCGATGCCTTGGAAGCGGCGACCGTATAGGCGAACGACCCCACTGCACCGTCCTGCGCCTCGGGGAACCCGGCGGCGAGCAGCAGCGCCACCACCACGAGCGACCCCACCGCGTTGCCCGCGTAGACCACCGCCCATTTGCGCACCATGCGCATGAGCGGATAGCGGCCGTCGAGCGCGCCGATCAGCATGAGGCAGTTGCCCGTGAACAGCTCGGCTCCGGCCACGAGCACCAAGAACAGACCCAGGCAGAACGCTAAGCCACCCAGCAGCAGCGATGCGGTCGTGGACAGCGTGGCGTCGGCCCGAACCGTCAGCATGAACGCCGCACCGAGCGCCACGAAGGCGCCGGCAAGGATGGCGAGCGCGAAGGCGCGCCCGCGGGTAAGCGCCGTCTTGGCGAAACCGATGTGGACGAACGCCTCCTGGGTTTTGGCGGGCGGCAGCATAACGGTGCCGGACGGCTCGGTATTCTGGGGCATCAAGGTCTCCTCAACGAAAAACGTGTACGGCCGCGCAGGACCGCACGCGGCGGCGGGCGGCCCGCAGCATGCGACGGGAAAGAACGGCCGCCCACGACGCCGGATGATGCGGCTGCGCAGGCGGCCGAGGCGAGCAGGACGAAAACGCGACTCCGCCCCGCTGCGGCTATGCGTTACGAGAAATCGGCGAGCTGCGCGGTCAAGGCTGCCACGGTCTCGGTGAGTTCAGCGGCGCGGGCGCGGCGCTTCTCGATGATCTCCGGTGCCGCCTTGGCAAGGAACCCTTCATTGGACAGGGTGCGCTCCGCGGAGGTGAGCTCCTTTTCCGCCACCGCGATCTCCTTGTTCAAGCGCGCCCGCTCGGCATCGAAGTCCACCAAATCGCCCACGACCACGTACGCGTCGAAGTCGGGACCTGCCAGGGCGATGGCGCGCTCAGGCTTGACGAGCGCCTCGGGCAGCACGACCTCGAGCGAGCTGGCGTTCGCCAGGCTGACGATGAAGGCCGCCATGCCCTCAATCGCCTGCGCGACCTCCGGCGCGGAGGCGCACACCACGCAGCGCAGGGCCTCCTTGGGGCTCAAGCGGTAGCGCGCACGGGTGGAGCGGATGTCGCCCACCACGGCGCGGGCGAGCTCGAAGGAACGCTCGGCCTCCTCATCGATGAAGCGGGCGTAGTCCGCAGGCTCGGGCCAGGCGGCCACCATGAGGGCCTCGGCGCGCTCGCAGCTGCCATCCTCGCGCATATCGATCCAGCTGGCCGGCATGGTGTCCCAAATGGCCTCGGTGGCAAACGGCATGAGCGGATGCATGAGGCGCAGGCTCGTGTCGAGCACGAAGATCAGGTTGCGCTGCGCCTGCAGACGCGCCTGGTCGTCCTTCAGACGGGTCTTGGTGACCTCGACGTACCAGTCGCACACCTCGTTCCAGAAGAAGTTCTGAACGTTGCGTGCCACCTCGCCGAAGGTGTAGCTCTCGATGCCCTCGGTCACCGACGCCACGGTCTTGGCCAGGCGGCTGAACATCCATGCGTCGGCTGCGGTCTGGGCCTGCGGCTCACCGGGGGTGTAGCCGTCCATATTCATGAGCAAAAAGCGGCTTGCGTTCCAGATCTTGGTCACGAAGGCGCGCGCAGCCTCGGTGCGCGGGCTGCCCAAAAACTCATGGGTCTTCTTGTCCAGATCGGCGTCGAACTTCACGTCCTGGTTGTTGGTGAACAGCGAGAGCAGGTTGAAGCGCATGGCGTCGGCGCCGTAGCGGTCGATGAGGTCCATGGGGTCCACGCCGTTGCCCTTGGACTTGGACATGCGGCTGCCGTCCTTGGCCAGAATCGTGGGGTAGATCACGACGTCACGGAACGGAATCTCGTCCACGAAGTACAGCGAGCTCATGACCATGCGCGCCACCCACAGCGCGATGATGTCGCGCGCGGTGACCAGCGCCGTCGTGGGATGATGCCCCTCGAGCAGCTCGGGCTTCTGCGGCCACCCTTGCGTGGCGAAGGTCCACAGCTGGCTGGAGAACCAGGTGTCGAGCACGTTCTCGTCCTGGTGTACATGCGCGCACCCGCACGACGGGCACACGTGCACATCCTCCATCGAGGCGTCCTCCCAGCCGCACTCGGGGCAGTAGAACACCGGGATGCGATGGCCCCACCACAGCTGGCGGGAGATGCACCAGTCCTTGAGGTTCTCCATCCAGGTGAGGTAGCTCTGACGCCAGCGCTCGGCGTTGAAGCGGACCTTGCCGCTCTCCACCGCCTCGATCGCGGGGCCTTTCAGCTTGTCGACGGCCACGAACCACTGCTCAGACAGCCAGGGCTCGAGCGTGGTGTCGCAGCGGTAGCAGTGCATGACGGAGTGATCGTGCTCCTCGATGCCCTCGAGCAGCCCGTGCTCCTCGAACCAGGCCACCACGGCCTCGCGGCACTCATCGCGCGTCATGCCGGAGAACTCGCCGTAGCCCTCAACCACCACGGCGTGCTCATCGAAGATATTGATCTGGGGCAGATCGTGTGCCTGGCCCATGGCGTAGTCGTTCGGATCGTGGGCCGGGGTCACTTTCACGAAGCCGGAGCCGAAGCCCGCGTCGACGTGCCAGTCCTCGAAGATGGGGATCTCGCGGTCAACGATGGGCAGGCGCACGGTCTTTCCCACGAAGGCGGCCTTCTCGGGGTCCTTCGGCGAGACGGCCACGCCGGTATCGCCCAGCATGGTTTCGGGGCGCGTGGTAGCAACCACGATGTAGTCCTGGCCGTTGACCGGCTCGGTGAGCGGGTAGCGCAGGTGCCACAGGTGCCCGTGCTCCTCTTTATACTCGGCCTCGTCGTCCGAGATGGCGGTGGCGCAGCTGGGGCACCAGTTCACGATGCGGCGGCCGCGGTAGATCAGCCCGTCATGGTACCAATCGCAGAACACGCGCCGCACGGCCTCGGCGTAGTCGTCGTCCATGGTGAAGCGCTCGTTGTCGAAATCCACCGAGCAGCCCATGCGCTTGATCTGCTCGACGATCGTGCCGCCGTACTCATGCGTCCAATCCCAGCAGGCATCGATGAACTTCTCGCGGCCGATCTCCAGGCGCGAGATGCCCTCGGCCTTCAGCTTCTTGTCCACCTTGGTCTGCGTGGCGATGCCGGCATGATCGGTTCCCAAGATCCACTGGGTGGAGCGGCCGCGCATGCGCGCCTGGCGCACGATGGCGTCCTGAATCGAATCGTCGAGCGCGTGCCCCATGTGCAGGATGCCCGTCACGTTGGGAGGCGGGATGGTCACCGTGCAATCCCCTACGCCGGGACGGCGCTGATAGTAGCCGCCGTCGAGCCACTTCTGCAGCACCTTGGGCTCGCTGGCCGACGGGTCATATGTCTTGGGCATCTCTTCTGCCATGGGCGTTCCTTCCTTACGGTGCATCCGCAAGAGGATAGCATAGCCCCGCCGACCCCCGTACGTCCAGCGGCGACGCCATGCCAAACCACATGCGCCCATCTGCGCGATTGCGGATTGCGGGCTCTTTTGTATCGAGCGCCGCGCGTTGTATGCTATAGTATCGTATACGCGTATACAGATGCAAGATGGGAGTGCAGATGGCCACAGCAATCGTTTCGGGACGCGTCGACGCCGCGGTCAAAGAGCGGGCGGGCGTCTACATCCGCGCCGCCGGCTCGTCGGTAGGCGACGTCATCAACGACCTCTGGACCTATATCGCCCGAACAAAGAGCGTACCGCACTTCTCCGATGAACCCGAGGCCGAGGCATCCGATGCCTTCGCCCAGTTCATGGCCGTTCGCGCAGAGCTCCTCACCCACAACACAGGCACCGGAATCCCCGACATGAACAATGCAGAGCTCAAAGAATACCTTTCACGTGAGAAGCTCAAGGATTACGAGGCGCTCTCATGACAATACGACACGCGGTCCATCGCGTCCTCTTTGACACCAATACTCTTATCGACGCCGTCGACGCCACGCGCGGGCACTCGGAAGTCGCATGCCAGGCGCTCCGCCTTTGCAACGGCGGAGGCGACATGGGCATCGTCTCCCCCACATCCCTGAGCGACACATATTATGTACTCAGAAAATCGCACGGCGAGCCGTACGCGCACCAGGCGATCAAGAACCTAGCAGCCCTCTTGGTAATCCTTCCCTTCAGCGCAGAAGAATGCCTTATCGCCGTCAACTCAAATGAGCCTGATTTCGAAGACGGGCTCATACGCGCCGCCGCCGAGCTTAACGATATCGACTTCATCCTCACGCGGGATGCGAGCGCGTTCAGGCGTTCAACCGTGCGTGCCATCACCTGCGAGGAGTACCTGGATATCGTCGAATCGGAGAACAGGCTGTAAAGCCATAATCACACGCAGACCGGCAGACGCAAAGCCCACGACGCAATACGGGCACCAGCAACCTGCAGATCGCGCCGTGGACTGCTCCGCCACCCACCAATCACCTGCGCAACGCCTCCACGCCCCGCACCGGAGGGCATCACCATCTCTCGCTAAACCCCATCAACCACAGCCACGCCGTACGAATCTCCAGATGGCAACTACGAACCGCTAAAACGACGCTCGACAGCATCCTGCATACACCCCACTGGCTATCTGAGAATCGACATTGACTGTGCCGAAGGCATCCCGCTGCAGAGCCGCTCACAGCGCAAATCCAACCGCTCACGGAAAAGTACAGTATCCTCCCTTCTCATGTGCCAACTCTATATATAGCTGTCTCTTATACACATCTGACGCTGCCGACGATACTCCTTGTGTAG
>CABRIF010000065.1 GCA_902470925.1 uncultured Collinsella sp. | reverse complement strand
GGGGTGGGTGGCAGTGTGGCGGCACCGCCTTGCGGGGTGGGTGGCAGTGTGGCGGGACCGCCCCGCGGGCACAGCGCGGTCGCCGGCGCGATCATGCGGCCATGGTGCCGATGGCGGTTCGCGGGACTTTGCGATGCCTGCGCCCTCCGAGTTCGCTAAGATGAACGGTGTCGGGTCAGGCGTCCCCGGCGCAAGGAACGGGGGAGCGATGCATCCGGTTGTGTTGACAGCGATGGCTGCAGTGGCTGCATCATCCACGGTGGCGAGCCGCCAGGTTGCCATTCCCATCGCGTTCGAGATGATTGCCGTGGTGGTGGCATCCGCCTCGGGTGTGCTTACGGCCCGTCAGCACAAGCTCGATCTGATCGGGGCCATCTGCCTGGCCGTGCTGTGTGCGCTCGGCGGCGGTCTGCTGCGCGACATCATCCTGCAGGAGCACAACGTCTATATCTTGCAGCAGCCCCTGGCGCTGCCCGTTTCGATCGTCACGGCGGCAGCGACCTTCACCTTCCCGCGCATGGTGGAAAAGCCCGACCGCCTGGTGGCAGTGCTCGACATCTTCTCGGTGGGCCTGTTCGCCGTCATGGGCGCCGACAAGACGATGGTCTACGGCTACAGCCCGGTTGCCTGCATCATGATGGGGTTCTTCACGGCCGTGGGCGGCGGCATGCTGCGCGACATCTGCCTGGCGCAGGTGCCCTACATCTTCAGGCGCAGCAACCTGTATGCCATCGCTGCCATCGCCGGATGTGCGGTCTACGTGCTGCTTGTGGAAACCGTTGGGGTGTGGAACATCGCCGCCGCGGCGGTGAGCGTGGCGCTGACCATGGCGATCCGCTGGGTGTCGCTGCGCTTCAACATCATGAGCCCCACCGAGGTGAACTTGAGCCAGGTGGCGCGCATCGCGCGGCCGATCAAGCGCGTGGGCATGCGAACGGTGAAAAGCATGCGGACCGTCTCAGCTTCACGTCCGGCGGGAAAGCGAACCCGCCACCGCCACCCCCACAACAGCTAACAGCTTTCAATTTGGGGACGGGGTCGTTTCGTTTGCGGTGCAGTTTGGGGACGGGGTCGTTTCGTTTGCGAGAGCGATGCGTTCGCAGATGAAGCGTCTCGGGCAGCGGCGCCGCAGCGTGTCAACGCCGCCGCCGTCGGGTTCGCGCGCCGGCCGCGCTGCGATGCCCCTTGTCCTATGTTGTTCAGGATGTTCCCTGGCCCGAGCGGCTCGCGATGGCTCTTGCCCCGAGCGGCTGGCAGTACCCTTTGTCCCGTGTGGATCACGATGCCCCACGCCCCGCGCGGCTCAGGACGCCTCTTGCCCCGAGCGGTTCGCGATAGCTCTTGTTCTACGCGGGCCGCGAAACCCCTTGCCCCATGGAGCTACAATGCGGCCCCTCGCCCCCTCAATTCGAAAGCGCTGCTTAGCGATCGCTTGCGATTCGCTTAAGCTGTGCGCGGGATGGGTATGACGGAATCCATTGGGGGCTACACTGCCTATAACGATAAAGGGGGTCCCATGGTTGAGAACCCAGGGTTCGGCGCGACCGCCGAGCTCGAGCTGACCGAGCCGATGCGCCAGGCGATAGACCACGCATTCGACCAAGCTCGGGCGCGCGTCCGTTCCGAGGGCGGATTCGTGCCGTTTACCGTGCTGTGCTGTGCGGATGGCCTACGGGCCGTTGAACATGATGGCGAGACGGCGGACGAGGTGCACGAATCGGTGACCGATGTTCTTGAGCGCGAGGTTCCTGAGTCGTACGTGCTCGCTTACGACGGATTCGTGGAAACGGACGCCGGGAGAAGCGACGCGGTGCTCTGCGAGGCGGCGAAGCGCGGCGATGCGTTGGCGTACCTGCTGGCGATGCCTTATGTGCGGACGGTTGACGGGATTGATTTCAGCTCGTCATATCTATCTGCCGGAACAACAGGCCAGCTGTATCCACGTGAGACGCGGCCGCTCTCGCCGGGCCTGGCTGCGCTGGTTGAGCGCCATGAGCGCGCGGCAACTGAGGCGGCTGCCGGACCCGAAGTGGAGGTCGAGGATGCCGTAGCCCCTGTGGGCTGCGGTGCAGATGAGGCTGCCGCCCCTGCGCGCGATGTCGATCGCGCAGATGGACGGCAGGCGGGATAAGGACGGAAGGCAGGGAGCTGGATGCTATCGCAGGACCTGGGGTTCATGTCGTCGTGGAAGATGATGACGCGCGACAAGGGCTGGATCAAACCGGTGCTGGTGTTGACGCTGGTTGGGTGGATCCCCATTCTGGGGCAGATCGTGCTGCTGGGTTACGCCCTTGAATGGGCGCGGCTGACCGCATGGGGCGTGGACGCGGCGCCCAAGCAGCGCGGGGTTGACTACGGCAAGTTGTTCACCACCGGCGGCAAGGCGTTTTTGGTGTGCTTGAGCATGGGCTTTGTGGCGTACTCGGTGCTCGGCCTGCTATTTCCTCACGTCGCGTGGTTCGACATGGGCCTGGTGATGGGCGTGCTGGGCGAGCTATTCGAGTACGGCAGCCACCACATCGCGTCCTTCTCTCTGGTTGCCGGACTGGTTGGCGTGGTGCTGAACACTTTCATCATGGCCGCGGCGCTGCGTGCCACCCTGTATGACAGTTTTGCTGCCGGGTGGCGCCTGGATCGCCTGTGCCAGATGATCGCGCGCGACTTCGGTGGATTCGCGCGGGTGGTTGGCGTTGCGCTGGTGGGCGCGGTGTGCCAATGGGTGTATCGGAGCCTGGTTGCCATCGTTGCGGCAATCGCCACGTTCGGCGGTGTGCTGGGTGCGGTGTCGGTGCTCGGCGTGCACGGAGCTTATTACTACGACGCCGCCCAGGCGGTGAACCAGCTGCTTTCGTTTGGCGCGGCGCCGTTGCTGATACTGGTGGTGCTCGTGGTGGCAGCGGGTTTCGCTGGCAGCGTCCTTTCCACGGCGATGAGCCTGGTGAGCATCAACGCGGTGGGCCAGTGGTTTAACCGGTTTGATGTGAATCGCTGGGGCGTTTCGAGCGCCCCGCTGCCGGACGGCGTGCCGATTCATGCCCAGGGTGCGCGTGCTGCTACGGCTGCTGAGTGGCCGCCGCGGGATTCGGCTCCGGTGTCGCCCGTAAGCCCGGCGGCTGATGCCGGCGCTGCTGCGGGCTCGGCTCCCGGTGCGGCGGGGGATGGCGTGCGCGCGGCTGCTTCGGGGGACGTTGCGGATGCGGCGAGTGCCGGTGGCGCTGGCACGGGCGCCGCGACGGCTCCGAAGGATGTTGCCGGTGATGGCGTGGGGGCTGATGAGGCTTCGGCTTCTGCGGCAGCTTCATCGGCGGCCGAGACCGGTGTGATGTCGGCATCCGCTGGGGACGTGACGGGAGATGGCGCTGCGGACGGCGATGAGCCTGGCGATGAGGCCGCAGGTGAGCCTGCCCGCGTTCCGGAGCGGCCCCGTGAGCCGATTGCGCTGGGCCCCATTACCACTGAGGAGGAAGAGGGCCCCGTGGTGCAGGAGGCAGACGATGCCTTTGCTGTCCTCGCCTCCGATGGCGCGGACGATGCTTCTGCCGAGGATGGTCCGGTCCAGAGGATGTAGGGACGTGCCCGTTCGCCTGTTACCAGGTTGGGGATGGCGCGGTTTGGGCAGGCACGATATGAAGGTCGCATGAAGGCAAAGCGCCTCATCTGCGTATGTTCGATGGAGAGCATGCAGGTGGGGCGCTTTGCTATGGATGCCGTGCGCGCCGGCTACCTGCCTGAACGGGATTGCTGCAAGTCCGGGGCCGCCTGCGGGTAAGGTTTATAGGGATGCAGGTGGGAATATGGGCAAGAAGCTCCTGCCATGATGATGTCGGCGAATCGCACCCGAGGAGATCAAGCTATTATTCAGGGCTTTGGTCCGAGCGGGATGTGTGGAGCTCATGGGTGATGTGGGCGCAACCGGACAAACGCTGTTGACTCGTCTATAGTTAACAGGTCTTTTCCTGCTTCGGGCGCACCTTCACGACCCGGAGCCGTTTGTCCAGAGGAGGTGACCAAATGAAGGCCTATGAACTGCTGTTCTTTGTTGACCCCAGCCTCGATCCCGAGACCCGTCTTGCGGTGATGAAGCGCATCGATACCACGATCGCCGAGGGCAATGGCAAGGTCGACAACGTCGATGAGTGGGGCAAGCGCAAGCTCGCGTACGCTATCGACAAGCTCACCGAAGGTGACTACACCCTCATCAACTTCCATGCAGACCCCGCTTCGATCGCCGAGCTCGATCGCGTGCTGCGCATCACCGACGCTGTGATTCGCCACCGCATCGTCCGTCGTGACGACATGGAGTAAGGAATCTGGATTGAAGGCGGCGACACACGCTGCATATGAGAGGTAGTGAACACGTATGAGCATCAACCGAGTCAATATCTCAGGTAACCTCACCCGCGATCCCGAGATGCGCGCCACCGCGGGCGGCACCCAGGTGCTGTCCTTCGGCGTCGCGGTCAACGATCGCCGCCGCAACCCCCAGAGCGGGGAGTGGGAGGACTACCCGAACTTCGTGGACTGCACGATGTTCGGCACCCGCGCCGCGGCGGTGTCCCGCTACCTCTCCAAGGGGTCCAAGGTCGCGATCGAGGGCAAGCTGCGCTACAGCTCCTGGGAGCGCGACGGCCAGCGCCGCAGCAAGCTCGAGGTTATCGTGGACGAGATCGAGTTCATGAGCCGCGGGCAGCAGGGCGACGGCCAGTCCTACGGGCAGGAGCCCTACGGGGCCCAGCAGGGCGGCTACGCTCCGGCGCAGGCACAGCCCGCCGCCGCGCCGGCGCCCGCTCCGGTACCCCCGGCGGTCGACGTCTACGATGAGGACATCCCGTTCTAAGGGATTCAACAGGGGCGGTTGGGTAACCTTGTGTTCCGAACCGCCGAACGAAAGGTATTTGAGACATGGCTAATGATTATTCTGCACGTCAGCCGCGTCGTAAGTACTGCCAGTTCTGCAAGGAGAACGTCGAGTACATCGACTACAAGGATACTCAGCTTCTCCGTAAGTACATGACCGATCGCGGCAAGATCAAGCCGCGCCGCGTCACTGGCGCTTGCACGCAGCATCAGCACGACATCGCGAACGCCATCAAGCGCGCCCGCGAGATGGCACTTCTGCCGTACGCCGTGCCCGTGGTTTCCACCCGCGGTCCTCGCGAGAAGAAGTAGGGAGGTCACCCATGAAAGTTGTTCTGCTTGATGAGGTCAAGGGCAAGGGCGGCGAGGGTGACGTTGTCGACGTGGCCCAGGGCTTCGCCGAGAACTACCTGATCCCCCAGAAGCTCGCGGTTGCGGCTACCAAGGGCGAGCTCAAGCAGCTCGAGCAGCGTCGCAACAACATCGCGAAGCGCGAGGCTGTCCGCCTGGAGAACGCGAACGCGCTCAAGGCGAAGCTGGATGGCCAGAAGGTTGCCGTTGACGCCAAGGTTGGCGACGAGGGCATCCTGTTCGGCTCCGTCACGTCCTCGATGATCGCCGATGCCCTCAAGGCTCAGCTCGACGTCGAGATCGACCGCAAGCGCATCGAGCTCGGCAAGCCGATCAAGGTTGCCGGTGCCCACGAGGTCGCCATCTCGCTGTACCGCGAGATTCAGGCCACCGTGGTTGTGCTCGTTGGCGTTCAGGCCGAGGAGGAGACCGAGGCTGAGGAGGCCGCTGAGGTCGAGGCCGAGGCTGAGGTTGCTGAGACCGAGGCTGCCGCTGAGTAGCGTTTCGCGCTTGTCATCACATCGCCTGTGATCGAAGGCCCCGCGTGCTATGCGCGGGGCCTTTTTCTGCGTCCTGGGGTCGTGTGAAAGGTCGTCCGTGCTACTCGATGCAGCGTGGACGTGCTGTCCCTTTGCTCCGCATCGGGCATGTTGGCGGGCGGCGTGTGGCCTGTGGGAAATTGCAAGGAGAATTCCACAGGGGGTTGCGCGAAAGCTGTTCTTCCCGAGAAGGGGTATGCGGTTTTTGGCGGCGCGGCATTACATTCTGTTGAGGCTTTGCTTCGCGCACCTGACCTGCCTGTTTGTTGAAACAGTGTCATCTACCTGCGAATACTCTAATTCTTCATAGATGCGTATTGTGAAGAAATGGGGTATGACCTGCTGAAATGTAAGACATCGGTAAGCCCGATATACATGTGGAAAACTCACCTGAAGAAGCGAACAAAATTGTGGAAAACGTTAATAACTGATGTTTCAGCAGGTGCGCGCAAGGCAGTTTTCCTCACGCGGATGTGGATTGCTGACTGGTCGATATTGCGTCTTGACAGCGCGTGATGGCTGCGCGCTGTATCGAGATGGCACGGCGTTCGACACATGCGTTGTTGGGTGCGCCGCTTTGAACGAGCGCGTGTCCGATCACCTGATGGCCTAATATAGATGGTCCAAGCAAATTCTACGTGCGCCCGGATGCCGCGGCGCGGAGGGGAGGGCTCCATGCCCACGAACGGCCCAGCCGATTACGCGTGGTCGCCGGCATCGCAGTCCGATCGCGGTGCGCGCGGAGGGCTCCCGAACAACACCGAGGCGGAGGCCAACGTACTCGCCGCCATGATGCTGTCGAACGAGGTGGTGGAAGAGGCGCTGGTAGAGCTGTTGCCCGATGACTTCTACCGTCCGTCGCACAAGACGATCTTCACTGCCATGCACGGGATGTATGAGAGCAACACGCCCATCGACACCATCTCGCTGATCGACTACCTGACCTCGATCGACAAGCTTGAGGCGGTGGGCGGCGAGGCGTATATCCTCGAGCTCATGGGCAACACGATGTCGCTGGTGAACTGGCAGCACCATGCGTCGATCGTGCGACGCGACGCCATGCTGCGCGAGATCATCGGCGCCACGAATCAGATCAACGCGCTCGCCTACGATGCGCCGCAGGATACCAAAGAGGTCATCGAGCGTGCGGAGAGCATGCTGCTGTCGGTGACCGAGCGCGAAGTCCGCAGCTCCTACAAGACGCTGTCGGACTTCATGGTCGAGGCCTACAACGAGGCCGAGGCGGTTGCGGCCGCAGGTGGCGAGGTGCACGGCGCGCCGACGGGCTATCCGAGCCTTGATCGCATGCTCATGGGCCTGCGCGAGGGCCAGTTGGTGGTTCTCGGTGCCCGACCTGCCGTGGGTAAGACCTCGTTCGCGCTGAACCTGGCGCTGAACGCGGCGGCAGACGGCTACACCGTGGGCTTCTTCTCGCTTGAGATGTCCGGCAAGGAAATCGCCCAGCGCTTCATCTGCGCCCAGGCCATGGTGAGCATGTCGAATTTCCGTACCGGTCGCATCTCGCCGCAGGACTGGGCCAACATCAACGAGGCGACCAAGGAGCTGTCGCGCCTGGACATCCTCATCGACGACACGCCCGGCACGACGGTGACCGAGATTCGCGCCAAGAGCCGCCGCATGCTGCACAACAAGGAGAAGGCCGTTATCGTGCTGGACTACCTGCAGCTGGTGAATCCGCCGGCGGGCAAGAATTACAACGGCAACCGCGCCGTCGAGGTGTCGGAGATGAGCCGTGGCTTGAAGATCATGGCGAAGGAGCTGGGCGTGCCGGTGATCATGCTGTCGCAGCTCAACCGTTCGCTGGAGGGCCGTACCGGCAAGCGTCCGCAGATGAGCGACCTGCGTGAATCGGGCTCCATCGAGCAGGACGCCGACATCATCTTGCTGCTTGACCGCTCGACCACCGAGGAGGAGGCGGCGCGCGACGACCGTCCGGGCGAGGGCGTAACGCGCGTGATCGTGGCAAAGAACCGTTCGGGCCCGATTGGCGACGTGGACCTCATGTTCCTGCCGGCGTCTACCAAGTTCTACGAGCTGGATGAGCACGCAATGGAGTAACGCGGGCGGGTGATGCCTCGGCTGCTTGCGATGAGGGTGCGGGCTCGGCGCGTTGGATGCGATGGGCCTTGCATTCAACCGGCGGCGGCTCTGCGCGTGATGCGTGCGCGGGGTTGTGGCGGGGCGCTCCGGCGCCGCTGGGTATCGCTGCGACACGACTGCGACACCGCTGCGACAGAACTGCGACATTGCCGCGACAAAATGTCGCGGCAATGTCGCAGTTCTGTCGCAGTACATGTATACTGGGTAAAGTCCAGATATCATACACGGAGGCTGTGGGGCGCCATGATCACACCAGAACAGCTTGCGACGGCGATTGACGCCATGAGGCGGCACGGTTCAGACGACGAGCGATATGAAGCGAAGACGTGCGGTCGCAAATTGAGCTCCGACGTTTGGGAGAGTGTGAGTGCGTTTGCAAACACGCGCGGCGGTGTGTTGGTGCTGGGTCTGAGCGAGCCGCATGGGTTCGTGCTCGATTCTGAGTTCGATGCGCAAAGAACGCTCGGTCAATTCATGAGCGGTATCGGCGATGGCGGTAAAGACGGCGTCAAGCTCGCTAACCCACCTCGGTATGAGGCAGAGTTCATTGACTTTGAAGGCGGACAGCTGCTCGTTGTTGAGGTATTCGAGAATGAGCTGGCGCAGAAGCCGTGCTATATCGAGGCGCGCGGGGTTCGATCGGGCAGCTTTAAGCGTGTGTGCGATAAGGATGTGCTGCTTTCCGCTACGGAGCTGTTCGAGCTGCAGAACGCGATGGTGCGCAGCGGGGCGGACAGAAAACCGGTGGCGCGGCTAGAGGACCTGGATGACGACCTGGTGGCCGATCTTCTGCAAAGGCGTCGCCAAAGTCGTGCCCTGCGAGGGGCGCAGGACAGGGAAGAGAAGCTCAGGCGGCTTGGGGTGGTGGATGCCGACGGTGCGGTCACGATGGCGGGCCTTCTCGTTTTGGGGTCCTATCCTCAGCAGTACTACCCCAAGCTGATCGTAGACGTTGCGGTTTTCCCAGACAATGAGAAGGGCGCACCTGGTGCCGTGCGGTTTGTCGACCGCGCGCGCTGCGATGGCGGTGTGGTGGAGATGATCGACACGGCTGTCGGGGCTGTTGCGCGCAATTTGAGAAGCGTGTCGATTGTGAGCGGGACCGGCCGCCGTGACGAGCTCGAGATACCGCGCGAGGTGCTACGCGAAGCGATTGCGAATGCGATCGTGCATCGTGAGTACGATGATCGGTTTATCGGGCAGTCGGTAAGTGTCGATGTATATCCGAACCGCATCGAGATTTCAAATCCGGGCGGCTTGTGGGGGACGAGGACGCGCGACAACCTTGCTGCGGGGGTGTCGGAGTGCCGAAATGACCTTCTGATGTCGCTGATAGATGGCGTCCCTCTCTCGGATGACGATACGAAGGTTGCCGAGGGCAACGGCACGGGCATACCCTTCATGATTAGGGAGTTGCGTTCGCGGGCCCTCGAAAGTCCGAAGTTTCGGGTGGGGCTCGATCGCGTGGTGCTTTGCCTGGGCAGGCACGGGACTGAAATTGTGGAAAACCGCGCCTGGCTTGCGACGATGACGGGCGAGGCGGTTGAGAAGGACGCAGAGGCCCTGATGCTGCTTCTGCGCGAGCATGCGAGCGTGTCGGTGCGGGAAGCGCATGAAGCGTTGGGAATTGATTCGGATGATGTGCGCAGGCTGGTGAAAGGTTTGCAGGAGCGCGGCGTGCCGCTCAGCTGCACCAACGATATCGTGGAGTTTGCGGCGGTTGATGCGCCGGTACAGGACGAGCGACTTGAATCGCTGCGTCCCATTGTGCGGAGTGTGTATCTGATGCTGAGCAAAGATGAGCCGATGGACGCTCAGGATCTGTCACGGAAGCTGGGTAAGAGCGTGCGGACCGTGCAACGATATCTTCGTGAGCTGATCGATAAGGGGCTCGTGGTGCCGACAGCGGGCAGGTCAAGCTCGGTGCGGCGATACGTGAAGGCTTAGGCCTGGATGCGTTGTCGAAGATGCGCGGACGTGTCGTTTGGATGTTGCTGCGACACGACTGCGACACCGCTGCGACACGACTGCGACAGAGCTCCGACAATGCTGCGACAGAACTGCGACATTTTGTCGCAGCAATGTCGCAGCGGTGTCGCAGTGTTGGCCCGCCGCTGCCGGGGCGTCCGCGGGTGCAGCATCGATGCCCCGGCGCCGGCCATCGTCAAGGCGCGTGAAAATCTATGGCCTTGACGATGTGCGCCCCCGCGCGCCCGTGACGCCGCGCCGGCCGTATAATGGAGAATGTTGGGCCTTTTGGCCCGTTCGACAGGCGATCTGCGCGAGGCGTCGGAGCTTCGCGCGCACAGACGAGGAGTAGCCATGCCGTCAGCAGTGTTGGTGGGTACCCAGTGGGGCGACGAGGGCAAAGGAAAGATCTGCGATCTGATTGCCCCTGAGTTCGACTGCGTAGTGCGCTACCAGGGCGGAAACAACGCCGGGCACACCATCGTGGTGGGCGACAAGAAGTACGGCCTGCACCAGATCCCCTCGGGCATCATGTATCCGGAGTGCATCTCGGTGGTGGGCAACGGCTGCGTGGTGAACCCCGCGGTGCTGCTCGAGGAAATCGACATGTTCGAGCGCGACGGCATCTCCACCGCCAATCTCAAGGTGTCGGGCAACGCACACATCATCATGCCGTACCACATCGACCTGGACGGTGCCTTCGAAAGCCGCCTGGGCAAGAACCTTATCGGCACCACCAAGCGCGGCATCGGCCCGTGCTACCAGGACAAGATGGCGCGCATCGGCCTGCGCATGCAGGATCTGCTCGACGAGAAGATCTTCCGCGAGAAGCTCGCCTGCGCGCTCGACCGCGTGAACCCGCAGCTCGAGCTCATCTTCGGCCTGCCCACCTACACCGTGGATCAGATCTGCGAGCAGTACCTGCCCATGGCCGAGCGCCTGCTCCCCTACATCTGCGAAACGGGCATTCTGCTGAACGACCTGGTTGAGCAGGGCAAGTCGATCCTGTTCGAGGGTGCCCAGGCCACGCTGCTCGACATCGATCACGGCACCTATCCGTTCGTGACCTCGTCCAACTGCACCGCCGGTGGCGCGGTGACTGGCTCGGGCGTGGGCATGAAGAACATCGACCGGGTGCTGGGCATCATGAAGGCCTACATCACCCGCGTTGGTTCGGGTCCCATGCCCACCGAGCTGGACTACGACACGAGCGAGGCCGGCCGCACGCTGACCGAGGTGGGCTACGAGTATGGCGTCACCACCGGTCGCCGCCGTCGCTGCGGCTGGTTCGACGGCGTGATCGCCAACTACGCCGCGCGCGTCAACGGCCTCACCGACATCGCGCTCACCAAGCTCGACGTGCTCTCCGAATTCGACACCATCAAGGTGTGCGTTGCCTACGAGTGCGACGGGGTGCGCTATACCACGGTTCCCGAGCACCAGAGCGTGTTCCATCATGCCGTGCCCGTGTACGAGGAGCTGCCGGGCTGGAAGGTCGACATCACCGGATGCCGCACGTTCGAGGAGCTGCCCGCCGAGGCGCAGACGTACGTGGCGCGCATCGAGGAGCTGGCGCACACGCGCGTGTCGATCGTGGCCGTGGGTCCCGATCGCGAGCAGACCATCATGCGCAGCTGGTAGCGTATCTGCCGGCTGAAACCGAACGAAGGCCGTACCCGTTGCGGCCTTCTTGTTCATAGGGGCCGCTCGCGATGGCGGGCGGCTTCGCGCGCAAGCGCGGGTGAAGGTATATCCGGGGCCGTCGACCGGGGCCCCGCTGAAAAGGAGGACGCATGAGCGCATGTGAGAACACCATCGACATCCTGCTGCTGGGTAGCGGCGGCCGCGAGCACGCGCTGGCGGTGAAGCTGGCGCAGTCGCCGCGCTGCGGCTCTCTGTACATTGCCCCGGGCAACGGCGGCACGCTGGCGGTGGGCGAGAACGTGGCGCTTGACGCGGAGGATCCGGCGGCGGTTGCCGAGTTCGCGCGTGAGTCCGGCTGCGGGCTGGTGGTGATCGGTCCGGAGGCTCCGCTGGTGGCGGGCGTGGCCGACGCGGTGCGCGCAGCGGGCATCCCGTGCTTCGGCCCCGGCGCCGCCGGCGCGCAGATGGAGGGCTCCAAGCTCTTCTCCAAGCAGCTCATGGACCGCGCGGGTATTCCCACGGCCGCCTACGGCAGCTTTACCGATGAGGCCTCGGCGCTTGCCTACGTGCGCGAGCAGGGCGCGCCGCTCGTGGTGAAGGCCGATGGTCTGGCCGCCGGCAAGGGCGTGATCGTGGCAACCGAGCTCGCGCAGGCCGAGGAGGCCGTGCGCGAGTGCTTCGGCGGCACGTTCGGCGCGGCGGGCTCGACCGTGGTGATCGAGGAGATGCTCACTGGTCCTGAGTGCTCGCTGCTGGCGTTCACCGACGGCCGCTGCGTGCGCCCCATGGCAACCTCGCAGGACCACAAGCGCGCGCTTGAGGGCGACCGGGGCCCGAACACCGGCGGCATGGGCGTCTACAGCCCCGTGCCCATCGTGACCGATGAGGAGCATGCCGCCATGTGCACCGTGATGGAGCGCACGGTGGCGCAGCTCGCCGCCGAGGGCATCGACTACCGCGGCTGCCTGTACGGCGGCTTCATGCTGACGCCCGCCGGCCCGAAGGTCCTGGAGTTCAACGCGCGCTTCGGCGATCCCGAGACGCAGGTCATTCTCCCTCGGCTGAAAAACGACCTGGTGGAGGTCATGCTTGCCTGCGCCGAGGGGCGCTTGGACGCGGTTGAGCTCGCGTGGCGCGACGAATGGGCGGTCTCGGTGGTGCTCACGAGCGCGGGTTATCCCGGCTCGTATGAAAAGGGCAAGGTCATCGAGGGCGTTGAGGAGGCCGAGGCGCTGGAGGGCGTGACGGTCTACCACGCCGGCACCGCCGTGAACGAGGCGGGCGAGCTGGTGACCGCCGGCGGGCGCGTGCTCAACGTGACCGCGCTGGGAGCCGCCTTTGAGGAGGCGCGCAACCTGGCGTACGCCGCGTGCGAGAAGATCGCCTTTGAGGGCAAGACGCTGCGTCATGACATCGGCCTGCGCGCCCTGCGCGGCCGCGATGCGTGGGATGCATAAGAGGCGATCGCGGGTTTTGGGTATACGGATGCAGGCGTAAGGCAGGAGGCGCTCATGAGTGAGAACGAGGACATGGAAGCTCAGTTGGTTGAGCAGGCGGCAGGCGAGCAGGAGGCGGCGGCGCTCGTGCTGGGCGACGACGACCCGCGCGATGCGGAGCTGCACGAGCGCATCTTGTCGGAGGAGTCCTCGTGGCGGGGGCGTATCCTCGATGTGCGCACCGCGGAGGTTGAGCTGCCGAACGGCCGACGCACCACGCGCGACCTGGTGCGGCATCCCGGTGCCGCCGCCGTGGTAGCCCTTACCGAGACGGGCAAGATCGTGCTCGTGCGCCAGTACCGCACCGCGCTCGATCGCGTGACGGTGGAGATTCCGGCCGGCAAGCTCGATCCGGGCGAGGACCCGCTCGAGTGCGCCCGCCGCGAGCTGCGCGAGGAGACGGGCTTTGTGCCGGGGCGCATCAGCTATCTCACCACCATTGCCACCAGCTGCGGCTTTTGCGACGAGCTCATCCACATCTACATGGCGACGAACCTGCATTTCGACGGCGCCAACCCCGATGAGGACGAGTTCGTGAACGTGGACCTGGTGCCGTTGTCCGAGCTGATCGACGCGGTGCTCGACGGCAAGATCGAGGACGCGAAAACCGTGGTGCTGTCTCTTATACACATCTCCGAGCCCACGAGACGTAGAGGAATCTC
>CABRIF010000064.1 GCA_902470925.1 uncultured Collinsella sp. | reverse complement strand
GCCGGACCCCGAGCCACCGGCACCGCCACCCGGCTTCTGGCCCTGGTCGCCACTGCCGGGCTGCTGGCCCTGGCCCGAACCGCCCTGGCCGCCGCCGGGCTGCTGGCCGGACCCGCCCTGGTCGCCACCATCACCACCATCGCCGCCCTGGTCACCGCCGCCGGGCGCAGGTGCCACGGACAGGGTGAACGTAGCTTGCTTGCCCTGGTAGCTCGCCGTCACCACCAGCGAGGACGACTCCGGCAGCTTCGCGCCGGCCTCCGGATCGAGCGCAATCCCGGCCTCCGGGGCCCACGCGAGCTCGGTGGAGCTGCCGTCCGACCACGCCAGGCCAAGCACCAGGCCGGCAGGGTCAAACGCATCCCCAGCCGCATAGGAGGCGCGATCCGGCATCCGCAGGACCGAAAGCCCCTCGAGTGTCGGCTCCGCCACGCGCACCTCGAAGCTGCGCTCCACCGACCCGGAATAGGCGCCGATGCCCTCGATTCGAACCGTCGCCGGACCGGCATCTGTGCCGCCGTCGACCTCTACCAGGTAATCCACCCCGTAGGTGAGCTGCCGATCGCCGTGCAGCACACGGGCGCCCAGCTCAAGCGGGCCCACCGGGTGCTCGGCATCCACGCGGTCCACCGTCACGACCGCAGGCACCTCCACGGTCACCTGCGCGGCGTCCGCAATGTCCACCGTTTCGGGCACGCGGCGCAGCCGAATCTCGGCGGCGCTCATGAAGCGCTTGCCGGCATTCTGCGACAGCGTCTCCACGCCCTTCAGGCGGAAGAACTTCGCCCGCACGGGTTTGGCGAACGCACCGGTGTGCCAATCGGTACCGTCGGCGTCCCAGCTGCCGCTCGCCGCGTCCTTCCAGGTCGTGCCGTCCTCGCTGTACTGCACGAGGTACGTCGTCACGATGCCGTTCGTGCCGCCGCCCTGGCGTGGCAGATACCGCACCGCGTCGATCGTCGTGGGCTCGGCGAGCTCCATCTGAACCCACAGCTTATCCGGCGCCGCACCCGCCCAGCTGGAGTGGTACATGGTTCCCGCTTCGCCATCGAACGCAAGCGCAACGGGGCCCTCGGCGCTCGTGCCGGGCAACTCCTCGCTGCCGGCGCTCACCTTCATGCTGCCCGACGGGTAATCCAGGTCCTCGGGATGCTCCTCCGGCACGGTGTTCAGCCGGATGGTGAACGCATCGCGCGCGCTGTGGTCCTCGGATTCCAGCAGAATCTTGATCGCGTCCTTGTATGCCGGCAGCACGGTCACCGCGGCGTTGCCCGCCGGTGTCGGCTCAACCGTGGCGGTCAGCGCCCGCGTGGCGTACTCGCCGCGGGCAAGCGCCGCACTCGGCACGTCAAGACCGTTGACCTTGAGCGCGGCGAGCGCCGCCTGCGCGTTGACGGTGTAGCTGCCCTTCGCCTCCATGAGCTCGATCTCGGTGATGCCGATGCACGGCTTGAGATTTTGCGCCGCCGCCTGGCGGTCGGGCGTGGTGAAGGTGAAGCGCACGTAGGTGGCCAGCTGCGGATCGAAGGAGTAGGTGTAGGTTTTCACCTTGCCGCTCTCCTCGCCGATCTGCTCGCGCACGGCAACGTCGGTCCAGGTGCTGCCGTCGTTGGAGATGGCCAGCTTGGTGGTACCGGCGTCGGGGAAATAGGCCGTGTAGCTGTCGGTGAAGAAGTGGACGCGCGCCTGCCCGAAGCGCATCTGCGTGTTGTAGCGGAACGTGATGCTCGCCTGGCGGTTGCCAGCCTGCGCGTACTGATAGTTGCTCCAACGCAAGTCGGAACCGCCGCTGCCGGAGTTCACGAACGCGGTCTTGCCGTCGTTCACCGCCGCGAGCGAATCGGAGGTCTGGCCCTCAGGGACGCTCTGCTGCACGTCCATGAGCGTCGCGTTGCCGGCAAGCGCGAGGTTATCGCCGATGGCGATCTGCTCGGCCTGCACGCGCACCGTCGCGGTCACGGGCATGTCGCGGCCGAACACGCTCGCGGTGCCCTCCACGCTCACCGATCCGGGCTTGCTCCACGCATCGTCGCCAGGCATCTTCCAGGTGACCGGGAACGAGGCCGACATCACGGTGCCGTCCGGCAGCACGGCCGGGCGGGCGGTGGGAAGCGTCGGCGCGGTACCGACGGGCGTGGCGGTGGAATAGGCGAGCAGCGCGGCCACGTCGTCTAGCGCGGTGACCACGCAGGTAACGCGCACGCCTGCCACGGTGCCCGCCACGGTCACCGCACCGGGTGCATCCAGGGCACCCGCCGGAATCGCATCCCAGCTCACCGCTTCCTCGGTACGCGTGCCGTCGGCGCGGCGCACCTCGGCGCGTTCGGGCAGCACGGGCGCGGTGCCGGTCTTCACGTAGTGGAAGCGGGCATAGCGCACCGACTCCACCGCGTCGCTTGCCGGCGCGCCGGGCGCGGCCGAAACGGAGATCTTGACCTCGGCGGGTTCAAGGCCCGGAGCGGTGGCGCGCACGGTCGCCTCGCCCGTGCCGACGGGACGGACGATGGCCACCAGGCGGCCGGCATAGGCGGCGCGCGTGGCCGAGGTATAGGGCGTGTGGTCGGGCGATGAGCCGTTGTCGAGCGCCACCAGCTCGGCGGCGCCGCTCACCTCCACGGACACCTTGTCCGCTGCGTTGGGCACCGGGTTGCCGTCTTTGTCCTGCACGTCCACGGTCACGTACGCCAGCTCGCCGGCGGCATCCGTCACCTGCGAGCGGTCGACCGAGGCTGCGAGGCGCGCGGCGGCGCCGGCAGTCGTAACGCTGCGACGGCCCGACCACGCAGCGGTGTCGAGCTCCTGGCCCTGCTCGTTATAGGCCTTCGCGCTGAGCGTGCCGTCCGCATAGGGAACCTGCCAGGTGAGGTAGAGGTTCCGATGCGCCGTGCCGTCGGCACCCTCCCCTTCGTAGATGCGATAGGTGTAGCCTGCCGGGGTCTTCTTCTCGGTCAGCTTCTTGCGGCCCAGGCTTTGCGCCTCACTTGAGCCCTTCGGCGTGAAGAACAGCTCCACCTCGGGCGCGTCGGTGTAGACCACCACGGGGACCTTGCCGTCCTTGCCCTTCATCACCATATCGCTCTGCCAAGCCGGCAGGATATGCAGGGTGTTGACCCGCTCGTTCCACTGGCTCTGGTAGAAGTAGTAGCTGTCCTTGGGCAGGCCCGCGGTGTCCACGATGCCGAAGTAGGAGTTCTTGGGCGACGGCCAGCTGCCCTGCACGCCGGCCTGGATGCCGTTCCACGGCGTGGGCTCGCCCAGGTAGTCGAAACCGGTCCACACGTACTCGCCGGCCACGAAATCGCGGGTGATGGTGTCGTACCAGGCCTGCGACGCCACGTGTCCCCAGTCCACGCAGGAGGTGTCGTAGGAGGTCAGCTGCTGGCCGCCCGCGTCGGCCTGGCTCGCCTGCGTGCTGTACACCCCGCGGCTGTTCACGGCCGAGGCGGTCTCGGAGCCGTAGAAACGCCAGTCGGGATGCGCCTTATGCAGGCTGTCATAGCGGCTGCCGTCGGCGTAGTTGATACCGATCAGGCCGCCGGCATTATGCGTGTCCTGCGGGTTGTAGGTCGCCGCGCCGCTCTTGAGCTGGTTGTCGCCCAGCGTAACCGGACGCGTGGGATCGGCCGCCTTCGTCCAGGCGAGCAGGTTCTTATGCGCGGTGGCGTCGAACTTGGCGTTGGAGGCGCCGGTGATCATCTCGTTGCCCACCGACCACATGATCACAGACGGGGCGTTCGCGTCGCGCGCGATGCTCGACTCGAGGTCGAACTGCGCCCAGCTCTTCTCGGCATCGGCGCCCACGAGCTTGGAGTCACCCATCTTCTTGTTGAAGAAGCGCGCATAGTCGTTCACGTTGCCGTTCTTATCGGAGGTCCATCCGTCGAACACCTCCTCGTTCAGCAGGATGCCCTGCTCGTTGCACACGTCCACGAGCTCGCGTGACGGGGTGTTGTGCGAGGTGCGGATGGAGTTGCAGCCCATCTCCTTCAAGATCTTGACCTGCCGCTCGAGCGCGGCGCGCGTGTCCACCGAACCCAGCGCGCCCTGGTCGTGGTGCAGGCACACGCCCTTGATCTTGACGTTTCTGCCGTTGAGGGTAAAGCCGGTGTTCGCGTCATAGGAGAAATAACGGAAGCCGAAGTCGACATCGTAGGTATCGACGGTTTTTCCATCGACGACGACCTCAGTGCGCACCGTGTAGAGATTCGGATGCTCGATATCCCACAGCTGCGGGTTTGCCGCGATGAGCTCGGCGTCGATTCTCGTGGAGGCGCCGGGCGCTACCGTTGCGGCCGGCGTGGTCACCGTGCCGATGGCCTCATCTGCCGCGCCACCGCGCGGAAAGACGGTCTGCTTGAGAACCACCGAGACGGCCGCATCGCCATCGTTTTGCACCGTGGAGGCGAGCTGCGTGCGCACCTGCGCCTGGTTGGTTGCCAGATCGGGCGCGGTGACGCGCACCCCGTCGCGCGCCACGTGCACCGGGTCGGTCACGGTCAGCTCAACCTTGCGCCCGATACCCGAACCCGAATACCAGCGGCTCGAGGGGGTCTGGTGATTCACGCGGACCGCCACGACGTTTTGCTCCCCCACCTTGAGATACGGGGTCAGATCGAAGGAGAACGGCGTGTAGCCGTACGGGTGGTTCCCCAGCTCCTGGCCGTTGATGTAGACGGTCGCGTCCATATAGACGCCGTCGAAGTCGATGCGCACGCGCTTGCCGGAGAGCTCTTCGCCCACCTGGAACGCCTTGCGGTACCAGCCGATGCCGCCGAGCTTATAGGCGCTTTCCCCTTCGCCCGACTTCGTATACTCCTGGTTGATGCTGTAATCGTGCGGCACGTCCACGTGCTCCCAGGCCGAGTCGTCGAAGGTCGGCGCCTCGGCGCCGGAGGCATCGCCCAGATTGAACTTCCAGTTCTCGCTGAAGCCCTGGGTGCGCGTGGCGGCGTCGGCCACCGTGTTCACGTAGACGACCTCGGGATCCGAGCTCATCTGCTCGTCAGACCGCGAGCGCACCGTAGGCGCCGTGTCCTCGGCCGCCCACGCAGCCGCAGGCGGTCCCGCCAGCGCGAGCGCACCGAGCGCCACCGCCAACGTAGCCGCAAGCCCCCGCCGCAGCGGGCGCCGTGTCCCCCCGACGCGCCATGGCGCCCCCTGAACCATCGTGGCCATAGGTCTCCTCCCCACCCGGCATGCAGCTTCGCCGGGTTTGCGAACGGCAGCGCACGGCAGCATGTGTGCGTTGCCAGCCATTGAGATTCAGTCTATCGTTTAGGGTGGAAAAACGCCAAAGCTGGCCGGTGGACGGTGCGTTTTTCACCGTGAACGTCATCGCCGACCGCCCGGGGGCGCCGAGCGGTCTGGTTGTTGCAAGACCAGTTGGAGCACGACGGCGCCACCGCCGCCCGGTTGGGGACGGGGTCGTTTCGTGCACCCGGCCGGTTGCGGCGCCCGGCCGGGGACGGGGTCGTTTCGTACGCCTGGCCGGGACGCCCCTGCAATATGTGACCCGGCCGGGGGCGGGACCGCTTTTACGCCTGGCGGTAGTGCGACAGGAAATCGGCCAGGTCCTCCATCGCCTCGTGCAGCACGCCCATCCGCGGCAGGTACACGATGCGGAAATGGTCGGGCTGCTCCCAATTGAACCCGCCGCCGCGCGTGATCAGGATGCGCTTCTCGTGCAGCAGATCGAGCGCGAACTGCTCGTCGTCGGTGATGTTGAACTTCTTCACATCGATCTTCGGGAAGATGTAGAACGCCGCCTTAGGTTTCACCGCCGTGATGCCATCAATGGCGTTCAGCGCCTCGTAGATGTAGTTGCGCTGCTCGTACACGCGGCCGCCGGGACGCGTGTAGCTGTTCACGCTCTGATAGCCGCCGAGTGCCGTCTGCACCACCGACTGCGCCGGCACGTTCGAGCACAGGCGCATGTTCGACAGCATGTTGATGCCGAGGATGAAGTCGCGCATGCAGCGCTGGTTGCCCGACAGCACCATCCAACCCACGCGGAACCCGCACACCATATGGGATTTCGACAGGCCCGAGAACGTGACGCAGGGCAGGTCGGGGGCGAGCGCGGCAATGGAGATGTGCTCCACCCCGTCCATGCACAGGCGGTCGTAGATCTCGTCGGAGAAGATCATGAGCTGGTGCTCGCGCGCGATCTCGACAATCTCCTCAAGCACCTCGCGCGGGTAGACCGCACCGGTGGGGTTGTTGGGGTTGATGATGACGAGCGCCTTGGTGCGCGGGGTAATCTTCGCCCGCATGTCGTCGAGGTCGGGATTCCATTCGGCCTGCTCATCGCAGATGTAGTGCACTGGCGTGCCGCCCGCCAGCGTAGCGCAGGCGGTCCACAGTGGGTAGTCGGGGCTGGGGATCAAGATCTCGTCCCCGGCATCGAGCAGCGCGTGCATGCACAGCTGGATGAGCTCGGAGACGCCGTTGCCCGTGTAGATATGCTTGAGGTCCACGTTGGGCAGGTTCTTGATCTGCGCGTACTGCATGATCGCCTTGCGTGCGGAGAACAGACCACGCGAGTTGGAATAGCCCTCGCAGTCGATCAGCTGCAGCCGCATGTCCTTGATGACCTCCTCGGGCGCGCGGAAACCGAAGGGGGCCGGATTGCCGATATTGAGCTTGAGGACGCGCTCGCCCTCGTCCTCCATGCGCTCGGCCTCGTCGACCACCGGGCCGCGGACATCGTAGAGCACATTGTCGAGCTTGGATGATTTGTTGAACGTGCGCATGGGGGCGCTCCTTTTGCTGGAAGGTGATATGGCGGCGTGCCCGGACTCGACGGCCTTGCTGGCGTCGTCGTGCGGGGCACGGATGCTGTGCGCGGCGGCAGGCCGCGCCGCAGCTCGCGCGGGGCCTGCTGTCTGAGCGGCAGCCGAGGCGAGCGAGGCGGCCGACGCCGATGGCGTCCCTGAGGCGGCCGGCGCGGCGGCATCCGCCGAGCCCGCCGATCCCGCTGCCCGCGCGGTGCCCGCTTGTTGCCTGATGCCCGTCACGCGGGCAGGCTCCGCTTCCCGTGCAGCATCCGTTTCCCGTACGGTATCCGTTTCCCGTGCGGTATTCGCCCCTCGCTCCGCATTCGCGCCGGACAACCACGACGGCTCGACGCCGAGCAGGTCGGCAAGGATGGCAAGGACGTCGTGGCGTGGCATGGTTTTGCCACTCACATATTGACTGACCTGGCTTTTTCCTAAACGCTTGCCCCGTGCGGACGCCTCGCGAATCACATCGGCCTGCTTGAAGCCACGCTCACCCATCATCTGGCGCAGACGCGCGGAGAACACCTCGACCGACATTTCGCCTCCTAAAAGTTCAATTTGAACAAGGCTGCAGCTTGAAGATTATCCCTGAGATTGAACCTTCAAGTTCAATTATGGGAAGTCTAGCACGCTGAAGTTCAATTTTGACCTCGCAATGGGAGCATCACGCTTTCAGCACGCTATCGCGCCGACAACAGCCGGGCGCGACGGCAAGCGACGCCCGTTCCCCATCGCACGCGCCCCGCACAATCGGCAGGCACGCCAAACGCATGAAAAGACCCCGATGCACCTCATGCACCGGGGTCTTGCAGCATATGAAGCGCGTCGCAGGACGTAGAGCCGTGAAGCCCTCACGCAGCCTGCAGCGCTCGCGCGCGGAAGGGATTAGTAGCGCGAGCCGTAACCGCCGCGCCCGCCGCGATCGCCATACCCGCCGCGGCTGCCACGGTCGTCACGGCCGCCGAAGCCGCCACGGCCACCGCGATCGCCGAACCCGCCGCGCCCGCCACGGTCACCGTAGCCACGGCCGCCGCGGTCGTCACGGCCGCCGAAGCCGCCACGGCCACCGCGGTCGTCACGCCCGCCGAAACCGCCGCGGCCACCGCGATCGCCGAAGCCGCCGCGCCCGCCGCGGTCGTCGCGGCCGCCGAAGCCACCACGATCGCCACCACGGCCGCCGCCGAAACCGCCACGGCCACCGCGATCATCACGGCCGCCGAAGCCACCGCGACCCCCACGGTCACCGCCGCGACCGCCACCGAAGCCGCCGCGGCCACCGCGATCGCCACCGCGGCCGCCGAAGCCGCCACGGTCACCACGGCCGCCACGGTCGTCGCGGCCGCCGAAGCCGCCGCGATCGTCGTTATCCAGACCCAGCTCGGTCAGCGGGTCAATGATCTTGTCCATGAGCGCTACGATGTCCTCGGCATCCACCGCGGACAGCTGGGCCACGAGCTTCTTGCGCTTGGAGCCCATCGCGATGGCGAGCGCCTCGGCGTCCTCGTTGGCCGACACGAGCACAAGGCGCATGTCCTCCTCCTCGGGCTTGACGCGCGTCACCACGCCTGCCTCCTCGGCCTGGTGCAGCAGGGCGTCGAGCTCGCGCAGGCGCATGCCGAGCAGGTCGGCCATCTCCTTCTGCTCCATCTGGGACTTGAGGTCGAGCAGCTTGAGCGCGCGCAGCAGGTCGTTCATGCGCGCCTGGTCGGCCTCGGCCTCCTTGGCCATAGCGGCCTTGCGGTTGCGCAGCAGACGGGCCGCGCGCTGCACCTTGTCGAACAGCTGCTCGTCGATGTCGACCGGCTGCTCCTCGGCAACCTCGTCCTCGGCAGCGTCATCCTCGGCCGCAACGTCCTCAGCAGCCTCGGCAACCTCCTCGGAAGCCTCAGCGTCGACGACGGCCTCGTCCTCGACAGACGCCTCGGCCTCGACGGCCACCGCGTCCTCGTTCACCATGTTCTCGTCGTTTTCCATGTACTCGGACATACCTGTCCTCCTTCTGCGCCCCTCGGCGCCTCCTCGGTGCCATGCCTTCGGCACCCGACGCCATCCCGGCGTCTCGTCCGCGCCTTCCGGCGCATCATGCGGCACGCTCCATCTGAGCCTCGAATACCGCGCCCATCAGTCTATGCGAACCCCGCAACGCGCACCCGGGCGCACAGCGGTATGCACGCGGAATACACGAGGAGCGGGACCCTCCAGGCCAGTTCCACTTTGGGGACGGGGTCGTTTCGTTCAAGCGGGGCAAAGCCGGGCAGCGCATCCGCCATCGCTCCGCCACCGGGGGCGCACCGCTGGAGACGGGGCCGTTTCGTTTTTCATTCTTCATTCTGGGGACGGGGCCGTTTCGTTTTCGCTTTGAGGACGGGGTCGTTTCGTTCGATCGACAGCATCCATCGCAGCGCCGCGGGTGGGTCCCGCTCTCATCAGCCTATGCAGGCACGCCGTCGTAGGGCAGGGTGTCGAAGGCGCTCGGCCAGCTCACGTCCGACGAACACCGGCGCGCGCCGGACTATGCGGTGTAGGCACAAGAAAACGCTCGCAGTCCCGACGCAAACAAACGAATCGACCCCGTCCCCAAACTGCACGTCACGCGGCGGTGTAGCGGCGCAGGGCCTCCACGTAGACTTCGCCGTAGCGCGACAGATGGCCCTCACGCCGGCGGATGAAGCCGATCTCCATGTACTCGTCGACCTCCAGCGGGCGGGCGATGATGTTCTCCCCGTTCAACTCGTGCGAGATCACGCCCGAGCACACCGTGTAGCCGTCCAAGCCGATCAGCAGGTTGAACAGGGTCGCGCGGTCGCGCACCCGGATGTTCTTGCTGCGGTCGAGCGTGGAGAGGATCTCTTCAGAGAAGTAGAAGGAGTTGAACGCCCCTTGCTCGTAGGACAGGTACGGATAGCCCTCCAGGTCGTCCAGGGTGACGCGCTCGCGGGCGGCCAGGGGATGGGAGGCGCACAGAAACACGTGCGGGTCCGCCCGGAACAGCGCCGTGAAGGTGAGGTTGCTCGCCCGCAGCAGCTTGCAGATCACCTCGCGGTTGCGGGCGCTCAGATACAGCACGCCCAGCTCGCTGCGAGCACGGGCCACATCCTCGATGATCTGGTGCGTCTCCTCCTCGCGCAGGGTGAAATCGTAGCGCGGCGCGTCGAACGCGCGGATGGTGTCCACGAAAGCGTCGACCGCGAACGAATAGTGCTGGCAGGACACCGCAAAGCGCGGCGCGCGCTCCTGCGAGGGGCCCTTGTAGCGGCTCTCGAGCAGGTCGGCCTGCTCGAGCACCTGGCGCGCGTAGCCCAGGAAGGTCTCGCCGTCCTCGGTGAGGCTCACCCCGCGACCGCCGCGCTCGAAGATCTCGATGCCCATCTCGCGCTCCAGCTCATGCAGGCTGGCGGTGACGCTCGGCTGGGAGACGAACAGGCGGCGCGCGGCCTCGCTGATGCTGCCGCATTCGGCGATGGCCACCGCGTACCGCAACTGCTGGAGCTTCATGCGCGCACCTCCTTCGGGGCGGCGGGGACCGCAGGCGAGGAGGATGCGGGCGCGGTGGCGGGGACCGCAGGCGAGGAGGGTGCGGGCGCGGCGACAGGACGCTCCTCCACGGCGGGCGCGGCGACAGGCCGCTCCGACGCCACGCGTCCGGCGACAGGACGCTCCCCCACGGCGGACGCGGCGACAGGCCGCTCCGTCACGGAGGGCTCGTCCGCCCCCGCAGGGCCCAGATACGCCTCGAGGGCCGCGATCTGCGCCGCCGCATCACGACGGCCCACCTGGTAAATGCGCTCCAGCACCTCCGGATCGCGAACCATCACCGGTGCCGCCACCGTCTCGCTCGGGCGCACCACGAAAATCCGCCCCTCACGCTCGAGCCGCTCGATGGCGTCCAGGGTCTCGTTGTAGCGCAGATGGCGGTCGGCCAGGCGCGCCAGCAGCTTCGGGTAGCGGTGCAGACCCGCGCGCAGCAGCGGCATGAGGCGGTTCGGCTCCTTGCGGTAGCCGCGCGGCTGGGTAAGCACCACCACGGTCCGGCGGTACCCCTGCCCAAGCATCCAGCGCACGGGGATCGAGTCGGCGATGCCGCCGTCCAGCAGCTTGCGGCCAGCCAGCTCGACGGGCCGGGCTAGCAGCGGAATCGAGGCGGACGCGCGAATCCAGTCGAGGTCCTCAACATCCCCGCGGCGCACGTCGCGGTAGACGGCCTCGCCCGTGTCGATGTCGGTGGCCACCACGGTGAAGCGCGCGGGGTTCTCCCGAAAGGCCTTGGTGTCGAAGGGGTCGAGCTCGAGGGGCACGGTGCGGTAGGCGAACTCGACGCTGTACAGATCGCCCGTGCGCAGCAGGTTGCCCCAGCCCGCATAGCGCGCATCGGCGCAGAAGCGCTTGTTATAGCGGATGGCACGGCCCTGCTGCCGCGACTTGACGTTGCAGCCGAAGGCCGCACCCGCCGAGACGCCAACCGTGTGAGCAGGCTCGATACCGCGCTCCATGAGCACATCGAGCACGCCGGCAGTGAACAGCCCGCGCATGCCGCCACCCTCAAGCACCAGTCCCATCGTCACGCCAGCTCGCCCCTTTCGCGCCGCGGCCCGTCGCTTGCCCGGGCCCTCTCATGCGTGCCGGCCATTGTACCGCGCGCGGCGGACACAAAACGCTGCCGGATGCCATCGATGCCAGCCACGGTGGCGGCACGTATCCCACATGCGGCACGGCCCGCGGCAGGCCGCATCGAGCCGGCACCGCGTCCCAAACGGCCGGGACGCCGCAGCACCAGAGCCCGAACGACGCACGGCCGAACCGGCCGAGACCGCCGTGCGAGCCCGCTTCCGAGCAGAAACGCTCAGCGAGGCGGGACCAGGCAGTCGTAGCGCACCGCCTTGCCCGCGATCACATGGCTCGGCTTGACGCCCGCCAGCTGCGGACCCTTGACGGGCCGCTTGATAACCACCTTGCGCGGCCGCGCCGCAAGCGCCGCGCGCACCAGCGCCCCCTCGTCCTCGCAGGGCCGCTCAATCCGATGGATGAGCTGGAACTTCTTCTTCACCGCCGCGCTTTTGCTGCGCGCCGGAAACATCGGGTCGAGAAAGACCACGTCGGGCGAGGTCTGCATCTCGTGCAGATACGCCACGCTATCCCCTTCGAGCGCATGCATGCGGCCCACGGCCTCCGCCAGCTGCGGAACCTCCCGGGCACGGCGCAGCGTGTCGGCCAGCAGGGCGGCGATCACCGGGTCGCGCTCGATCAGGGTCACCGTGAAGCCGGCGGCGGCGAGCAGCAGGGCGTCCTCGCCCAGGCCGGCCGTGGCATCCACACAGCTCGGCTGCTCGACCCCGCGCACGCGGGCCGCGCGGACCAGCAGCTCGCGGGCCAGCGAAGCGGGGCGCAGGCGCGGCAGCAGGCGGCAGAAATCACCGCGCACCGTCAAGGACTCCCCCACCAGCGCCAACCCATCGACATCCTGGCGCAGCTCGAGCGCGCTGCCCGAGGCCGCCAGGGCCTCGCGCGCACGGTCGATGTCGCCCGCAGGCATGCAGGGCATATGTGCCTCCGCTCTCATGACCGGCGCTTCTTGCCCGCAAGCGAGCGCGGGCGCAGGGCGCGCATGGGCGCCTCGACGTTGACGCCGAGCACCAGCTTTGCCGCCCAGAACAGCAGCACCAGCACGAGCAGCGGAATCACGCACGAAGTCACGATGAGGACGGCGAGCGCCTCGATGAAATCGTTCACCATGTTCTTCGCGCCGTCGAGCGCGCTGGTGACGCCATTCGTCACCTTTTCGGGCAAGCTCTGGATAAAGCCCCACAGCCCGCCGTCGTCGCTTTCCTCCTCCGCAGCGTCCGCGGCATCCGAAACCCCGTCGGCAGCCTTCTCGGCCGCCTCGATCGTAGCGTTCACGGAGGTTTGGTAGGTGTCCTCGATCGCCTGGGTCACCATCACGCTCACCGGCACCGCCACCACCAGCACGATCCCAAACAGCAGGGCCTTGCCGGCCAGGCGCACCAGGGCGGCGCTCGACCGCAGGCGGCCCCACGTGCCCACCGCGAGCGCCATGAGCAGGAAGGCGGCTGGGAACAGCAGGGCAAACGAGGTGAACCCGAACATCGTGAGCAGATACGTTTCCAGATAGATCGCCGCGAGCACGATCATGAAATCGGCGCTGAGGTCCATGAGCTTTTCGGCCACCGGCGTCCCGGCGTCGCCCGGGATGGCGGAGATGCCCGCCGACAGTCCCGCCGAGGCCGCGGACAGCGCCAGTACCGTGCCCTTCTTCTCGTCCAGGGTCTGGATGATGGGGGCGTAGGTTCCAGGATCGGAGAACGTGGCGCGCAGCGGCCAAGCCGAGATGACCGCGAGCACGAGCAGGACCACCGCCGTCACGATGCGATGGCGCGCGAGCAGGTCCATGAGGCCGGGGGCCTCGGGCGCGGGCTCGAGCACCGCGGCCTGTGTGGGCGCCACGGCAGCCGGTACCGCGGCAGCCAAAGGCGACGGCGCCTGGGCGACGGTGGTTGCCGCCGCGGGCGCATCGTGCGGCACGTCGTCCGTTGCACGGGCGCAGGACCCGCCCGCCTCCGAGCCCGTCATCGCCGGAGCGGTCCCGCTCAGCGCGCCTTCCTGCTCCGCCGGGCGTCGGCGGGCATCCTCGCGGCTGCCACCATGTTCATAGGTATCCTGCATGCGACCCATTGCCGCCTCCATTCGTCTCGCGCGTGCATGCGCACGCGGCTTTCAGTCTAGTGGGAGAGGGCCGCAGCTGTCCAACGGATGAGCGGCAGCGGCAGCCAACGCCGTCTATCGCCGCGGCGGCAGGCACCCGGCACGTCGGCGGCACGCGCGCACCGACCGCGCCCCGCAGCCGGCCTACGCACCTCGCAGCCGTCATGCGCGCCTCACCCCGCAACCGTCATGCGCGCCTCACCCCGCCGCCTCCCTCGGGGGCTTCAGGGCCGACGTCCGCTACGAGGCCGCCGGCGCCCCGCTGGGATGGTGACCAACCTGTCTCTTATACACATCTGACGCTGCCGACGATACTCCTTGTGTA
>CABRIF010000063.1 GCA_902470925.1 uncultured Collinsella sp. | reverse complement strand
TCTACACAAGGAGTATCGTCGGCAGCGTCAGATGTGTATAAGAGACAGCGCCCGTGGCGGCGTGGGCACCCTCATCATCGTGGACAAAGATGTGGTGGCGCCGTCCAATATCAACCGGCAGGCCATCGCGTTCGAAAGCACCGTGGGCCGGCGAAAAGTCGAGGTGATGGCCGCCATGATCGCCGACATCAACCCCAGTTGCCGCGTAATCGCACACGACACCTTCGTGCTCACCGAAAACCTCGCTGATCTGTACGGCACCTGCTTGGCAGAGGCAGGCGGACGCATCGACTACGTGGTCGACGCCATCGACACCGTTTCCACCAAGCTCGCCCTCGCCGCGCTCGCGCAGGAACGCGGCTTCACGCTCATCAGCTCCATGGGCGGCGGCAAAAAGATCCATCCCGAATGCCTGCGCATCACCGACGTGCACAAGACGGTCAACTGCTCGCTGGCGCGCATCATGCGCAAGGAGTGCCGCAAGCGCGGCATCCGCCACCTGCGCGTTCTCTACTCCTGCGAGGAGCCGGTGCGCATCGCCGCCGCGCCCGGGGCCGCCCGCTCCGAGCGCACCGACCTGGGGACCGCGAGCTTCATGCCGCCCATCATGGGTCAGATGATCGCCGGTGAGGTGCTTCGGCATATCTCGGGCCTGGGCGCGAACGACGACACGTCCTCCGCGCTCGCCATGCACGACGCCGCCCAGCGCGGGGCGCTGGCGGGACGCAAAGGCGGTCGGAAGTGAGCAGTGGGTCAAAACGGCAACGATGCCCGCAGACGGATGGTAAGGCCACGGAGACGCCCGCCCACGCCGCGGCGCACTGCGCCTCGCCCCTGCGCCTGGCGGACATGCACTGCCATCTGGACTGGATAGCGCAGGCCACCGCAGTCGCCGATGAAGCGCGTGAGCGCGGAGTCAGCCTGCTTTGCACCCCCGTCACACCATGCGATACGCTTGCGGCACGCAAGCGCTTCGCCACCCACCCGAATGTCCGCGTGGGCGTGGGACTGCATCCCTGGTGGATCGAGGACTCCGCAGCCGGCCGCAGCTTGATTGACCAAGCCGTTGAGCTCGCAAGCACCAGCAGCTTCATCGGAGAAGTCGGGCTCGATTTCTCCCCCGCGCACACCGCCTCCGCGCACCTGCAAGCCGAGGCATTCGAACGCCTGGCGCGGGCCTGCGCCGAGCACCCGCGACCAGGGCGCACGATTTCCATCCATGCCGTGCGCTCCGCCGAAACGGCGCTCGATATCCTGGAACGGACCGGACTCATCACCCATGCACACTGCATATTCCACCGGTTCTCAGGCACTTCGGACGACCTTGCGCGCCTGCGCGCACACGGCTGCTACGTTTCGGTAAACGAGCGGATGCTCGCCACCAAACGCGGTCGCGAATATGCGCGCCAGATGCCGCTCGGCCGCCTGCTGCTCGAAACGGACGCTCCCGCACGCGCCGGTGTGGCAACCACCATCGACGCACTTGAAGGCGCGCTCATGCGCACGGCCGCACAGCTGTCGGCCATCCACGGCATTGAGCTCGAACAGCTTTTGGACACCATTGCCGAAACCAGCGCGCGCCTGCTCAACCTTGCGTGACATGCTCATGCATGGCTGCGCAGCCGGCAGCCACCCGCCGCATCGAACCTGGGCAGCTGCCCGATGCCGCCGTCCAGACCAGCGCGCCTGCTCAGCCCTGCATGATGCCGCGATGCGCTCTTCGCACACCGGGCGCCCCCTTGGACAGCCGTAAACCGGCAGGCACAGTCAGCCTCTCTTGCTATAGACTTATTGACACCCTTCTCATCTGCACCGACGATCGAATATCGCAACAAGCACCCCCCCCTCAAGAAGGAATCTAACAACCGACTGTGCACTTCCTTTCTCACTTCTTGCCGTAAAACAGTGCGCAAGCTGCACCTGAAAAACGATTTTACAGACAAGTATATATTCACCCCTCTTTTCGTCCAAAAGTGCGGTATGGTACTGAGGCACCATGAGATGCTTGTGCAACATATCGGCCCTCGAGCTTATTCGCGCCAGCGGCAGGCTCCTTCCCTCACTCATGGACAAACCTCGCAGCTCCGACCTACGTCGCTGCCGCGTTGATGCGCTGGCGTCCATCGAAGACGACCTGGTGCGCCTTGGCGTACACGGGCGGCCCGTTCACCTGCTCGTTGGCCGGCAACGTGCCCGGCACCAGAGCGCCGGCATCGCATGCCACACTATACTGTGCCCACCGCCCGCGCGCTCGATCATCCACCTTGACGGCACCTGGGCAGTCACCTCACCCGAGCTGACGTTCATCTCCCTCGCCAGCTCGCCCGACTGCAATCTAGTCGAGCTGGCACTCATCGGCTATGAGCTGTGCGGCACCTATGTGCTCGACACCTCATGGGACGGCCTCGTGAACACGGGCACTCCCTGCACGAACGTGGAGAGCATGCGGCATGCCCTCGACGCCCTTCCCGCGTATGGCAAGCCGCAACAAGCCCGCCAGGCCTTGGACCTCGTATTGGACCGATCGAACTCTCCCATGGAAACCATTGTGGCACTGCTGCTCTGCGCACCGCGACGCCTGGGCGGTCTGGGTCTCACGGGCGCGCAGATGAACTACCGAATTGTCACGCCGGTGGGGCCGCGCTACGTGGATATCGCTTTCCCGGAACTCAACGTGGGACTTGAGTATAAAGGCAGGCACAGCCACTCGATTGAGCGCACCGCCCGGGATGATCGCCGCCAAAACAAGCTCGTGGGCTCGGGCATGTCCATCTTGAACATTTGGTATGAGGACCTTGTTGAACAGCATCTTTTTAATCAGCTTGTCGCAGACCTCCACCGCGCCGCCAACCTGCGGTATCGCAATCGGACGAACGGCTTCGAAACCAAGCAGGCGTTACTGAGGCACCAGCTACTCCCGATGGTCGAACGCTATGGGGATCTTGGCTGAGCATAACGACGGGCCGCCGCGCGCGGCGCGGCAGCCCGCGTCCGGTATGCACCGTGACTCTGCCGCAGCACACCATTCAGTTGCCATCTCCTGTCGAGGCATGCCGTTCGGTTGCCATCTCCTGTCGCCGGGCGCCACTCAGTTCCCGCCCTCCCCCGCCGCACACCACTCCGCGTCGTCCTTTATCGCGGCGCGCCGCCTCGCCGTCGCCTTCTGGCGCGGCGAGCCGCTCCATCGCGCGGCCTTTTGCATCATTTCGGGGTCTGCCACGTTCCTCGACCGACTTGAGACACGTGCGATGGTCGCAAATGGCATCTAATGGGTCTTTCCGAGTGGACAGATCTCCGGATATCCGAATGCATATGGACCTAAACGCTGTTCTGGGGACCCGCAGCGGTCTAAGCGCTTTCCAGACGAGTGAAACGCACGCCATGCATAGAGTTTTACAGAATCAAAACACCCATTAGATGCCGTTTGCGACCACAGAGGCGAGCCGAATCGACTCTCGTGCCCACCCCGTACCGACATTCCTCCAAGCTGATTGATATTTCTGCATAATTTTGACATTCAATTCATGAGCAGAAATGACATATGGAATCCCTCGATGCAAGACCGATCAACGCCGCATAAGGGTGGACCCGAAAAACCATTCTGCACTCGAATGCATCTCGCTTCACCGCATGACGGTCGGCGCGCCCGTACGCTCCCCTATAGCACGGCTCAATCGGGATGCTTTCCCCTGAGCATCGAGGGCGTATCGAAAATCCGGAAATCATCGCGCACCCCGCCCGCAAACCGAGTACACCCCGCGCCCGCGGGGCGGCGCATTGGGGTATACTCGTAACGAACAAGAGGCTTAAGCCCTCCTGTAGCTTTCGGCTGGTGGGTGATACCCACTCGACGAGCCGCCTTCGCTACAAGGCGGCTCGTCCCTTATGCGGGCATCACCCAACCCTTACGAGAACAACAGAGCAATCAGCGCGACGGCCAGCGCCATCACGATCGCGAGTGCCTGCAGGAGCTGCGTGAGCGTGCGCATGGGAATCCCTCCAATCTCCCCGCGAGGACTCGGAGGGCACCGCCCGTTCGCTGGGTCAATTGTAGCATGTATAACGAACTTGCGTTCGTTCTTTTGCGCCTTTCACCATAAGCCCGACGGCGCGCCCGCATCCACGGGCGTCAACCTATAGCGCGGAGAGAGGGGCCCGTCTTTTGCAAGAATCCCTGCAGCAACGAGTCGGCTGCGCGCAAGCTTTTGAGCAGCAGGAAGATCGGTCTTCCTGAGGCGAACGAATTCCTTCTACTCTCACTCTTGACGCTTCTTCATTTCCTGAACGACTGTGAAGGCCCCCTCGCAGCAAGACGACGCTCTCGCCCCACCGAAAAACGTCAAGCACAATGAGTCAACTGAGTCCGAATGTAATAACCAAGGAGGGGTCGGGCAATGACGCGGCCTGCGCTCGGCCTGAGCCGTGGCATGGGCGGCAGGCCCCCGCAGGTGATCTGCACGGCGTTCTCCAGGCCGTGCCCAGCAATGACCGCTAACATGAGACGCACTCTGTTGAGCAACTCTCAGCACTCGGCAGGGCACAGTCATGCGCAACCGAGAACAAGTTGCCGACAGACGCGAAAAGAGAGCTCCCACAGGCAGAACATCGAAGTCAGAAAATGAGAAAATAGCGTTCGGCTGCAAGCAGCTGTAGTTGCAGAAGCCATGGAATTGGACGTGTGAGCAAACCGGCGCGATTCTTACCCAGATCCTTCAGGCGCTTGCGGCTTCAAGGGTAGAAACTGTAAAAGAGATGGGCATCTGATTAATCTCTACGATAAAGACGCTTATATAGCCTGCCTTAACGCAAGGATCCAAGTGTTAACATCCTCCTTACAGCAGGACCGAACGCTTCAGCACCCACAGCCACCTAATGAATGCGTGATTTTCTGATTGCCTGACAAAGTTGTGGAATCGATTCCTCCGTGCGGCAAGCTAATGAGAAAGAGACGTCGCATCTAGAAGAACAGTATTAATTCCCTTTTGAAACTGCTCAAGCAGAGAAGCAATCGCGATCGAAGTCTCACGCTCCACATATGGATGCGCGTCTGCCCCCGCAACCACAGCGCGAGCGAACGTCATGAGTTCGTAACGGATTCCCTCACCGTCGAGCTGATAGTAGAAACGCTCATTTTTGGTGGGGTCCTCTCGTCGAATCTCGAAGTAATCCGTCTTCCACCAAGGCGCCGGCACGTAGATGTACCCTTCGGTTCCCGAGATAACCAAAGAGCCTTCCGACTTAACGGCCTTCCCGAATACAGCGGTTCCAATCGCCCCTGGGTACACAAGCTCAATCCTGCCGTAGACGTCAAACCCTGAAGTACCGTCGAGATTGCACCTCACCGCTCTCATCTCAGTAAAACTAGTCCCCAGAATCTGCAAAATGGGCAGCAGCGCAGTCGGTCCCCAAGCCGTCGAGCTGGACCATCTCCTCTCACTGCCCTTCTTGAGGGCCTGCAAATCCGCGAGGCTCGTACACGTCGCCTGAACGGAAACGACGCGGCCGATCCTACCGCCCTTCACGAGAAGAAGGAGTCTGTGGTAGGCGGTCGCGTAAGCCGTCTTAATCGCCTCGCGCAACACTATCCCCCTTGAATCGGCGAGCTCGAAAAGTTCCTTGATCTCTTTCCCCGAAAGGGCGACCGGGGATTCGCATAGAACGTGCATCCCCCGCTCGAGCGCAGCACGCACCTCGGCTGCATGCCCGTCCGGCCTCGAGGCGACAAACACGGCATCGAGCGAGTCTATATTGCATGCGCCGGCGCCAACCCCGTCGGGAAGCCACGTCGCCACATCAAGACCGTTTACATAGGAGCACTCGCGGGCATACTTATCGGCCACCGCCCCCGAGCCAACAATCCCCAGCCTCAAGGAGGCACGCTCCGAACGCAACTCGCTGCTCGAAACCCCTTCTGTCCGCTCGAGATAAACTACCTCGCAATACTCCGAGAGATAGTCGAACTTCCCGGCCCAGTCCGAGCCGACGGTAAATATATCGATACCCAAGCGTTGGATGTCGTCGATCTTCTGACCCTCGTACTCCTCGACGATTATCTCGTCCGCAAGGCCCGTTGCCCTTACCGATTCCATGCGCTCCGCAAGCGACTGAACGACGTTTATCTTCCCCCTGCCGCGATCGAAGCTGTCGGCAGTCACCCCGACCACGAGATGATCCCCGAGCTCGCGAGCGCGCTCCAGGAGCCTGATATGGCCACGATGCAGGAGATCGTACGTTCCGTACGTGATTACCTTCTTCATTTCTCGCCTATCCAGTTTTCAAAGTTCGCTTCAGAATAAAACGTGCGGCTGCTTCGAATTGTTCGTGGTTGTAGCTTTCCGGGAAGCAAGCGATCCTCAACTGGGTCAATCTGCCTGACGAGGCTCGACCGCCCATGGGGTCAGATTTCGAGGCCTAGCACACATCGATCTCGAAAAGCGCTTGGGCGAAGCGGCCCATCGAGGCCCTCGGGCCCGTGGTGACGCGCAGGCAATCGCCAAATGCGCCAATGCCGCCATACTCCTTAATCAGGATGCCCTTCTCATCTTTCATGCGCCGAACGATTTCCGAGGCATCCCGAAAGGGCTTGATAAACATGAAGTTACCCTCGCTAGAAAGGAAATCATACCCCCTGCTTTCAAGCTTCCCGACAAGCAGCTCCTTACCCTCACGTTGCTCGGCAATCATACCTTCGAGCATCCCGGGCCTCTCCATGATGGCGCGTGCGAACCTAAGCGCAAACATGTTGACGTTATGGGGGGTGTTGAGCTTCTGCACGAGCTCCACCCCCTCCGGCCATCCCGCAACATACCCAAGGCGCGCGCCGGCGAGCGAGAAGAGCTTGGAGAAGGTCCGGGTGACAAAGACGTGGTCATGGGTGAGCGCATAATCTATGCTCGTCGTCGGGCAGAAGTAGTGATACGCCTCATCTATCAGCACCGTCGCCTCACAAGTGCGCGCGGCTTCGATGAGGCGCTCGACCTCCTCGTTCGTCCACGCGTTCCCCATCGGGTTATTTGGGTTGACGATGATGAGGAGCTGTGTGCGGTCGTCGAGCGCCGAGACAACGTCCTCGACGGTGACGGTCATGTCCGACGAGTACGGCACGGGCGAAAAATCGCGACCGTACATCTTCGAGTACACCTCGAACATCGCGTAGCTGGGGGTGACGCCGACGATCTTCCCCCCGGGCGCTGTGAATGCCTCGATGATGTTTCGGATTCCCTCCGATGAACCGTTCACAAGCGAAATATGCTCGACGTCCGTCCCAAGTCTCGCAGCCAAGAACTCCGTGAACTCAAGCGTCTCGGGGTATTGAGAGACCATCTCCTGGGTCACCCCCGACAAGACCTCATCGATAAATGGCTGCGGAAGGCCCTCGGGGTTCTCGTTCAGGTCCAGGCGCAGATAGCCCTCGCGCTTGTTCTGGTCGAAAATCCTGTTCAGCTCCACCAGACGATCGTTAACGTAATACATTGTCGTCCCTCCCCTTTCCAGACGTGCGGATGCGTTCCCTAATTTTCCATAGGGTGACTTTTTGCCTATTTCCCCACAGGTATTTCGATGCCAGCAGCCTTATGGTCGGGCGCTTCGCCCACTTGCGCTCCAACTCGTCGATATCCATGGACAGAAGGTCCCTCATGAAGGCGCCGCGCCTGGGCTCCCACCCAACAGGGCGGCGCATTGGGCCCTGGTAGCGGAGCGCGTCCTCGAAGGAGAGCTCCCTGCCCGAAAGACGCGAGCGGGCGTCCCCGAGCAGCGAAAAGCCGGCATCCGTCGAGCACACCACGAGCGATGCCCCGGCGTTGCCGTTGTACAGATCGGGGCAGTAGATATGGACACCCCAGAGGTCGCCCAAGGAGATGTCCGCGACGCGCTCGGGGCGCGCGAAGGAGCAGGTGTAGCAGCTCGGCCTGTTCATAAGATGCTGCAGCCATATCGACCAGTAGGGATTGAACCAGCGATCGATTTTGAAGTGATGCCCGCCTTCAAGTGATGCGGACATCACTTGAAAATCCCATTTACAGTCATCTTTATCGCGGTAATCCAGCGTCTCAAGCGACGTGCCATAGCGCCTCTCGAGGCGCTCGGCATACTTTTCGATATAGCGTGGACTGGGAACACCCTCGCAGATCACCTCGACAGTCAGCAGCTCGCCATGCGGCGAGCTGCCCAAATAGGCATACAGGCCCGCAACCTGGCAGGGCGTACCCGAGAAAAGGACCGACCAGCCCTCGGAGAGCTGTTTCCGAATCTCGCGATACGCCAGCCCCATGTCGCTTTGCGAGTACTTTGACTTGCGGAATTTGGCCGCCTCATCCGCGCTCGCCGCGCATTCGTGGCGGACCTCGAGGCCGTGGGCGACCACCCCCCACACTACGCGGTCCCCGGGGCGGTCGAACCACGCCTGGACGAGCGCGGTGAACGCGCCGCCCGAGGTGCTGCCCGCCAAGACGCCGGCATCAACGTGATGCCCGCCGAAAACCTCACGCGCGCCATCGTGAAGCGCCGGGGGGCGCTCCATGGGGCAGGCCTTGTGGCACAGGCCGCAATCCCGGCAAAGCTTGGCATCCAAAACGGGATAGCCGAATCCCTCCTCGTCGCTTTCCATGGCGAGAGCGCCAAACGGGCATGCTTGGACGCAAGCGGAGCAGCCGGCGCATTGCGCCTTGATATTCGTGTTGAGATATCCGTTGCCCATTTACGCCCCTTCGACATCCAGCAGAAGGCCGATGGCGCCAGCGAGAAATTCGCGCGAGGTCTCCCTAAGGGGCAGGAGTGTCCGCGTCGCGGCGTCCCAATCAACATTAAAGGGATCCTCCGCCGCGTCCTGAACTTTTCCCAGCTGGCGTTCCGACAGGCCCAGAGCCGCCAAGCATTCGCCGATCTTCGAATTTGCCTGCTCGCGCGCGAACGCATAGAAGGGCGTTCGGAACTGATAGCCAAAAATCATGCCGTGGAACGAGTTGGTGACCAGGAACCGAGCGTGCTTGACCAGCGAGAGGAACTCCTCGACGCCCGCATCGTATGCCATGCGGTGCCGAGAGGCGTTCTCGGCGCGAAGGGAGATCTCGACAACATCCCAGCCGTTTCGCTCCGCCAGGCGCTCCGCATACTCCGTCATCTCGGGATTATGGCGACGAGAGTACAGCAGAACGTAATCGCCCTCCTGCTGACACGGCGCCACAATCGGCGCATAGTCGTCCGCGTCAAGCAGAAGTGTTGGGTCCACCACGCGCCGCGCCGGGACGTCCGTATGCTCCTCCACATAGGGCAGCATGAGGTTCTCGCGCAAGCCGATTGCCCGGAAGTTGGAAAGGCGCTTGTCGAGCACGCCGTAGTCGCCCTCGGAAAAATGCGGGTCCCCGAAGCTCGGCGCATAGGCCACGCTGCGGCCCCGCATGCATTCATAGTCCGCATAGTAGCCGCGCTCGAAACCGTTGAATTCATCCGGGCAGAATATCGTGTCGCTGCCGCACACGAAGTTCGAGACCCCGTCGATGGCTACGATTTCATCGAAGTTTCCGGATGTATACGCACCGTGCGAGCGGTTGAGCCTCTTGGTGTAGAAATCATCGAACTTGTCGGCGTTAACCGCAATGGCGGGCAGGCTCAAACGGCAGTTGCGCTGCGAGTCCTCATCGGTGTCCCACATGAACGACAGGGGGTTGCGGACATCTTTGCCCACAAGGCAGTCGGGGCAATAATCGACCAGCACGGGTTCCAGATCTATCCCCGCGCTGTCGCCCACCTGCTCAATCGCCCTGTGCAGCGCCCATGTCTGCAGGGCGGAGCCGTAGTTGGTGAAGTTGACGTGGATGTTGATGCTCATCGTGCCAATTTTGGTCGGCATAGACGCTCCTTACCTGTAATCGAGTTTTGACTCCCGGCGCCTAAACGCGCCAAGCCTTGAGGTGATGCGTGATGCGCTCGGACTCGGGGGGAAGTTTCATGTAATCCCCGTACACCTTAGTCAGGTATTCATCCCAGCAGCCCATTGCCGGGAACTCATGACCCGCCAGCTCGACAGTGGTCATGTCCTCGTACCCGAGCTTGGGTAGCGACCAACCGTGCTTGGCCCCGCCCATGAAGCTGGAAACGCGCTCAGCTCGCTCGTAACCGGGATTGCGCGTGACGGCGTCCGCATAAGAGAGCATCCGACGCTTGGCATGAAGCGCTTTGCAAAACGGACGAGCAATGGTCTTGACAACCTTCTTTGCTACAGAATCCATGGAGAAAGCTCCGTACGCTTCCCAGGTGCTCAGGCGCATGCGACGGTTAAGCCGTTCCTGCACCTTGGTGTTTTTCTCGTCAGAGTCAAACACCCCATCGATCGGAAACACATCAATCCACAGATATTCTTCCAAAACGCCCTCAGCGACCTCTTCTTGGGCTCGCACATTTGTCGCAACCACCTTGGCAAACGGCAGGGGGAACTCTGAGTTATACGGCGTCACAAGACCCAGAGGCGCAGGCACAAGATCGCCCAAAGTGAGCAGGCGTTCGTAATCTGGGCGCGGCATGGATACATCCACGTCATCGTCCCAGGGGATGAAGCCCCTGTGCCTGACGGCGCCCAAGAGCGTGCCCGCCTGCAGCGAATAGCGCAGGCCTTGCTGCTTGCATAGCGAATCGAACGCGAGCAGCAGGCGAAGCTCCTCTTGCTGCAGTTCCTCATGTGAAAGGTATCGCCTATCTTCTGAATAATCCAATGCAGAAACTCCTCAAAACCACATAGCAGACGGATATGGACGCATCGTTCCATCTGTGCTGAATTGCCAGCACGTGATCATGCACGCGCTCTTGGCCTGAACGCCTTGTGGCACTCGTTGAGCCTCAACACGCACATGAACGCCTCGGTGAGGCTCCGAACCACCGCGAAGACCGCGACGCTCGCCATGCCGGCGGCCGCGACCGCCACCAGAACGGCGATGCTCGCAATTGACGAGATGAGGGTGGTAGCCGTGAGTTCCTTCACCTTGCCCACCGCGCCCAGCACGGGCCATCCGAAAAACATCCCGTAGAACGAGAACAACAGAACCGGAGATACCAAGCGCAGCACATAGGCACCTGGTAAGTACTGCACGCCGCCCAACACGAGCATTATGAATTCGGACATGATTAAAAATAGCGCCGTGCCGCCGAACACGAACGGTACCGATATAAACGCCAACCGCTTGGCGAAAGCAAAATCGCCCTGCGCCACCATGTGTGGGTACAGGCTGTTGATAATGGGGCTGTAGAGCGACTGCACCGCGCCAATCGCCGTCATGGAAAGCGACCAGTAGGAAATCTGAGAAGGATCCTTGATGGCAATGCCGATAAGGAGCGTGGTGAAACCACTGAACGCGGTGCTGCTCATGTTGGATAGGCAGTAGTAGCCCGAACGCGCGAGCTCCTTGAGATACGCGCGGGGCGCCACCCATTCGATCTTGAGTCCGAACATCTTGCGCGCCGAGGAGAACGACCACGCGAGCGCGATGGCGCTCGCCGCGATATCGAGCATGGGCACCCAGAGGATGTCTGCCATGGAGTGAACGAGCACGAAGGTGAGGACGGTGGAAGTGCCCTTTGAGAGGAAATAGCGCACCGTGATGGGAGCCATTTGCTCCTTGCCCTGGAAGAGGAAGTCCGGCGCGAGTGCACGTCCGCACACCGCGATGTAGGCCAGGCACGCATAGAAAGCGTTCTCACGCATGATGGGAATGAATGTGCCTATAATGGCGCATGCAATGCCTGCCAGCACGCAGAGGGCTAAACGCGCCTGCGTAATGGTACCCGTAACGCGCCCGAGGGCGTGCGCATCACTCGCTTCAACCACTTGCTTAGTGCCGGATAGGTTGAATCCGAACTCCACAAAGGTCTGAGCGAACGTCATGAATGACACGACGTAGGCGTAGACCGCATACCCTTGCGGTTCCAGCACTCGCGTGAGATACGGCAAGGTGAGCAACGGCATGACATACTTAATGAGCTGCAGGCCGTATTGCCAAACGACATTGCTGTAGAAAGTCTTATGCTTTTTGCCATTCTGCATGCTATTCAAACCATTGCTCCAAGCCAAACATACCATGCAGCGCAAACGTGGTCATATCACACACGCTTGCCAAATATGCCAACTGCACAAGTACACCAACTAATGCAATAAGACCCAGTGCACAAACCAAAAATGACTTCATACGGCCCTTCATGCATTCCATTGAAACCAAAGAAAAGAACACCGCGGCGGGCATCGCATATCTGAAGAAAACATCAGCGGAAATAGCAAGGGCGATTGTGATGCTAAGCGCCGACCACACTCCGCCAAATTCTAAGAATCGCGATTTGCTGTCAGATTTCCCGAAAAACCTAAGCACTATGTAGAGCAGCGCAATTGCCACAAAATAATACCTATATCCATTCAGGAGAATACTGTCTCGAGAGGCAGCTGCCCATCCCCAGCCATCAAATTCGCTGTACATAGCAAAACGATCGAGCGCATAAACAAACAACGATATCAATGGCAGATTTCTCAGCGCGGCAGGGATTGCAGCTGAAAGGAGGGCGGAAATCGGTTGAAGAAGCCCACCAAGGAGATAAACGGGGATCACACTTCGAAAAACTAGCAGCGCAAGACGCAACGCAATAACCGGTAATACCGCTGAGTGCATTGATGCAGACAGCACGTACAAGAGAAGCAATGTAAATCTGTTTGAATGCTTTTCAAAATCAGAATATACCGCTAAGAGCAATATGGAGAACGCTGGGGTACTCTTAGCGTAGGACAGTATATTAAAAAAGGGGACTATCGAAACACATAGCAACGAGGAAGATATCCTCGTCGCAATCCCCCATTGATGATGACATGCATAGTCGTCGATGATATACGAAGCAATCGAGTAAAAAGAGAAAACGACAACCGACCGCAATAACTGGTCGTTCCCAAACTTGGATACAACCCACGCAAGGAGGTTATAGCCATGCGAGCCTACCGAGGAGTAAACCCCTTCTATCGAAAATACTCCGATAAATGATGTTTCGCGAAATACCTTTAGACTCTCTGTATATCTATCAATATCTGCCGTTACTGTCGTGTGCACACCATATGCAAGCGAAGCCGCCAACAAACCGACAAGTAAAGCAAATAGCAGAGATGAATGTCGCTCTTCCATCGCATAGAGAAGAATAAATGGAACCGCAGCGAATGGAACTAAAGCGCAGGCGATGAGCGCCAAAACGAGATAAGCATCGTCAATTGACATCCAGGGAGCATGATAACTTACCCTACTGGTGGCTGAACGGATGGTAAGACCTCGATTCATCAAGCAGAAACCTTTCCGGTTGCAACGCCATAGAGACGGTATGCCGCGTTATACAGCTTCGGAGATATTGAAAACAATGCACAGCGAATTCGCCAGGTCTTTCCAGCAAGACGGCTGAACGAAACTGCTCGGCAACGCCTGCGAGTTTCTTTTACAAAATGAGTAGCCTCTTCCTTGTTCTGGCAAAGATCAACATCCAATCTTGAGGCAGCCCTCAACATACAGAACGCTTCAAAACATGCATAGGCGTCGAGAAGATCTGAATCGTTCGAAACTATCTGCTTGACCGTCGTCAAAGATTTTTCCATCCCCGAAAGGTGTGCATCCCCATACTTCTTCGCAGTTGTTATTGAGCCCTCCCGCGTCACGTAGCCGTATAACTCATCGTCGGAAATGCACGCACTCTTGATTTGGCTAAAGACGCCAGCCATCACACCGAAGTCCTCAAAGAGCTGGCCTTCAGGAAATGCCAAGAGCGGCAATAGGTCCCTTGCATACAACTTTGCGCATGCAGAGCCAGACTCACCATCAAGTAACAGCAGGCTTTTAAGCAATTGATTACCAGAAACAATCTCGGTAGAGCCGATCCTGCCTCCCCTAAACCCTTCAGCAGAGGACAATTTTATGTACTTGCAGGTGACAAGGGGAACATCGTTCTCAAAAGCTATCTTAACAAGGATCTCGACTGTCCTTGCATCAAGAACATCATCCCCATCTACGAACATGATGTAATCACCAGCGCAGCGCTCTGCTCCGTAATTTCGCGCCGAAGATAGACCGCCGTTTTCTTTATGCAGGATTTCTACGCGGGAATCGTCCTTAACAAGATCTTCAATCAGCTGAATCGTGTTGTCAGTACAACCGTCGTCGACAATGAGAATCTCGATATGAGAATATGTTTGTGCAAGCAATGATGTCACACAGTAGCGAGCATAATTACCAACGTTGTACACAGGTACAACTATACTCACGAGAGGGCTCTCTCTTAAAATCGTTGTCGCCATGCTTTAAAAAGAACCTCCTGAAAACACAGTTTCAAAATAATCCCGGAGCTCACTGTCCCAGTCGGCGGGCTCGAAGCCGGCCGCGCGGACCTTGGAGAGGTCGAGGTCGGAG
>CABRIF010000062.1 GCA_902470925.1 uncultured Collinsella sp. | reverse complement strand
GTTGGGGACGGTTGGGGACGGGGTCGTTTCGTTTGATGCAGATCGACCCCGTCCCCAAACGGGCAGTCGAACGAATCGACCCCGTCCCCAAACGGGCATGGGGCGCGGTCGCGGCTGGCCGGACGATTTGCGTACGAATCGACCCCGTCCCCAAACGGGCAATCGTACGAATCGACCCCGTCCCCAAACGGGCATCCAAATTGCGGGGCGATCGTTTTGCGGGGCAATCGGTTATCATGGTGCAACTTTGGGTACACGTTGCAGATGATACCGAGAACAACGCAAGCAAGAGGAACCGCATGTTTGATAGATTCACAGACCGCGCCCGCAAGGTCATGGCGCTTGCGTCCGAGCAGGCCCGTGAGCTCGGCTCCAGCAAGGTGGGTACCGAGCACCTGCTGCTGGCGCTCGCAAAGGAAGAGGACGGCATCGCCTCCGAGGCGCTGCGTTCGCTCGAGATCACCTATGACGACATCCTGGAGCAGCTGAAAGAAATCCGCACGTCGGCCCCCGAGGAGGAGCCGGCCGAGGACGCCAAGCTCGCCTTCACCCCGTTGGTGCTCGCCGTGATGGAGAAGGGCTTCCGCCTGGCGCGCGAGAACGGCCAGACCTACGTGTCCACCGAGCACCTGCTGCTGGGCATCGTGAGCGAGGGCAACGGGCTCGCCATGGACGTCCTGGTGCGCCTGGGTGTCTCGTCCGCCGCCGTGCGCGACGCCGTGGCCAAACTCACGAGCAAAGACCAGGGCAACCAACGTCCGCTGGCCGGCGCCGGCTCCGGCCGCCCGGGTTCAGGGCTGCCGTTTTTCGGCGGTGGATCGAGCCCCTCGCAGGAGGGCGGTGAGCAGGACAGTGCGCTCAAGCAGTTCGGCACCAACCTCACCCAGCAGGCGCGCGACGGCAAGCTCGATCCGGTAATCGGCCGCGAGCGCGAGATCTCGCGCATGATGGAGATCCTGTCCCGCCGCAACAAGAACAACCCGCTCATCCTGGGCGATCCCGGCGTGGGCAAAACGGCTATCGTGGAGGGCCTGGCGCAGGAGATCGCCGCCGGGCGCGTGCCCGAGAACCTGGCGAACATGAACATCTGGACGCTTGACCTGCCCGGCCTGGTGGCCGGTGCCAAGTATCGCGGCGAGTTCGAGGAGCGCCTGAAAAACGTCATCGCCGAGGCTACCGAGGCCGACGACGTCATCCTGTTCATCGACGAGATGCACACGCTGATCGGCGCCGGCTCCGCCGAGGGCTCCATCGACGCGAGCTCAATGCTCAAGCCGGTCCTCGCGCGCGGGGCGTTCCAGATCATCGGCGCCACCACGGCCGAGGAGTTCCGTAAGTACCTCACCAAAGATCCGGCCTTCGAGCGCCGGTTCCAAACGATCGACGTGGACGAGCCGAGCGTGCCCGACACTGTCAAGATCCTCACCCGCTTGGCCCCGCGCTACGAGGAACACCACCACGTGCGCTACACGCCGGCTGCTCTCGAGGCGGCCGCGAGCCTGTCGGCTCGCTACATCCAAGACCGCTTCCTGCCCGATAAGGCCATCGACCTCATCGACGAGGCGGGTGCGCGGGCGCGGATCGCGCACAATGTGGCGCCCGAGGCGGTTCGCGAGGCCGCGGCGCAGGTGGCAAGCCTGGACGAGCAGGTCGAGCAGGCCACCGAGGCGGACAACATGAACCGCGCCGCCGAGCTCACCGAGCAGAAGAAGGCGGCCGAGATCGCGCTGGGCGAGGCCCGTGCCGCCTGGAACGCCGAGCTCGAAGCCGCCCCGCTGACCATCGACGTGCCCCAGATCGCCGACATCGTGTCGGTGTCCTCGGGCGTGCCGGTCAGCTCGCTCACCGAGGATGAGAGCCGCCGCTTGCTGGCATGCGAGGACGCGCTCAAGACGCGCATCATCGGGCAGGACGCCGCGGTCGAGGCCGTGGCGCGCGCCATCCGTCGTAGCCGCAGCCCGCTCAAGGACCCGCGCCGCCCTGGCGGCTCGTTCATCTTCCTGGGGCCCACCGGCACCGGCAAGACCGAGCTCGCCAAGACGCTCGCCGAGTACCTGTTCGGCAGCAAGGACGCGCTCATCAGCTTCGACATGTCCGAGTTTGCCAGCCAGTACGAGGTCTCCAAGCTCATCGGTTCGCCCCCGGGTTACGTGGGGCACGAGGAGGGCGGCCAGCTCACCAAGGCCGTGCGGCGCAACCCCTACTCGGTGGTGCTGTTCGACGAGATCGAGAAGGCGCATCCGGACATCTTCAACGTGCTGCTGCAGGTGCTCGATGAGGGCCGCCTCACCGACGGCCAGGGCAAGACCGTGGACTTCCGCAACACCGTCATCATCATGACGAGCAACGTGGGCGCGCGCGAGATCGCTGCCGACACGAGCGTGGGCTTCGGCACCACCGGCGAGGCGGGCCTTTCGGCGTCCGAGATCAAGAGCCGGGCGATGGGCGAGCTGAAGCGCCTGTTCCGCCCCGAGTTCCTGAACCGCGTGGACGACATCGTGGTATTCCAGAAGCTGGCGGGCGAGGCGCTGCGGAGCATCGCGAACCTGCTGGTGGACGACCTGCGCCAGCGCTTGATTGCCAACGGCATGAACATCGTGCTGACCGACGCCGCGCTCGATAAGATCGTGGCCGAGGGCACCGACCTCACCAACGGCGCCCGTCCGCTGCGCCGCGCCATCCAGACGCTCATTGAGGACCCGCTGTCCGAGGAGCTGCTGGCCGGCGAGTGGCATGCCGGGGACACCGTGCTGGCCGATGTGGTCGACGACGGGTTCGTGTTCAGCCATACCGCCGGCGAGATTCCGGCGCCGCGTCCGCAGGGTGAGCTGGGTGCGAACTTCGTGCCGGCGGCGCCGCGGCGGGCCGCATCCGGTGCCGGCGCCACGTCCGGCGACCGTGCGCAGCTGGGTGCCGCTGCGAACTAAGGTTGCGGAGCACCCGTTGCGGGCAGCTGGGCCGCACGCCGCCTTCCGCGGACAGCCGAGTTGCCGGGTGCAACCGGGCGCGCCTACGATAAAGGCGCACCCGCGGATGATGGACGCATTGCGCGCACTATTCGGGGTGTTTCGGCATGTGCCGGGACGCCTCGTTATTTATGTGATATGCGCGTGTATTAGCTCAGGTAAGGTGTCGTTATGGGGTAGAGGGACGAGGCGCAATGCCGTACCGGCAGAGAGGAGTATGGTGGGGCTTCTCGCCTAAGCAGGACCCCAGTCAGCACCCAGGATAATCAAAGGGTCAAAGCCCAGGTGGGCGTCGTTCGGTTCCGGGCGGCGCCCGCGTTCACGCCCTCGGCTCTGGGTAGCTTTTCTGCAAATCTGAGGCGCTCGTTCGATTCGTGCGACAATGAAACGCGCACCATCGATGGGAGGCCTGAATATGAACAACAAAAGCACCGAGGCCCGTATGAAAGAGGCCGTGCGCCTCACCGCGCCGGGACAACCCCTGCGTACCGCACTCGACATGATCATCGCCGGCCATATCGGCGCCCTCATCTGCGTGGGCGACACCGAGGCCGTGCTCGCCGCCGGCAACGACGGATTCCCCTTGAGCATCTCCTTCACGGCGAATCGCCTGTTCGAGCTGTCGAAGATGGACGGCGCCATCGTGATCGACGGCGATCTGAACCAGATTCTGCGCGCGAACTTCCACCTCAACCCCGACCCGTCGCTCGCCACGAGCGAGACGGGCATGCGCCACCGCACCGCCGCCCGCATGAGCGTGCTCACCGACGCCATCGTGATCTCGGTGTCGGAGCGCCGCAGCGTGGTGAACGTGTACGTGAACGGCCGCTCGCACCAGATCCAGCCGGTTGCCGAGGTCATGAGCTCGGTGAACCAGCTCGTATCGACCCTGCAGACCACGCGCACCTCGCTCGACCGCTCGCTCATGCGCCTGACCGCGCTCGAGCTGGACGACTACGTCACCCTGGCCGACATCACGAGCATCTTCTCCAGCTTCGAGATCATGCAGCAGGCCAAAGACGAGCTCAAGTCCTGCATCGAGAAGCTCGGTATCGAGGGCAAGCTCGTGCAGATGCAGCTCGAGCAGCTCGCTGGCGCCAGCATGGAAACCGAGTACAACCTGATGATCCGCGACTACGCCGCCGACGCCTCGGAGGAGAACGCCGAGCGGATCCGCAGCAAGTTCTTGGCCATGTCGGCGCAAGACCTCACGAATCCGAACAAGGTGGCGCGCGTGCTGGGCTACGAGGACCTGGACGAGGACTCGGTCATGTCCCCGCTGGGCCTGCGCACCCTGTCGCGCGTGTCGGTGGTGCGCGACGGCGTGGCCGAGCGCATCGTGGACGAGTACGGCTCGCTGCAGGACCTCATGGGCGACATCAAGGAGGACCCCGACCGCCTGGGCAGCTTCGGTGTGAACAACCCGGCGATCCTTGCCGATTCGCTGGCACGCATGCACGGCGGCAAGAGGGAGGCGTAAGCGCGCGATGGCGGCTTCGGTATGCGCGGTGGTCGTGGCGGGCGGCTGCGGCTCGCGTTTTGGCAATCCGGGCGGCAAGCAGCTGGTCAACGTGGCCGGCCGCCCCATGATGACCTGGTCGATCATGGCGTTCGACCGCTCCGCCCTCGTGCAGCATATCGTGGTGGTGTGCCCGCCCGAGCGCGAGGCCGAGATGCGCCGCCTGGCGATCGAGCCCTTCGAGTTCAAGACGCCCATCACCTTCGCTGCCGCCGGGCAAACCCGTCAGGAGTCGACGCGCTCCGGCGTGGACGCGGTGCCGGCGGGCTTCACCCACGTAGCCATCCACGACGGCGCCCGCCCGCTGATTACCACATATGCGATCGACCATGCGATCGAGGTGCTGCTGTCCGACCCTGCGCTCGACGGCGTGGTATGCGGCCAGCCGGCGATCGACACGCTCAAGATCGTGGAGGGCGAGCGCATCTGCGAAACGCCGCCGCGGAGCCGCTACTGGGCGGCGCAGACCCCGCAGATCTTCAAGATCGGCATCATGCGGCACGCCTATGAGCGGGCTGCTGCCGAGGGGTTCCTGGGGACGGACGATTCGTCGCTCGTGGAGCGGCTCGGGGGCGCGGTGCGTTGCGTGCAGAGCCCACGCGACAACCTGAAGGTCACGGTGCCCGAGGACCTGCGTCCGGTGACCGCCATCCTGCTGGGCCGGATGAGCGATGCCGAATCGGCGCAGGACACCGGCGTGATCGCCACCTCTCCGCTGCGCTGAGCCCGGCGCCTGCCCGGCGCGTCCGATTGGATAATCTGCGATTTCGAAAGGGGAGCCATGCCTTCTTCTCTGCGCATTGGCCATGGATACGACGTGCATCGGCTGGTTGAGGGGCGCCGGTGCATCATCGGCGGTGTGGACATCCCCCACGAGCGGGGGTTGCTCGGCCACAGCGATGCCGATGTGCTGGCACATGCCCTGGCCGATGCCATCTTGGGCGCCTGCCGCGGTGGGGACATCGGTAAGCTGTTCCCCGACACCGACCCCGCCTACGCCGGGGCCGATTCGCTCAAGCTGCTGGCTGCCGTGATGGAGCATGCGCGCGGGTTGGGATACGAGTTTGTGGATGCCGACTGCACCCTTGCCTGCCAGGAGCCCAAGATAACCCCGCACCGCGAGCAGATGCGCGAAAACATCGCGGCCGCCATCGGCTGTCCCGTGGAGAACGTCGGCGTCAAAGCCACCACGACCGAGCGTCTCGGTTGGGAAGGCAAGGGCGAAGGCATCGGCGCCTGGGCTGTCTGCCTGCTCGAACGATGTATCTAAACGAACCGCCCACGGCGGTTCGCCATCTTTCCTTTCTCTTCTGTCTTTTTCCTGAGCGGATCTCCGCGCCCGACGAGCCGGAAGCCCCCGCTCCTGCAAGGCCGTCCGCTCGTATAGACTATACATCTAAGTCAACGATGTAGCTGGCGGGGGCATATCGTCCGCGCGCAGATTCCGCACGCAAAGAAGCGTCCAGTGGGCGCTTCGTCTTGCGTCAGGACTGTTCGAGCGCGGATGATATGCCCCAGCCAGACCCAACGGGAGATACACATGAAGATCTACAACAGCGCCACCCATCAGAAAGAGGACTTCCGCCCCATCGAGGAGGGTCGAGTCCGCATGTACGTGTGCGGGCCCACCGTCTACGACAACATCCACATCGGCAACGCGCGCACCTTCATCAGCTTCGACGTCATCCGCCGCTGGCTCATCGCACGCGGTTACGAGGTCACCTTCGCCCAGAACCTCACCGACGTGGACGACAAGATCATCAACCGCGCCAACGAGCAGGGTCGCACGGCCGAGGATGTGGCGAACGAGTTCTCGAATGCGTTCATCGAGGTCATGCGCGGCGCCAACGTGCTCGACCCGGATGTGCGCCCACGTGCCACCAAGGAGATCGGGCCGATGATCGCCATGATCAAGAGCCTGATCGAGCAAGGGCACGCCTATGCAGCCGACAACGGCGATGTGTACTTCGCCGTGCGCAGCGATGCGACATATGGCGAGGTGAGCGGCCGCAAGATCGATGACTTGATGGTGGGCGCCCGCATCGAGGAAAACGAGGACAAGCGCGACCCGCTCGACTTCGCCCTCTGGAAGGCTGCCAAGCCCGGCGAGCCCAGCTGGAAGAGCCCGTGGGGCGAGGGGCGTCCGGGTTGGCACACCGAGTGCGCCGCGATGGTCCATCGCTACTTGGGCACGCCGATCGATATCCATGGCGGCGGCTCCGACCTGGCGTTCCCGCACCACGAGAACGAGTGCGCCCAGGCTACGTGCGCCTGGCACGAGGGCTTCGCGAACACCTGGATGCACACGGGCATGCTGCTTGTGGACGGCGAGAAGATGAGCAAGAGCCTGGGCAACTTCTTCACGCTGGCCGAGGTGCTGGAGAAGCACTCGGCGGCTGCGCTGCGCCTGCTCATGCTGCAGACCCACTATCGCAGCCCGCTCGATTTCTCGTGGGAGCGTCTGGAGGGTGCCGAGAACTCGCTTGCGCGCATTGCCGGTACGGTGCGCAACCTCGCATGGGCTGCCAACCATGCGGAGGGGCAGCCGGACGCCGAGCTTGTCGCCGGTCTGACAGCCGCTATGGATCGCGCCGCCGCCGACTATGAAGCCTGCATGGATGACGACTTCAACACCGCCGGCGCCGTGGCGGCGTATTTTGAGCTGGTGACCGAGGCGAACAAGTATCTCGAGCAGGCGACGGGCGCTGTGGATGGGCAGGCGGCCCGCACGTGCGCAGCCGCGATTGCCGGCGCATTGACTCAGCTAGGCGTTGAGCTGCCGGTGGTCGAGGAGCCGTTGCCGCAGGGCCTGTTGGGGGTCGCTGCCGGGCTCGCGGGCTATACCGGCGCGGACGTGGATGAGGCGGCAGAGGTGATTCTGACTGCCCGTGCCAAGGCCCGCGCTGCGAAGGACTGGGGCACCGCCGACGCCATCCGCGATCAGCTGCGCGATATGGGCCTCACCATCGAGGATACCGCCGCCGGCTCCCGCATCAAGCACGCCTAACCACCGCATCTGCAATTTGGGGACGGGGTCGTTTCGCATCCGCAATTTGGGGACGGGGTCGATTCGTACAACGTGCAGTTCGGGGACGGGGCCGTTTCGTGCAACGAAAGGTCTTTCGACGCACATTTGACGCATCCGCAATTTGGCGATGGGATCGATTCGTCAGGCAAGGTTCGTTTTGCAATCTGGGGACGGGGTCGTTTCGTGCAACGTGCAGTTCGTGGACGGAGTCGTTTCGTCAGGCAAGGTTCGTTTCGTCGCCTCGCATGTTCGCGCCGCATCCGGTCTGCCCGGGTGCGGCGCCTCTGTTGCAGGCGGCAGCCGAGCCCCCAATGCAAGACCCGCTGCCATCCGAGGCTACATACCGGCAAGTTCCCGTCCGTCCAATTCGCTATGCCGGGTGCGACCCCATGGGTTTTTGAATGGCCGGGCGTTCGCCCCCAAACGGAGGACGCCGCGCTCGTCATCGCAGACGTGCTGTCATCTCTGCAGACGAATTGATACGACGGCTCGCGTTCGAGACGGATTGTGAGCGCGAGCCGCCCTATACTTTCCGATACCTTGTCCCTCGACCTGCCCCTGTTTTCTCTACAAGGCGGCGCGAGACGAGCGCATTCAGGATGCGCGTCGCTTTGTCTTTATTAAAACCAGACGCGTGTTCGATTTCTTTACGAGAAAGCAGAAGTGTGCGGCTGAGCTTGCTTAGAAGGACCGATTCATCGAGGGTCAGGCCGCTGAGCGTCCCGACAGCGAAGGGGAGCGTAATGGAAAGGGAGGCATTTCGCACATCAAAAAGCGGTGCTGTTGCCAGTGGGCTATACGCTTCATTGATGCGGGTAATACCCGTTCCGAATTGCTCGATGTAGTTCAGCCGGAAGAACACATTGGCCACTAGAGGGTTCCTGGGGATTGAAATGCCGCCGCCGAGGTATTCATCTGGGCTGACTCCGCTTGGAAGGCCGCCGGGGGACACAACCGTAATTCTGTCGCTGTGCATCGAGATCGTGACGTTGGCGTTGGTATCCCATATGCGGTGAACGAGGGCGTTTGCCACGGCCTCTCTATAGGCTTCGAATGGAATGAGTTCGACCCGTTCTCGAGCTGCCTGAGACACGGCATCGTACACGCAATACCGCTCATACATTTCGAGTGCTGCATCGTACTGTTCCAAAACCGACTTGCCTACAACTGTTTTCCTATCAAGCAGGACGTTGATGCTGTCGCCGAACTTAACAATGTCAACACCGGGGAGCCCGTTTCGATCGGACAAGATCTCCGCTGCGTTCGTGTAGTCGCCGTTCGCAGAAATCAGGCCCAGGGTTCGCAGCGCATTGTCATCAAACGTCGTTAGACCAAGGTGCTTCATAAACCGTTTGGAAAGCAGGGAAAAGGAAAAGTCCGTCCAGCGCGATGTAAGTTCGTCGAATGTCATGTTTTGCCCGGCAAGGACAAGCCTGCCGAACTCGACCCTGTCAACTTCAACGGTTGCAGAGTCGGCCCGACGGTAAGCTTTCTTCGCAAGAAGGTATGGCTTGGCTGCGCCTTCGAACACGGTCAGGCAGATGGTCCGCTCTTCCTTGTCCAAGCTGAGGGTGAAGTGGGGAACCGGGTCAATTGCATCGTTAATCATGTTTTCGATCCGAAGGGCATCAGAGGTCGGATCCTCAAGACCAACTGACTTTCCGGCGTCGTTAACTCCAAAGAGGATTCGTCCCGTTCCATAATTGGCAAAAGCGCTCACTGTCTTTAGAAACGTTTTTGTGACGACTTCCTTGAACTCAAGGTCATGTGTTTCGCGCATCGATGCTCCTTTCTCCGCAATCAATATACAACGAAAGATCTTTCGACGCAGATTGAAATGCAACGAAAGACCTTTCGACGCACATTCGACGCATCTGCAATTTGGGGACGGGGTCGTTTCGTACGCCCACGCGCCCGTCGCCCCACGCGCCGTGCCCGTCGCCCTGCTCACCGCGTCCGTAACCCCATTCGACGCGCCCGCCCGCTCGGCGGCGATTTTGCGCCGATCCTGTCCTTGGGCAAACAAGCTCGAGCGCGCCGCTGAGAACATGAGAGAATACCATGCGGAAACGGACAGGCCGCAAAGGAGGCTGGCATGGCAGACAAGAGACGCTCGCAAAAGCGCTCTGACTATACCGATGGATCCAGGCGGGCAGGTGGCACGCGCGGCAAAAGCGCGCAAGGCCGCGCTCGCGCGGGCGCCGGTCGCCCCGACGCTCCTGGTCGACAGGGCAGGACGAGTGGGCGCGCGAACTCCGATGGGCCGAGGAGCTCCGATCGCGGTGGACGCTTCCGGCAGCGCGGGACGGAGGAGCGCGCAGGGACACGCGCGCGTGCCCATTGCGCCGACGTGAGCACCCGCGCCTCTCGTGGCGACCGCCCCGTCGCCGGCGCTTTCATCGAGGGCCGTCGCGCGGCGGCCGAAGCCCTGCGCACCGGCTTTCCCATCAAGCGCGCGCTGATCGCACAGGGCGTGGAGGACGAGCCGACTATCCGCGGGCTTGCAGACAACCTGGCCGCCGCCGGCGTTCGCATCAAGCACGTGCCCCGCACACTGCTCGACGAGCTCTCCAGCCATGGCGCCCACCAGGGTATCGCGCTTGAGGTCGGCGCCTTCCCGTATGCGGAGCTCGCCGACATCATCGCCGCCGCACCTGCGGACGCCCCGGCGCTCGTGCTGGTGCTCGACCACGTGACCGACGCCGGCAACTTCGGCGCGATCGTGCGCTCCGCGGAGGTTGTGGGCGCGACGGGCGTCGTCATCCCGGTAAAGCGCGCCGCCGAGGTCACGGTGGCCACCTATAAGACGAGCGCCGGTGCCGTCATGCACCTGCCGATCGCGCGGGTGCCCAACATCGCGCGTGCGCTCGACGATCTGAAGGCCGCCGGTTTTTGGGCCTGCGGCGCCTCCGAGCACGCTGACGGGGTGTGCTGGGACGCTCCCCTCGAGGGGCGCGTGGCGCTCGTCATGGGGTCCGAGGGTGATGGCATAAGCCGCCTGGTCCTGGAGAAGTGCGACTTCCTCACCAAGCTTCCGCAGCTCGGCGCCACCGAGAGCCTGAACGTTGCCCAGGCTGCCACCGCGCTGAGCTTCGAATGGCTCAGGCGCAACATCGACGCGCTACCCGATAGCGCGACGAAGGCGGGTGCATAGCGCCATGACTAAGAAAAATCGTGCAAAGTCGAAGGCGAAGCGTTTCGGCGAGGGGTCGGCGCGGCCGATCGTCGAGGCGAGCACCTATGGCGTGGGCAACGCGTTTGCCGACCTTAGCCCCGCGGCGACCCCGGTGCCTCCGCGTGGGGCGCGGGCGGGCATGAAGGAGCTGCTCGTTGTCGACGGCTACAACGTCATCCACGCCACGCCCAAATACGAGAAGCTCATGTTCGACCGCGGCGACCATCCCTATTCGAGCGATGTCTACGAGCGGGCGCGCACCGCGCTGATCGGCGATGTGGCTGCGTTCGCCGGTCGTCAGTACGAAGCCGTCGTGGTATTCGACGCTGCGGGCAACGTGTCGCCCGATCGACCGAACCTGCCCCAGGGCGGGGTGCGGGTCGTGTTCTCGCCCACGGGCGTGACGGCGGACACCGTGATTCAGGACCTGTGCACCGAGGCGCGCGAACAGGGGAGGGCGTGCTCGGTGGTGACGAGCGACGCGATGATCCAGGCCACGGTCATGGGCAAAGGCGTGGCACGCATCTCGTCGCGCATGCTGGTCGACGAGATTGAGGAGATGAGTCGCGACTTCGAGCGGACGCGCGACGAGCTGGTCGATATCAAGCTGACGCTGGGCAGCCGCCTGTCGTCGGAATCGCTCGCGAAGCTCAAGGCCATTCGCGGTCGTTAAGGGAAGCGGGCCCGGCACCATAATGGCGCCGGGCCCGCATACGTCTACGTGGAGCCAGCGACAGGAATCGCCGCTCGCTCGCGCTCGCTCACTCCGCTTCGGGCCCTGGCGGGCCCTCGCGCGCTGCGCCGGGCAACGGCTGCCGCCGTTCCCCCGGCTCCGCGCCCGCACCCGGGTTCGATCCCTGTCGGCACGTACAAAGAAGCGGGCCCGGCACCATAATGGCACCGGGCCCGCATACGTCTACGTGGAGCCAGCGACAGGAATCGAACCCGCAACCCACTGATTACAAATCAGTTGCTCTACCGTTGAGCCACGCTGGCGCGCCGTCAAGGATACTTGATGCGGGGCTGGTGCGCAAGCTGGTCGTGCGCACTGCCGGGCGCGTTGCGGGTCGAGCCTGGCCTGGTGAGCCGCGATCGACCAGCTCCGGCACCGCGACCGACCGACCGCGGCGAAACGCCGCCCAGATCCGACGGCGGCCCGCAGCGCCGCGCGCTTCATCCCCGTGCGGCCCAAATGTGCTAGCACATTGCTCCATTTATCGCAGAATCCAACGCAAGCGTCCCGTGCCGCCATGGAGCGGTATTTCCTATGCAACCATGTGATTTGTAGGTTTCTCATCTATTGGAGAGATGAGAGGCTGCACCGGTATCACAGATGTGGCTCAACAGGAGAAAGGGATACCCATGGATCTGACAACCGCTCAGCGCGATTGCCGCCGCTTGCGCATCGCTGCATTGCTCAGGCGCGCGTGCGCGGTGGGCGCATGTGCGCTCGCCGTGGCCCTCGGTGTGGCTGTGCCCCCGGCATATGCCGACGCCGTGGTGAAAAGCGAGGGCGAACTGCATGCCGCCATAGCCGCAGCGCCGGCTGACGGCACGGAGCAGACGCTGACTATCGGAGGCGACATCACGTTAACGCGGGGGTTCTCCATCGGCGCAGGCCAGAATATCCGCCTGGTCGATGATGGGCACGCCCGCACGATTCACGTCAAGACCACGCGCGACGATGCGCTCGTTACCGTCGCGGAAGGCGCCGCGCTGACCGTCTCCACTAGCGGTCCCGACAACAGCCTGCTGGTGTTCGACGCCGCCAACGAAGCGGGGTTCGAAGGCAGGTCGACCATCGAGCTGATTGATGGTCACGGCGCGGTCAGGTGGCGCGGCGGCACCGCGACGCATTTCGATTTCGGCCATGCTGCCATGCGCGGCGTTGTGAGCGTGCGTGGATCCGGTGCATCCCTGGTGGTCGACGACGGCCTGTTCACCAAAAACGATGGCGGCTACATCGGTGGCGTCTTGAATGCGAGCGCCGGCGCCTCCATAACGATGAACGGCGGCGCGGTCACCGACAACATCTGCAATTTCTACTCGACCGATGGCTCCGCGGTGTATATCGGCGCGTTCGACAGCACGGCGGATCATCCCACCCGGTTCGTCATGAACGGCGGTGTGATCTCGGGCAACGTCGGTGGCGCGGGCGGCGGCCTATTTGTGGGAAACACCCATGTTACGCAGGCGGAATCCTACGGCGGCATGGCGGTGGCCACGATCAACGGCGGCACGATCGCCAACAACCGGGCGGGCAGCTTGGGCGGCGGCGTCTGCGTGTCGATGTCCGGCGACCTCACCATGAACGGCGGCGCCATCACGGGCAACAGCGTCGACAAGGAGCTCGATGAGCGGGAGGATGCCTCGGGCGGCGGCGTCGGCATCTGGGACTACTGGGACGGCAACTACGCGGAGGCGTACCTGCAAAGCGGCATGACCCCAGAGCAGGTTCGCGAACAATTCGAGACCTCATGGTCGAAGGTCGTGCCCGCCCGGTTCACCATGAACGGCGGATCCATCAGCGGCAATCGTGCCAGCAAGAGCGGCGGCGGCATCTATGCGGGGTCGGCGGCGGTCTATCTCAATGCTGGCGTGATCGAGAACAACGTTGCCGAATCCCAAGGCGGCGGCCTCTACGTGCCGTCGGCTTCCTATGTGACGCACCTGAAAGCTGCCATCGTGACCGGCAACACCGCCGAGGAGCTCGGTGGCGGCCTATGGTCTTGTCCCACCGGCGATGTGCGGGTGGAGCTCAACAATACCGGTGCGATGTTCGGCAACGTCAGCCGGGGTGCCGGCAACGACGTCGTGTCGCTTTCAAAGAGCGATGCCGCATACACGCTGAACCTTGCCGGGCGCATGCTCGGTGGCGGTCGCCTGCAATGGTTCGACGACGGTGCGGTCCTGCGCAAGCAAGGCGATCAGCTGGGCAGCTTCGACCCCGACGCCGCCCGCTATACCGTCGATGCGCAGGCGCAGCCGTATGAGGGCGCCGTGACCGCGACGGATAAGGACCTGGCGCTCGCGGGCGTCACGACCGAAGAGGGGCGCGCGGCGGCTGTGGCGGCGGGCGCACTCCTCATCCGGGGCAACAGCTCCCCGCACGGCGGCGGTATCGGAACGAACGGCAGCGTCATTATCGGCGAGGAGGATACGCCGATCGACATCCATGTGCGGAAGGCCTGGAACGATGGCGAGAAGGCCGCGGGCGTGCGGCCCGAGCACATCACCGTCAAGCTGATGCGGGATGGGCGCGTCATCGACGCAGCGGCCCTCAGCGCGGAAACCGGCTGGGAGTACACCTTCGCGGGCCTGCCGAAGCATGTCGATGGCAAGCTCGATGTCGAGTCGGTCTATACGGTTGTCGAGGATTCGGTGGAGGGATACACCTCGACGGTTGAGGGAGATATGGCGGGCGGTTTCGTGATTACGAATACCGCGGCGACACCTGAGCCTGGTCCGGACCCCGAGCCTAAGCCTGAGCCCAAACCGGATCCCAAGCCCGAGCCGAGTCCCAAGCCTGCGCCCGAGCCAAAGCCCGCGCCTGAGCCTGGCAAGAATCCAGCGAAGGGGACCAAGAAGTCCGCGGCGAACCTTCCTGCGGCCGGTGACGAGGCGGCATGGGTGACGGCGTGCGCCGCCGCAGCGTCGGCAGCGCTGATCACGCTCGGCGGACGAGCCGCTCGCAGGCGCCGCTAACGGAAAGCTGCCAGCAAGCAGGAAACGCTGCTGGAGAACTGCGCGTGGGCGCCCCGGTACACGAGGGGCGCCCACGCGCATATGTATGAG
>CABRIF010000061.1 GCA_902470925.1 uncultured Collinsella sp. | reverse complement strand
GTCCAGCCGGCGGATCTCGGCGGCCTCGCTGCCGTAGCCCACGGACAGCGAGATGCTGTCGCACACCAGGTGCTTGGCCACGAGGTCGAGCACCGAGGTGTCCACCATCTCGCCGAGCACGCCGCGCGCCTCCTCGAAGCTGTAGTTGCGCGCAAGCACCTGGCCGTTGACCGTGGAGGAGTCCTGGGGCCGGAAGGCCTTGATCTCGGCCATGGTGCACGGCTCGCGGCCATGGGCGTGGTCGATCAGGTACTCGGCGCGCACGCCGAATTCGCGATAGAGGATCTCCTCATCGAGGGCCGCTACGCCCACCAGGTCGTACACGCGGTAGGCCTCGAGCCGCCGCGCGGTGCCCGCGCCGATGCCCCAGATGTCGGTGATGGGGCGGTGCGTCCATATCTCGCGGCGAAACCGCTCCTCGTCGAGGATGCCGATGCCGCTGGCGTCGTGCTTCGCGGTGATGTCGAGGGCGACTTTCGCCAAGAACAGGTTGGGCCCGATGCCGGCCGTCGCGGTGATGCCGGTGCGCGCCAGCACCGCGGCCCGCATGCGCTCCGCAAGCTCCCTAGCACCGATGCCGTACAGCTTGAGGTAGGGCGTGGCGTCGATGAAGCACTCGTCGATCGAGTAGGGATGGATGTCTTCGGGACTCACGTATTCCAGGTAGATGCCGTAGATGTGCGCAGACACCTCCATGTAGTGGCGCATGCGCGGCTTCGCGGTGATGTAGTCGATACCGGGCGGAATCTCAAAGATGCGGCAGCGGTTGCGCACGCCGAGGCTCTTCATCGCAGGGGTGATGGCCAGGCAGATAGTCGACCGTCCCCGGTCGGGGTCGGCCACCACCAGGTTGGTGGTGAACGGGTCCAGCCCTCGGGCGGCGCATTCGACCGATGCGTAGAAGGTTTTGAGATCGATGCAGATGTAGCTGCGCGCACGCGCCTCGGTGCCGGGCTCCACGGTCCCCTCCCATACGAACAAGTGTTTCTAGAACCTCTGTTCGCTATGCTACGACCTGTGCGAAGCTGGGTCAAACAATGCTTATGAGCTGGGAATCTTTTGCTTTTGCGCAGCTTGGCACACGAACATCTGTACCATGTTCATGAAAGCTCCACAGTCTGTGCCGTGCACGCCCAAGGCGGGGCAGTGCGGTGTCCGCACGGTGCGGTACTATGAGCGTACGAGCAAGCCCACACCGTCATAGGAGAAAGGGAGCAGGGCATGGAGGAGCGGAAGCACAACGGCTCGCGGCGCGATGCGCGTGCGCAGGCTGCCGATCGGCACACGGCCGAGATGGAGCGTCGGTTCGCATCCGAGATCGAGGCGTCGGCGGCGGGGGTGCGCCAGCTGGATGCGGCCCCGCCGCTGCCGGAGGGTGCCGAGGGCTGCGTACCGGCCGTCTCGGTGGTGCCTGAGAGCGCCACGGCAACCATCCTGGCGCGCGGTCGCGGCCGTGCGGCGTTCTGCGACATGGCGGTGCTGGATTGCGCCTCCTTCACGCGCCCCGGCGGCGGCTACGAGCGCGGCGGCTGGGGTCAGGAGGAGGCGCTGTGCGCGGATTCGTTCCTCTACAACGTCTTGTCCCAGCAGAAGGCCTGGTATGGTGAGAACCGGCGCCGCAACATCAACTGCGAGCTCTATCGCAACCGCGCCCTCGTGGTGCCTGCCGTGCGCTTCGCGCACGAGAAGGTGCATGCCTATGCCGATGTGATCGTGGCGGCCGCCCCGCACGCCGAGCGCGCCCGCAGCGAGTACCATATCGCCGAGGACGTGCTCGTCCGCTCCCTGCGCGACCGCATCCGCTTCGTCTTGGCCATCGCCGACGAGCTCGGTCACGACAAGCTCGTGCTCGGCGCCTTCGGCTGCGATTTCGCCCGTTGGGACCCTGCCCAGGTTGCCGAGGCCTTCCGCGAGGAGCTGGCGGGCGGTACCCATGTGGCGCGCGAGGTGATCTTCGCGGTCCCGCAGGTGCGCTTCAACGATCATTTCGAGCGCTTCTCCCATGCCCTGGCCACCTTCCCCGAGCGCAACGGGGAGTCCTTCGAGCGGGCCCGCGCGGCTGCCGAGGCCGCCCGTGCGGCAGCCGAAGCCGCCGAGCAGGAGGAGGAAGAGGACGACTGGCGCCGCTATCTGTAGGGCCGCCGGCAGCTAGCGGCGGGCCTTCAGCTTGGCGAACAGCGTGGGGGCCGCGCCGCGCACCCACTCGATGAACATGCCCGATAGCAGGCATAAAAGCGGGCTGCGCATCCGGTAGGGGATGAGCATGAGCTTCATCTTGGTGCTGCGCGGCCGGGCGCAGGCGAGCGCATGGGGCACGGCCGGGGAGGCCAGCATCGCGGCCACCACGGTGCGCTTCTCCCGGAAGCTGCGCGGGTTTTTCGGCGAGCACTCGTTGGCTACGCAGCCCACGAGTCGCTCGATATAGCGGCGGCTCACCATCTCGTCGGCCGCCGCGTCGTGCTCCATGCCCCAGTGCTCGTACAGCTCACGCATCCAGTCGTTCTCGGTCTCGCGCTTCTCGAACACACCGTCACGGTAGCGCGCCGTCTCGGAGTCGGCGCGGCGGCGGAAGAACCGGTAGAGCGGTTCGCTGGTGACGCTCACGCGTTCCACGTCGCGGATGTAGTCCAGTACGAAGGGGAAGTCGTCCCAGAACACGTCGCGGTAGCGGATGTGCAGCTCATTCAGGCGGCTGGCCAGAAACATCTTGTTCCAGGGCGGGTAGAGCATGTTGTTGTCGAACAGCTCCGGTGAGGCGGCGCGGAAGGCCTGCGCGCTGGGAAACACGGCATCGGCCACCTGCTTGACCTCTACGAAGGTGTCGTCGCCGGAGTCGTCGCCGTTGCCGTAGCCGGTGGTGGTGACGATCTCGAAGCCGCTGATGGCCAGCTCGCAGCCGCCTTCCATCAGGGCTGCCAGGCGTTCGAGCATCTGCGGGGCGCATTCGTCGTCGGCGTCGACGAACACCAGGTAGCGACCGCGTGCGCGGTCGATGGCGCGGTTGCGCGCGGCCGGCGCGCCGCCGTTCGCCACGTGCAGCGCCACCAGGCGGTCGTCCTCGGCGGCAAGCGCATCCAGGATGGCGCCGGTGCTGTCGCTCGAGCCGTCGTCGACCACGATCAGCTCGAGGTCGCGCAGGGTTTGGTTGAGCACGGAGCGCACGGCGGCCTCAACGTAAGCCTCCACGTTGTAGGCGGGGATGATGACGGAAACTAGGGGAGTGTGCATGGGGTCTGTCGGTCCTTCGGGTTATGCGGTGGTGTCGGCGGCGTGGCGCCCTCGATGGAGACCTGCGCGCTCGCAGGCGAAATACAGGCCGTTTTCGCGCCACGACCAGGCAAGTTCGCCGAGCATGTGCAGACGGTAGCGGCACGAGCCGCCCGCATCGCCTGTCCGCTTCGTCTCGGCAAGCCAGCGCCGTTTCGCCGCGGGCGAGACGTCCGGCAGGCCGAGCACCACGGGCGTGCTGAGCGCCTGCATCACCTGGCTGGCCAGGGTCTGCACCTCGGGCAGCTCCCAGGTGGGCGTGTCCCACAGCTGGGCCAGGTAGCGGAAGGCGATGCCGGCAAGCGATGCGGCCACGCCCTCGTCGGCGGCCCAGCGGCTGCACCGCACCTCCTTGGCCATCTGCAGCCAGCGGGTGAGCGACAGCGTGGGGGCCTTGGTGACGCTGCTCGAGCCGGGGCGGTCCTCGCGGTAGCAGTACCAGGCGTCGTCGGTGAAGGCGATGCGGCGGGCGCGGCACATGGCGCGCATCACGAACGGGTTGTCCACCCAGCCGCCGCCCGCGGCCTCGATGAAGCGAATCTGCTCGGCATCTAGGAAGTCGCGCCGGTAGATGGCCGACCACACGGACGGGTGCCACCGCACGAGCTGCGGGGACTCGCCCAGGTCGGTGGTGCCCGCCTGCCAGGTGCGCACGCCGCGGTGGCGCAGCAGCGATCCCCAGATGCGCTGGGAGGAGGTGTCGGGCATCCAGACGCGTCGATAGGTGGCCTTCACGATGTCGGGCCAGTCGCAGCGCCGGGCGATGTCGAACAGCGCACCGAACTGGTCGCCGGCCAGGTAGTCGTCGGGCTCGACGATGCCGATGTAGCGGCCGTCGGCTTGCGCGATCCCGGCGTTCACGGCGCTGCCGTAGCCGCCGTTTTCCTTGGTGAGAAGCAGGCAATCCGGGGCGCTTGCGTCGGCTTTGCAGCGCTCGGCGAAGGTGCGCGCGATCGCTGGACTGGCGTCGGTGGATCCGTCGTCGACGATGATGAGCTGCAGCTGGCGGCCAAGCGAGGATGCGATTGAGTCGAGGCACTGCGCGAGGTAGCGCTCGACGTTGTAGACCGGCACCACAACCGATACCGCGTGTTCACAGCCCAATTGATCAGCCAAGGCCACCTGTATTCCGCCTTTTCCGTTCGAAGGGGCGCGCGGCCCCGGATGCCTATCGGTACCATCCTACGCGAAGGAGCCCGTGCCAACCGCCTTCGCCGGCGTCCCTCTGCATAAAAAGCAGCGGGTGCGCCGGGCGGCGCGGTGTGGGGCGGCCCGTACGTTGACCCATCGCGGTCGCGCGGCTTGCCGGGGAGGGCTGCCGGTCGGGGCCCGCAGCAGGGAAGGCCGCGTAGTGGGGCCGCGTCGGGAGGTCTGCTTGTTGGGTTCGCATCGGGAAGGACGCCGGCCGGGTCCGCAGCGGGAGGGCCGCCGGCCGGATCAGCATCGGCTCGGTGGCCCCTGTGCGCCACGCCATCTTCCGACCGATCTGACCGCCTGTGCGCCACGCCATCTTCCGACCGGTTTGACCGCCGCTCGCGCATCCTGCCGGACGTCGGGGTCCTACCGCCGCATGAACACAAGCGTGCGCGCGCCGTCTTCCACCTCATCGGAGAGCTCGGGTGCGAACGCGTAGCCGATGTCGAAGGCGGTGAGCTCAAGGGCGTCCGTGCAGCCACGCTCGGCCATCCAGCGCACCATGGACCCGCGGGCGACCTTGCTTGCCCCGGCGCGCTGCACCGGCTTGCCCGCCCGCAGCTCCTCGCCGAAGATGCAAGTGGTCACGTGTGTGCGGGGCCCCAGGTGCGGCAGGACCGCCCGGGCGTACTCCACGCTCGCCAGGTTGACGACCTGATCGCCTGCGGCCTCCACCGACCGTGCCAGCGCATCGCCCCAGAACTCGTACAGGTTGCGTGCGCCGTCCACGGCGAGCTTGGCGCCCATTTCCAACCGGTAGGGGGCCACGGCGTCGAAGGGGCGCACGCAGCCGTAGAGCCCCGAGATGATCCACAGGTGTCCCTGCAGCCAGGCGAGGGCATCTTCGTCCAGCACGCCGGGGGCCATGCTGCGGTACTGGGCGCCTACGTAGCTGAACAGGGCGGGGCCCACCCGCCGGGCGCAAGCGGGGTCGTTGAGCTGCTCGGCGTCGAGCAGCGGTTCAAGCGCATCGAGCCGCTCGAGGTTTTCGGCCAGCAGCGCATCGCTGACGCGCCAGAGCGCCTGCAGCGCCTGAGGCCCCCTCTCGTGCATCATCTGCTTCAACGTGCGGATGAGACGCGCGGTTTTTTCCGGATGCGGACTGATGCCGCGCACGGCGTGCGCGTCGGCGTCGATGCGCATCTGCTTGGCGGGGGAGATGATGACCTGCGGCATGCGGCCTCCTGGATGGTTTTTGGTGCATAGGCCCCCTTATGGTACACGGTCGCGGCGCGGCGGATGCTCGCGTGCGCCCCGTGCGGCGCCCTCGAGCGCAGGTGCCGCGCGGCGCGGGCAAGGCCGTGACGAAGGCGATTGTCCGACCCTCCATGCGGCGGGCGGTACCCGGTGTTTGCCCAGCGTGCTGTGCTACCGTGAAGGTGAGGTGCGGGGTGGAGCTGCAGTCCTCCTCGCGAGGCTCGATTCGAGGAGGAGCAATGAACGGTTCGCATATAGGACTATCCCGTCGTCTGGGGGCTGCGGGTGTTATCTCCCGTCGCCTGGGGCTTGCGGGCGCCCTCGGGGCGCTGCTGATGGGACTTGCGGGGTGCTCTATGCCCTCCATGCCCGCTGCTCCGAAGGCGGCATCCGAGAAGCCGATCTGCTCCGTGAAGATGGACGACGCCTTCATCGCGCGCGATTACGAGGGCACACGCCTGCTGGTGGTGAACCTCGAGGTGACCAACAACGACCCCGAGTACGCCCAGACCGCATTGTCCATCGCCTATAGTACCAAGGCGAAGCTGGACGGCGAGACACTGGACACCGGTTTCCTGACGCCCGACCACAAGGAGTACGTCGATGGCGAGGAGAAACTCGACGAGGGCGAAAGCGGCGTTGGCCAGGCGGTCTTCAAGCTTGGCGACGCAACCGAGGGCACGGTCGAGCTTTCCACTAAGGTCGATGCGATAGATTACGGCAAGACGGTCAAAGTGCTGGACGAGAAGATCGACATCGCGGATTTGGAGGAGCGCATGAGCGAGAGCAACGTGGCGCTCACCCTCGACAGTCAGAAGGTCTCCACCGACCGCGACGGCAACCCGGTGCTGGTCTTGAACCTCACCTTCACCAACAACGGGGAGAAGGCGACCTCGTTCTCGCGCTCGCTCATGGAGAAGTTCTTCCAAAACGGCATCGAGCTCCAGAGCTCCTACTTGAGCTATGACAATCCCGATGCCGACCGCGACGCGCAGCGCAACTACTCGACTGAGGTCCAGAAGGGCGTGAGCGTGCCGGTCCAGCTGACCTTGGCCCTGCAGGACGGGACCTCGCCGGTGGAGTATACCTTCAGCGACACGATGACGCCCGATCATGTGGCGGTGCTCGAGGGCACGGTCGAGCTGAGCTAGCGCGGGTGCCGGGAGCTGGCGCGCTCGGTGCGGTCGGGCCTCTGCTTGCCCGGCGGCCCGGCGTGCCCGGCCGTCGCTGCCGCGCTCGGCACGTGCCCGGCCACCGGGGCCCGCCCGACGGTCAGCGGCTGACGAGCGCTCGGCGCGTACCCGGCCGCCGGTGCCGCGCTCGGTGCGTCCGGCTGCCCGGTGCGATCGGCGATTTGGCACATCCGCTGGCCCGAGACGCCCGGCGCGACCGGCGCCGTGTGCAACTAGACCTGCTCCGCGTTGGAGGGGCAGCGCGCAGGGACCTGCCGTATGGCGGGTCCCTATTTCATGCGGCGGCAGCACCGTCTGCGCGCGGGCTCGCCGTCCGAGGTGGTACCATGCAATCGCCGTATATACAATAGCGTGCCGAGGGGGCCTGCCGTGGGAAAGATTCTGTTCGTCGGGGTGACGTGCGTGGACGTGATTATCAACGTAGACCGCCTGCCGCGTACCGCGGAGGACGTGATCGTGTACGGTCAGCAGATGGCACTGGGCGGCTGCGCGTTCAACGCCTTTTCCATCGCACATGCGCTCGGGGTCCCCGCCCAGCTGTTCTCCCCGGTGGGCACCGGCGCGTTCGGTGACTACGTGCGCGCGAACTTGGCCGCTGAGGGCATCCCGGTGCAGGTGGAGAACGACGAGTGCGAAAACGGCTGCTGCTACTGCTATGTGGAGCCCAGCGGCGAGCGCACGTTCGTGGCCTATCATGGTGCGGACTATCTGTACAAGCGGGAGTGGTTCGACGCTCTCGACATGGACGAGATCGACATGGTCTACGTGTGCGGCCTGGAGATCGAGGATCCTACCGGCGCGGTGATCGTCGACTTCTTGGAGCGTCGGTGCGCAGACAAGACCATCTTCTTCACGCCCGGTCCGCGTCCCGACACCCTGCCCATGGACCTGGTGGAGCGCATCTACGACCTGCATCCGGTGCTGCATATGAACGGCGGCGAGGCGATTGTGTCGGCGGCGCGCCTGGGAGCCTCCGAGCTGGTGGGCGGCCTGGCGGCGGTGCCCGAGGCGGTGGCGTTGCTGCGTCGGCGCGTGGACAACACCGTGCTGGCGACGCTGGGCGATCGCGGCTGCTACTACGACAGTGCCGACGGCAGCGGCGAGGTTGCCGGCGTGCGCGCGGATGTGGTGGACACCATCGGCGCCGGCGACTCCCATATCGGTGCCGTGATGGCGTGCCTGCAGCGCGGCGACGCCCTGCCCGCGGCGATTGCCTGCGCGAACCGCGTGGCCGCCGCTGTGGTGGCCACGGCCGGCGCGCACCTGCCGTCCGAGACGGTTGTGCAGGCTGCGCAGGGCCTTTAAGGGCTGTGTGCCAACATCAGGGTTCGTTTCCCGTCCGTTCAGGGCCAGATTTTGCCTTCAGATGGCTGGACGGCGAACCCTGGGTTTTTACGGCTGCCTTTCGATTCTTGTGGGGGCAATCTCCGGATCCCGTTGCTGTCTTTTAGATGGCCGTAGGGGCGATTCCGGGATTCCGTAGCTGCCTTCAGATGGCCATGTATGGACGAACCCGGGATTCCACAACTGTCTTCGGGTGGTCGGGGCGTTTTCCGAAACGCCGCTCGGCTCGACGGTGTCTGGCGCCATCGCCGATATTTCGCATATATGGGTATTAGATAGTATGTATGCGATAAATGGTATCTAAGTTTTTTGCAGAGGGTTAGTTAAATAAAAGTTTCAAACAGAGTGGTCACAAACAGCATCTAATGGGTGTTTCAATTCAGCCAGATGGGCTCAAGCGGCCCGGAAGAGCCTTGATGCTGCTCCGTGCGAGTCTAAATGGAGCCGATTCGGCTGCCGATCGGACCGCCGTGCCGCCACATCTCGGTTATGTATACGATTTTCGGGGACGCAAACACCCATTAGATGCTGTTTGCGACCATCGAAGCAGAGGGCTTTTAAAATAAGACCCCCTAAAGGTGCCTCGGCGTGCATCAAGCCCTCTTGCGCGGCTTCGGTCGCTGCAAGTTCTGAGCTTGATTCCGCGAATTGCGCCGCGGATGGCTTGCGGCTTGCGATATCGCGACGGACGGCTCGCGGCTTGCAATATCGCCGCAGGCGGCTCGCGGCTTGCGATATCGCCGCAGATGGCTTGCGGTTTGCGTGATTGCCGCCGCGCATCTGGGCCAGGCTATCCGCCGGCAGCTTCATGCGTGCCTACAGCTGCGTCGATGCCACGCCACAGGTGGTTGACCGGTGGCGTGCCGCGGCCCAGCTCAAGGGGGTGCATCAGGGCGCCGGTGAGATAGGCCTTGGCATCGCGCACGGACTGCGCAAGATCGTGTCCGCAGGCAAGTCCGCAGGCGATGGCAGCGGACAGCGTGCAGCCGGTGCCGTGGGCGCCGGGCCCCTCGATGCGCTCATGCTCGAGCCATGAACAGTGCACCTTGTCACCGGTGAGCTCCGCTAGGCAGTCTGCCGCCGGACCGCGGGCGTGTCCTCCCTTGATGAGCACCGAGCAACCCAGGCGGCGCGCTAGAGCGCGTGCGGCACGCTCGCGCGCGGCGGCGCTCGCCAGCGAGGTGCCGGCGAGGACCTCCGCCTCGGGGATGTTCGGGGTGATGAGAGTGGCGCGCCCCATGAGCTCGCGTACCAGCACCTCGATGGCGTCGGGTGCCAGCAGGCGCGTGCCGGACGATGAGACCATGATGGGGTCGAGCACGATCGGAGCGTGCGTGTGGGCGAGGGCGGCGGCTGCAGCGCGTATGCTGGCTGCGTCTCCCAACATGCCGATCTTGATGGAATCGGGTTCGCCATCGGCGAGCACCGCCTCGATCTGCGCGCGGATGCACGACGGGGGCAGCGTGTGCACGGCGGCAACGCCGACGGTGTTCTGCGCGGTGAGCACCGCCGGCACCGCCTGCGCGTACAGGCCGTGCGCAGTGATCGTCTTGATGTCCGCCTGGATGCCGGCGCCGCCGCTCGGGTCGGACCCGGCGATGCTCAGCACGCAGCGCGGCCGGAGGCGCTCGATGGCGTGGTTGTCGTGGGCGGTGCGGCCGGAGCTGCCTGGTGCGCTGCCGGCGGGCTTGCCGGAGGCGATGTCGGTGGAATCGCCGCAGGCGATGCTGGGGAGGTCGCCGCAGGCGGTGCTGGCGGGAGCGCCACGTGCGGTGTCGCCAGGGTTGTTGGGAGGGCTGCCGGCAGGATTGCTGCGCGTGATGCGGACGAGGCTGCTGTGCGCGGCGCTGGCAGGATTGCCGCAGGAGATGTCGGCGGGAGCGCCGTGGGTGCTGACAGCGGGGGTGCTTTTGCGCTCCGCGTCCGCGCTGCTGGGATGCCGGGTGCCCCGGTGCCTCGTATCCGCAGCGTCCGCGTGCTGGGCGCTCATGGGCGCCCCGAGACGCGGCCTGCGCGCCCGACGGCGTCGGGGAGAGCGGGCTGTGCGAGCACGTCTTCGATGCGGCGACGCAGCTCGCGCGCTGCGGCGGCGGGGTCTGCTGCGGCGAATAGCGCCGAGACCACGGCGGCACCTGCGGCGCCTGAGCCGGCGAGCACCTCGACGGTGCGCGCGTTCAGGCCTCCGATGCCGACGACCGGGATATCGACGGCCTTCGTCATGCGCCGCAGCTCGCGCGCGGACACCACGGCGGCGTCGGGCTTGGTGGGCGTGGCAATGAGCGCGCCGGCACCGATGTAGTCGGCGCCGGCCGCCTGCGCAGCCCGGGCCTGCGCCACCGTATGGGCCGATACGCCGATGATGGCGTCAGGACCGAGGAGACGACGGGCTTCGGCGCAGGCGAGGTCGTCTTGCCCTACGTGGACGCCGTCGGCACCCACCTCGGCGGCTATCGCGACCTCGTCATCCAAGACGAAGGGAACGCCGGCGTCGCGGCAGAGGTCCACGAGCTCGCGGGCCATCGCGACGATCTGGTCGCGGCTGGCGTGTTTCTCGCGCAGCTGGATGAAGGTGGCACCGCCGGCGATCGCGTCGCGCACCACGTCGGCGAGGCGTCGGCCGTGCAGCCAGCGGCGGTCGGTCACGCCGTAGAGCAGCATGCTCGACCGGATGTCGGCGGCCGAGAAGCGCCCGCGCCGGCAGGGCACGTTCGTCGCATGCGCGATGCCTGCACCCGCGCGCACATGCGCCCTGTCCGGCACCGCGCTCATAGCTCCTCGATGGCGGCGCCGGCCGCGAGCTGCGCGGCGTTCATGGTGCTGATGGCGTCGAGCAGGTAGGCGCGGAAGCTGCCCACGCCGTCGTCGGCGCCCATGCGCGCGGCGGCGATCTGGCCGGCCAAGCCCTCACATGCAATGGCGGCCACGGCGGCCGCGAAGGCGTCGTCTGGGTTCGCGGCGACGTAGGCGCCTGTGATGGCGGACAGCATACAGCCGGCGCCGGTGATCGTGCCCATGAGCGCCACACCGTTGCGGACAGCCACGGCACGCGTGGGGTCCGCCACGATGTCGATGGCCCCCGTGATGGCGATAACGGTACCCAGACGGCCGGCGAGTTCGCGGGCGAAGTGGGCGCTCTCGGCCAGGTTGCTTTCGCGCACCGCATCCTCGGGGTTCACGTCCACGCCGCGCGTGGCGGCAGCGGCTCCGGCTACAGCTCGCATCTCGCTCATGTTGCCGCGGATCACGGTGGGGGCGGGCGCGCTGGCGAGCTCGCCGGCGATCGCGGTGCGCAGTGCGGAGGCACCGGCACCCACCGGGTCGAGGACGATGGGACGCCCGAGCTCGGATGCGCGGGCACCGGCGATGCGCATGGCCTCGATGGTCCGATGGTTGAGCGTGCCGATGTTCAGCACCAGGCCGCCGCAGATGCCGCAGATCTCGGCGACCTCGTCGGGCTCATCGCTCATGATGGGCGAGCCGCCGCAGCCCAGCAGCGCGTTGGCGCAGTCGTTGACGGTCACGTAGTTGGTGATGCAGTGCACCAGCGGATGCGTGCGGCGCACGTTGTCCAGGCAGATGCCCAGGTCGGTGGTGGTAAGAGACATGTGGTGTCCTTTCGGGTGAGGGGGAGGGCCGCGCCGTCGCCCGCGCGCTGCGGTGCGCGGAAGGGACGGGCGGCGGTTGCAGAGGAGGGGTGTGGGGCGGCGGCACGGCGCGCTCGCCTGCGGCACCGCGCCTGATTACCCGTTTGACCCCAGGTCGATCGTCGTGTGCTCGAGCACCTTGTTGACGGTGCGCACCGCGCACATCTTGCCGCACATCGTGCAGGTTCCCTCGGTGGCGGCGGGGGAGGCCTCGTACCGGGCACGTGCGGTATCGCCGTCGAGCGCGCAGGCCCACATGGCGTCCCAGTCGAGCCGCCGGCGCGCCTGCGCCATGCGGTTGTCGGCATCGCGGGCGCCCGGGACGCGCTTGGCGATGTCGGCGGCGTGCGCGGCGATCCGGGTGGCCATGAGGCCCTCGAGCGTGTCGTGCGCATCGGGCAGGCAGAGGTGCTCGGCCGGGGTCACATAGCACAGGAAGTCCGCGCCCGACGCGGCCGAGATGGCGCCGCCGATGGCCGCGGTGATGTGGTCGTAGCCCGCGCCGATGTCGGTGACAAGCGGGCCGAGGACATAGTAGGGGGCGCCGTGGCACAGGCGCTTCTGCAGCGTGACGTTCGCGGCGATCTCATCGATGGCCATGTGCCCGGGGCCCTCGACCATCACCTGGACTCCGGCGTCCCAGGCGCGCCGGGTGAGCTTGCCCAGTTCGATCATCTCGGCGGTCTCCGTGGCATCGTTGGCGTCGTACAGGCAGCCCGGTCGGCAGGAATCGCCCAGCGAGATGGTCACGTCGTAGGTGCGGCAGATCTCGAGCACCTCGTCGAAGCGCTCGAAGAAGGGGTTCTCGTTGCCGGTGACCTCCATCCAGCCGAACAGCAAACTGCCGCCGCGGCTGACGATGTTCATGAGCCGGCCGCAGGCTTTGAAGGTCTCGACCACCGAGCGGGTGATGCCGGCGTGGATCGTGACGAAGTCGACGCCGTCTTGCGCATGGACGCGCAAGACCTCGAGCAGATCCTCGGCGGTGAGCTCCACCAGGGGCTTTTCCATGTAGCCGATGGCGTCGTACATCGGAACGGTACCCACCATCAAAGGGCATCGCTCGATGAGCTGCTGGCGGAACGCGCGCGTTTTGCCGGAGTTGGAGAGGTCCATGATCGCATCGGCGCCATGGCTGCAGGCGATGTCGACCTTCTTCCACTCCTCGGCGGCGTCGGCCTTGTCGCCAGAGATGCCGAGGTTCACGTTGACCTTCGTGGCAAGGCCCGCGCCTACGCCGCGCGGCGTCAGGCCCTGCTTGATATGGTTGATGTTGGCCGGGATGGCGATGGTGCCCGCGGCGACGCCGGCCCGGATGAGCTTCGGGCTGCGCCCCTCGGCGGCGGCAACGGCTTCCATCTGCGGCGTGATGACGCCGGCACAGGCGAAGTCCCGTTGCGTGACAGGTTGGCGCGTCGCGGTGGACGCGGCTTCGGTTGTGCTCATGCACAGCTCCCTTCGTTGGCATTACCCACATCAGGTTCGGCGGGTCGGAGCGGGCGCGCTCCCTCTCAGCCTGTCGTTGCCTACAAGCTCCCCGTGGATATGCGGTTGTCGGCCCGATTGTAGCGCACGGCTGCGGCGGGCGGGGGCGTGCGCACACCTTGGCCACAAAGCGGTCGCACGCCCCTCGCCGTGCGCGTTACGGTAGAGGCGTCTCGGCAGGTTTCTCGTATGCGGGCGTGCCGGGCGCCCCGGCATCCGGCGTCTCCTGCTCGCCTGCCGCCTCCTCCGATGCCTGCATGTCGCCTGCCGTCATGCCCGCGTCGCGTGCGTCTCCTGCTTCCGTCGCCGCTCCGGAGTCCTGCTCGGCGCCTGCGTCCTCCTCTTCTGCCGCCTGCTCAGCCTCGTCCCGGTCGACCTGGTCGGCATCGTCCTCCAGTGCCTGCTCGTCCTCGGCGTCCTCGTCCTCGGCATCTTCGGCCTGGTCGGCATCGTCCTCATGCTCATCCACGCGGTCGGGCATGCGGAAGGGGTAGGTTGTGCCAAAGATCACGACGGTGCGGTCCGGCCGGAACTCGATCGTGTTCAGCGGGGCTGCCGGCAGCTCGAGCAGGATGTCCTCGAACTCGTCGGCGCTCATTCCATAGCGCTCGCTCCAGGTGGCGATGATCTGTTCGTCGGTCATATCCGGGCTCACCACCGGGCCCGGTTCGAGCACGGACACGCCGGGGTAGGTCGTTGCCGGGTCGGTGCGCGTCACGAGCGTGCTGCCATCCTCGAAGGTGATGACCCACTGGCCCTGGGAGGGGACGTGGACGATGCGCAGCGGTCGGCGCACGCCGGCCTGTTCGCCGAATTCGCCCAGGTCCTGCGTCCCGCCGTCGGCACCGGCGCCCCAGCCCTCCTTGTGCGGCCTGGCCTCGGGATGGCGCACCAGGTACTTCAGGGTTGCCACGACGTCGCGGGCGCTGCGGTTCCCGAACGATTCGGGGAAGAGCTTCACAGCCTGGATGAGCATCTCCACCGAGATGTTGTGGTAGTGGTCGAGGTGGGGGACGATGAAGGTCGAGGTGGCGCGGTTGAAGCCGATGGTGTAGATGACCCCGCCGTAGGTGATCTGGTCGAGGGGCACGCGCAGGCCCTCCTCGACGTCGCCGTAGCCGAACAGCTCATCGGCGCCGAGCTCGTCCAGATCGCGGCCGGCAAGCGGGTCGTACTCGCCGATCTCGATGTCGGGATAGGCGACGCTCGGGTCGGTGTGGGTTACCAGCTCGGTCCCGTCGGCCAGGATCAGGTGCCAGTGGTCCTCGTGCCTGAGGATCTTCACGACCCGCTTGGGGTCGTTCGGGTTGCGCTCGGGGG
>CABRIF010000060.1 GCA_902470925.1 uncultured Collinsella sp. | reverse complement strand
TTCGAGCGCGTCGATGGCGGCGACCCCGATAAGCCTGTGGATCCGGATAAGCCCGTGGACCCCGATAAGCCGGTCGATCCGGACAAACCGGTGGGCCCGGACAAGCCCGTCGATCCGGATACGCCCACGACGCCGGAGACCCCCGGCACCCCGTCTGACCCGAGCACCTCGCCCGGCACGGGCAATCAGCCCGCGCCGGCGCCGAAGCCTGCCGCAGCCACCGGGGAGAAGGCCCCCTTGCCCAAGACCGGGGACCGCGCGCTCGCGCCCATTCCGCTCGCCATGCTGGCGGCTACGGCGCTTGCGGGCGCAGCGATCGTGCGGCGCCGCGTGCGCTAACGGGGGCAAAGCGCGCCGTCTGCCAAGGCGGTAACAACCGATAGTGAAGGAGGGGCTCACCGGCAGCCCCTCCTTCGTGTTGAGCGAGCTTGCCCCTCGCTGCCGATCGGTCCGCCCGCCACCTGCCTCGTTCATCACGAAGCGTTCACAGCTGCGACCCTTTACCGGATTGATTGCCCCGTTCGTCCATCCTTTACAGGCCTCGTGTTCGCGCCTGGGCCATGCCGTGTCACAATGCTGCGAGTCGTCCTTTCGTGCGAGGGGCGCGGAAAGGACAGTGTCATGCTCAGGATCTACAAAGTTTCGGAAGCCTCGGCGCGGCCGAGTCGCCTTGCGATCGACGAGGCGGCGCGCGAGCTGCGCGCGGGGAGCCTGGCGCTCATCCCCACCGAGACGGTCTATGGGATCGGGGTGTCGGTCCGGGCATGCGTAGACACCATGCATGCGGCGCCCACCCGGGCACAGGCCGATCGGAAGGCGTCTGCGCATGCCGCCACCCGCGGCCGGGCGGCGGCCTCCTGCGCGCTGGCGCATGGGGGCGAAGACGCCGCTTCGATCGAAGATGCCGCTCCCATCGAGGTCAACGGGCAGCTTCCGCCTGCCCCATCCACCGGCTACGGCCGCATTTTCACCTTGAAGCAGCGCGAACTCACCCAAACGGTTCCCTGGCTGGTCGACGGCCCGGCGGCGCTCGATCGCTACGGGGTCTCCGTCGCGCCCGAGCTTCGGGTGCTTGCCGAGAGGTTCTGGCCCGGTGCGCTCACCATCGTGGTGCCTGCCGCGCCGTCTGTCCCCGCCTTCATGTGCGCCGCCGACGGCACGGTTGCCCTGCGGGCATCGGCTTCCCCGGTGGTCCAGGAGCTCGTGCGCGCCTGCGGCTCCCCGCTCGCGGTGACCTCGGCCAACACCCACGGCGAGCCGGCGCCTGTGGCGTTCAGCGAGGTCGAACCGCGGGTGCTCGCCGGGGTCGATGTGGCCATCGACGCGGGAGCCACCCCGTGCCGCGACGCCTCGACGATCGTTGCCATGCGCGCCGGCGCGGTGTGCATCCTGCGCCAGGGCGCGCTTTCGTCCGAGCGCATCCAGGCGGCGCTCGACGCTTCTGCACATTCAACCGAGAACGGAGGCGACCATGGTGCTCTCTCTTAAAGATCTGGGGCTTGTCGATGCCGCGTATACCCCGCGCGGTGCTCAGTACCTGATGGCAATCGATGCCGGGACCACCTCGGTGCGCGCCATCATCGTGGACGAGTACAACTGCATCGTGGCGCAGGCCTCTCGTTCCATCAAGACGCTGTACCCGCAGCCCGGCTGGGTTGAGCAGGACCCCATGGAGATCCTCGCCTCCCAGATCGCGGTCATGATGGAGGTGCAGTTCAAAAGCGGCATCCATTCGGACAGCATCGCTGCGATCGGCATCGCGAACCAGCGCGAGACGACCGTGGTGTGGGATCGCGACAGCGGCCAGCCGATCTGCAATGCGATCGGGTGGCAATGCCGCCGCACCGCCCCCATCGCGCAGGAGCTCGTGGACGCGGGCGCCTCCGATACCATCCGCGCCAAAACCGGCCTCACCCCCGACGCCTATTTCTCAGGCACCAAGATCAAGTGGATCCTGGACAACGTCGACGGCGCCCGCGCGGCGGCGGAGGCCGGCGAGCTCATGTTCGGCACGATCGACACCTGGCTGGTCTACAACCTCACGGGCGGCGCGGTGTGGGCGACCGACTACACCAACGCCAGCCGCTCCATGCTGTTCAACATCCATGCGCTTGACTGGGACGATGAGCTGCTCGGCCTGCTGGATGTGCCGCGCTGCATGCTGCCCGAGGTGCGTTGGAGCTCCGACTCGTACGGGCGGGTGTCGAGCGAGATCATGACGCACAGCCCGCAGATCGCCGGCGTGGCGGGCGACCAGCAGGCGTCGCTGTTCGGGCACTGCTGCTTTGGTCCGGGTGACGCCAAGAACACCTACGGCACCGGCTGCTTCATGCTCATGAACACGGGTGAACGCTGCGTTGAGTCGCAGCAGGGGCTCGTGTCGACCATCGGCATCGCCCGCGATGGCGAGATCTCCTATGCGCTGGAGGGGTCTATCTTTCATGCCGGCTCCACCATCGAGTGGCTGTGCGACAACCTGGGCCTCATCACGAGCGCCCGGGAGACGGCCGCGGTGTGCCGCACGGTTTCCGACACGGGTGGCTGCTACATGGTGCCGGCGTTCTCGGGCCTGGGGGCTCCATGGTGGGACGCCGAGGCCCGTGCCATCGTTTGCGGCATCACAGGGGCAACCGACCGAGCGGCGCTGGTGCGCGCAGCGTGTGAGTCCATGGCCTACCAGAGCCTCGACGTGCTGCGCGCGATGGAGCGCGACACGGGCATGCAGCTCGGGAGCTTGGCGGTGGACGGCGCCGCCTCGCGCAACGAGTTCATCATGCAGTACCAGGCCGACCTGCTGGGCATCCCGGTGGTGCAGTCCGAGACGGTCGAGGTGACCGCCCTCGGCGCCGCTTATCTCGCCGGCCTGCACGTGGGGTACTGGGAAGGCTTGGACGAGCTCGAGCAGAACCGCATGGTGGGGCGTCGGTTCGATCCGTTGGTCGAGGCCGGTTCGCTCGACGATGCTGTCGCAGGCTGGCACGATGCCGTGGCGCGCGCCCGCACCTCGAAGTGACGCGGCTCCCCGTGCCCGTGCCTCGCCGTGCCCGCCGTTTCGGCGGAACGGTGAGGGCGCAGCTGCCGTTTAACGGTGGAATGCAAGGCCGGAGTGGGTGCAGCTCAAAGCATGGTACAGTGAATCAAGGCGGGCCCATGGCTGGCCCGCTTGCCGTATCTCCGCGTATCCGCGCGGACGGTTCCATTGAAAGGATGTGCCATGCGCATTGCCATTGCGTCCGACCACGCCGGTTTCGAGCAGAAGCAGATGCTCGCCGCGTACCTTGCGAACGACCTGGGCCATGAGGTCATCGATCTGGGCCCCGATACCGACGACCGGGTCGACTACCCCGATTTCGGAGCCAAGGTGGGCCGTTTTGTCGCTGCCGGCAACGCCGAGCGGGGCGTGTGCGTGTGCGGCACCGGCATCGGCATCGCCGTGGCGGCCGACAAGATCGCCGGCATCCGCGCCAGCTCCATCACCACGCCCGAGTTCGCCGCGCTGTTCCGCCAGCACAACGACGGCAACGTGATCGGCCTTTCGGGACGCTTCGTGGATCCCGAGGTCAACCGCGAGATCGTGCGCGTGTTCCTCACCACCGCGTTCGAGGGCGGCCGCCACGAGGGTCGCGTCGCCAAGATCATGGCGCTGGATAGCCAGCAGTAGCAGGCGGTTTTGCGTGAGGCGGGTCCGGACCCCATGCCCGCTCCGCGCCCTCGCCCGGCTCCACCGGCACGCGGCCGGCATCGGGGCTCCTGCAGGCGGCCCCACGGGCGGCGAGGCGGCCCCCGGCGTTGGAAAGACGCGCGGCCCATCCGCGCAATATATATAGAAAGACGAGGTAGATAATGGCGATAACGTACGATGAGTCCCGGGTGACGCTGGTCGATCACCCCATGGTGCAGCACAAGCTCACCATCATGCGCAGCACCGAGACCGGCTCCAAGCAGTTCCGCGAGCTGGTCAAGGAACTCGCGCTGTTCGAGGGCTACGAGGCCACCCGCGATTTCCCGCTCGAGGATACGCCGGTCACCACGCCCATCTGCGAGGCCACGGGCAAGCAGATCGCCGGTCGCAAGGTGGCGATCGTGCCCATCCTGCGCGCGGGCCTCGGCATGGTAGACGGTCTGCTGGAGCTCATTCCGGCGGCGCGTGTCGGTCATGTGGGGATGTATCGTGATGAGGTGACGCACGAGCCCCACGAGTACTATGCTAAGCTGCCTGCCGACGCCGACCAACGCATCTGCTTGGTGGTCGACCCCATGCTCGCCACGGGCGGTTCGGCCACGGCGGCCATCGACTACCTGCGGCGTCAGGGTGTGCGCGACGTCCGCCTGCTGGTGCTGGTGGCGGCGCCCGAGGGTATCAAGGCCGTGCTCGACCACGATCCCGAGGTGCGTCTGTTCACGTGCGCTATCGACGAGGGGCTGAATGAGGCTGCCTACATCGTGCCCGGCCTGGGCGATGCCGGCGACCGCATTTTCGGTACGCTGTAGCGCCCGTTGTTGTTACGCGGAAATACAACGCCTGTTAGATTGTGAACGTGTGTACATAATCTAACGAATGTCTGAAAACTTCTGATTTCCGCGCGCCCCGAGTGCTATATTTCACCAGAACGTTTTCCGCCCGCCGCTGTGAGATGTGCGGGTGGCAAGGCGTTCGAGCCTCGTGGCCATGTTCGAGCAGTGCCGGAAGGAGCTTGGTGCCCATGGGACCGGAGCGTTTGGCAACGATCGCCCTCGGTGCCGTTTCGGGTGTGACGGGGTTCATCCCGCTGCTCGGCGTCGTGGTGTTCGCGCACCGCGGCAGCATCAGGCCAACGGTTGCCAAGGGTTTGGCCGCCGTGGCCGTCTCGTTCGCCTTTCTCATGGCGGTCTTGGCGGCGGTCTGGTTGCTGGTGCCCGCCCGCACGCTCGATGTGCTCGCAGGCATGTTGATAGGGTTTTTCGCGATGTGGGCGTATCTCGCCTTCATGGCGATGGGACGCAGATTCTAGGAGGGTTCGCAGTGGACGCGTTTTCCAAGCTCCCAGCAGAGATCAACGAGCTGGTGTCGAGCTTCACCTCGACCCCGATCGTCGGCAATCTCGTGCACGGCGTGACGCAGTACACGTTCTGGCTGGTCGTCTCCTCAATCATTCTCATGGCGCTCATGTTCATCTATTCGCGCCGCATCACCTCGCTGGTGCCGCGCGGGCTGTTCATGAACGGCGTGGAGTGGGTCGTCGAGTTCGTCAAGAACGACATCATCAAGAGCATCCTCGGCGATTCGTGGAAGCGCCACTTCCCGTTTCTGGCCACGCTGTTCTTCTTCATCTTGATCAACAACATCGTGGGCATCATCCCGGGCATGAAGCCCGGCACCGGCACCATCTCCACCACGGCGGCGCTGGCTATCGTGGTGTTCATCTACTTTGTGGCCTGCGGCGTCAAGGCGCAGGGCCCGGTGGGGTACTTCAAGAGCTTTGCTCCCAAGGGCGTGGGCTTCCCGCTCAACGCCCTGGTGTGGCTCATCGAGCTCGTCTCCACCCTGCTGCGCCCCATCACGCTGGCGGTCCGTCTATTCTGCAACATGTTCGCCGGCCACGTGGTCATGGGCTCGTTCGCCATCATGGTGACGCTGTTCGCCCATCCGCTGATCGACGAGATCTCGGCGCTCAATCTCGTGGGCGCGCTGCCGGGCGTGGCGTTTGCCGCGATTCTGCTGGTGATCTACGCGATCGAAATCTTCGTCGCCGCCATCCAGGCGTATGTGTTCACCATGCTCACCGCCGTCTACATCCAGGGTGCAGACGCCGGCCACTAGCAACCAGGGGCGGCCTTCGCCCCGCATCGGATCGTCAGATCCGCGCAATTCGGTACCAAGCGAGCCACCCGCGGGCGCGCTTGATATAGACAGGTTAGGATTTCGGATGCGCAGCCAAAAGAGCCGGCGCATGATCGAAGGAGGAATCGTGGGAGTTATCGGTTACGGACTTGGTGTTATCGGTGCTGGTCTTGCCATCGGCATCACCGCAAACGGTGTTGCGAACGCCATGGCGCGTCAGCCCGAGGTGCAGGACCGTGTCTTCAGCGTGTTCATCATGGGTTCGGCATTCGCCGAGGCCCTGGCGCTGATCGGCTTCGTCGTCGCACTGGTTGTCAAGTAAGCAGCCCCGGATGTGACCACCGAAAAACTCGAAGGGGGTAGTGGTAACTATGAAACGCATCCGAATCGGTACGGCCGCGGTGTTCGCGGCGGGTCTCGCCTCGCTGGCGGCACCTGCGCTCGCATTCGCCGATGAGGCTGAGGCCGTGGACGGCGCGGACCTTCTGATCCCAAAGCCCGCGGAGTTCTTCCCCGCGCTCGTGGTGTTCCTCATCATCTGGTTCCTGCTTGCCAAGTTCGTGTGGCCGCGCGTCGTAGGCGCGCTTGCCGCGCGCGAGCAGCACATCGAGGAGAGCATCGAGGAGGCCGACGAGACGAAGGCCCAGGCAGCAGAGCTGCGTGACGAGGCCAACGGCCTGGTGATCGACGCGCACAGTCAGGCGTCCGAGATCGTGCAGGCGGCGCGCACCGACGCCGAGCAGGTCCGTGCCCAGATCATCGCCAACGCCCACAAGGAGGCCGAGGACATCATCACCAAGGCACGCGAGCATGCGTCCAACGAGCAGCGTCAGATGTACGACCGCGCAACGGACTCCATCGCCAAGGTCTCGGTGGCTGTGGCCTCCAAGATCGTCGACGAGAAGCTGTCCTCCGACGAGGAGCTCCAGCGCAAGATCATCAAGAAGTACCTGGCGGAAGTGGGTGCGCTCAATGGCTAGTACGCGCTTGACTGAGCGCAAGGTCGACACGTACGCGCATTCGCTGTTCGAGGCGGCGCTGTCTGAGGACCGCGTGTTCGAGAACCTCGACCCGCTCATTGTATGCGCACAGGCCCAGACCGCAGCGCCCGAGTTCATGGCGGTGCTCACCGCCATGATGAAGCAGGGCGATCTCGACAAGCTGCCGCAGGTGCTTGAGTCCTACCAGAGCCTGGTGGATGCCAACCGCGCGGCGGTGGGTTCCCATGTGGTGACGCACAACGATTACGACGAGGACCTGCGTTCGCTCGCGGGCAGCGGTGTGATCGGCGTGCACGTGACCACCGCGATTCCGCTCGACGACGAGCTGCGTCAGCTCGTCAAGAGCCGCTGCGAGGCCGATCTGGAAAGCCCGGTCTTTTTGATCGAGCATGTCGACCCGAGCATCATCGGCGGCATCGTCCTGTCCGCGCGCGGCAAGCACCGTGACGCATCGGTCAAGATGCAGATCGAGAACGCGCGCAAGGTCATGACGCAGGAAACGACACAAACGGAGGTGTAGCGAAGTTGTCAGAGTCAATCAACGCCGAGAACATCGAGCGCGTCCTGCGCGAGCGTCTGTATGACCTCACGGCAACCGTGGACTCCCGAGAGGTTTCCCCTGTGGCCGAGGTGGGCGACGGTATCGCCCGCATCATCGGCCTCAAGGGCGCTATGGCCGGCGAGCTGCTTGAGTTCACCAGCTCAAGCACCGGCAAGGTCGTCTACGGCCTGGCTCAGAATCTCGATCGCGAGGAGGTGGGCGCGGTCCTGTTCGGCGATGTCGACTCCATCAAGGAGGGCGACCTGTGCCACACCACCGGCCGCGTCATGGATATCCCGGTGAGCCGCGACATGCTCGGCCGCGTGGTGAACCCGCTCGGCCAGCCCATCGACGGCAAGGGGAATTTCGGCGTGACGAGCCGCCGCCCGATTGAGTTCAAGGCCCCCGGCGTCATCGACCGCACCCCGGTGTGCGAGCCGGTGCAGACCGGCCTCATGGCCATCGACGCCATGATCCCGGTGGGCCGCGGCCAGCGCGAGCTCATCATCGGCGACCGCAAGACGGGCAAGACCGCCATCGCCATCGACGCCATCCTCAACCAGCGCGGCAAGGGCATCGTCTGCGTGTACGTGGCCATTGGCCAGAAGGCCTCCACGGTCGCGCACATCCGCGAGACGCTCGCCCGCCATGGAGCGCTCGAGTACACGGTCATCGTGTCGGCCAGCGCCTCCACGCCCGCGCCGATGCAGTACATCGCGCCCATGGCTGGTGCCGCTATCGGCGAGTTCTTCATGTATAACGGCGAGAACGGCGAGCCGGCGAGCGCCGAGAACCCCGGCGGGCACGTCCTGGTGGTCTACGACGACCTGTCCAAGCAGGCCGTGGCCTACCGTCAGATGTCGCTGACGCTGCGCCGTCCACCCGGACGCGAGGCCTACCCGGGCGACATCTTCTATCTGCACTCCCGCCTGCTGGAGCGCGCTTGCAAGCTCTCCGAGGCCAACGGCGGCGGCTCGCTGACGGCCCTGCCGATCATCGAGACGCAGGACGGCGACGTGTCGGCCTACATCCCCACCAACGTGATCTCGATCACCGATGGCCAAATCTACCTGCAGTCCGAGCTGTTCTTCCAGGGACAGCGCCCGGCTGTGGACGTGGGCATCTCAGTGTCGCGCGTGGGCGGTGCGGCTCAGACCAAGGCCATGAAGCAGGTTGCGGGCAACCTGCGTCTGGACCTGGCGGCCTACCGCGAGCTGGCGGCGTTCTCGCAGTTCGGCTCCGACCTCGATGCGGCAACCAAGCAGCAGCTCACCCACGGTGCGCGCATGACCGAGCTCCTGAAGCAGCCCCGCTTCAAACCGCTCACGGTCAACGACCAGGTGGCGGTGCTGTTCGCGGGCAACGAGGGCTTCCTGGACGATATGGATATCAGCCAGGTGCTGCCGTTCCGCAACGGTCTGATCGACTACCTGAACAGTGCGTGCAGTCGGCTCATGGAGCGCGTGGGCGACAAGAAGATCGACGACGAGCTTGCCGGTGAGCTGCGCGCCGCCATTCAGGATTACAAGTCGGAGTTCACGTTGCTGAACAACCCGTCCGCGGCGCGCTCCGGTGACGTAAAGGAGAGTTAAGCCCTATGGCCAACCTCCGCGAACTCAAAAAGCGCATCAACTCGGTGTCAACCACCAAGCAGATCACGCGCACCATGGAGATGGTCTCGAGTGCCAAGATCTCTCGAGCCCTGGCCCGTGCGAACCAGTCCGAGCCCTACCGTGAGGCCATCACCGACGTGATGCTCACGGTGGCCGGCGACGTCCGCGCCAACGGGACCTCCACGCCGCTGCTGCAGGACCCGACATCCTATGACCGTGCGCTCGTGATCGCCATCAGCTCCGATCGCGGGCTCGCGGGTGGCTTCAATATGCAGGTTGAGCGAGCGGTCGAGCAGCGCATCAAGCACTTCAAGCGCCATGGTGCCAAGACCGTCGAGCTCATCGTCTGCGGCCGTAAGGTGTGCGAGCATTTCCGTTCCTATCCGGACGTGGTGATGCGGTTTGAGGGGGCCTCGGACAACCCCACCATCGAGCAGGCCCGCTCCATTGCGAACTACCTGCTCGACGGCTATGCTCAAGGCACCCTCGGTCGCGTGGACATCGTGTATTTCCACGCGAAGAACCGTGTGGAGCAGCAGCTGCGCGCCGAGCGCATCGTGCCGCTCGACCCCGAGGTCATCCGCACCGCCCGCGGCCCGCGCCGCGCGGCGCCCAAGCGCCTGACCTCGCCGTTCGAGTTCTCGCCGTCGGCTGAGCACGTCTTGCAGCGCCTGATTCCGAGCTACGCGCTCACGGTGGTGCACCAGGCGCTCATCGACTCGGCTGCAGCCGAGCACGGCGCCCGCCGCAAGGCGATGCATTCGGCCACCGAGAACGCAACCGAGATCATCGATTCGCTCAACCGTACCTACAACCGCGTGCGCCAGGCTTCGATCACGACCGAGATCAACGAGATCGTGGGCGGTGCCGCCGCATTGGAGGAGTACTAATGGCAGATACCATCGACATGATGGACCACGAGGAGGCGCGCGTCGGACGCATCGTCCGCATCATCGGCCCGGTCGTGGACGTCAAGTTCAAGTACGGGGTGCCCGGCATCTACAACGCCTTGGTCGTCGATGCCGACACGCCGCAGGGACACATCAACACCGTGCTCGAGGTCGAAAGCCAGCTGCCCGGTGACGTGGTCCGCTGCGTGGCCATGTCGTCCACCGACGGCCTGCAGCGCGGCCTGGAGGCCGTCGACACCGGCGCTCCCATGAAGATGCCGGTGGGCGAGCAAACGCTCGGCCGCATCTGGAACGTCATGGGCCAGCCGGTCGACGGGCACGAGATGCCCGAGGTGGAGGACTACTATCCCATCCACCATCCGGCGCCCGGCTTCGACCAGCTCACCACCAAGACCGAGATCTTCGAGACCGGCATCAAGGCGGTCGACCTGCTCGAGCCCTACATCCGCGGCGGCAAGACCGGCCTGTTCGGCGGCGCCGGCGTGGGCAAGACGGTGCTCATCCAGGAGCTCATCAACAACCTGGCCCAGGAGCACGGCGGCACCTCGGTGTTCACCGGCGTCGGCGAGCGCACCCGCGAGGGCACCGACCTGTACCTGGAGATGAAGGAATCCGGCGTCATCAACAAGACCTGCCTGGTCTACGGCCAGATGAACGAGCCTCCTGGAGCGCGCCTGCGCATCGGCCTGGCCGGCCTCACCGAGGCCGAGTACTTCCGCGACCGCGGTCAGGACGTGCTGCTGTTCATCGACAACATCTTCCGCTTCTCCCAGGCCGGCTCCGAGGTCTCCGCGCTGCTCGGCCGCATGCCGTCGGCTGTGGGCTACCAGCCCACGCTGGCCACCGAGATGGGCGATCTGCAGGAGCGCATCACCTCCACCGTCACCGGCTCGATCACCTCGGTGCAGGCCGTCTACGTGCCCGCCGACGACCTGACCGACCCGGCGCCGGCCACCACCTTCACCCACCTGGACGCCACCACGGTGTTGTCGCGCTCGATCGCCGAGCTCGGCCTGTACCCGGCCATCGACCCGCTGGCGTCCTCCTCCGACGCCCTCGACCCCGAGGTGGTGGGCGAGGAGCACTACCGCGTGGCCGTGAAGGTGCAGGAGTTGCTCCAGGAGTACTCCGACCTGCAGGACATCATCGCCATCCTGGGCATGGACGAGCTTACCGAGGAGCAGCGCCTCACCGTGAGTCGCGCCCGCAAGGTGCAGCAGTTCCTCTCCCAGTCCTTCCACGTGGCCGAGCAGTTCACCGGCAACCCCGGTGTCTACATCCCGGTCGCCGATACGGTCCGCTCGTTCGCCGAGATCGTTGACGGCAAGTGCGACGACCTGCCCGAGCAGGCGTTCCGCTACGCCGGCACCATCGAGGACGTGCGCGAGCGCGCCGAGAAGATGGGGGCGTAGTTCATGGCCATGCAGCTTCGTGTCGTGTGTCCGGAGGAGTGCATCTTCGAGGGGAAGGCGGCCTTCGTGGCCGTCCCCTCCACGGATGGCGAATTCGGCATCATGCCGCGGCATGCGAGCGAGATTTGCACCATCGAGCGCGGGTACGTGCGCGTATCCAACACGGATATGCATACGGTCGACCACACGATCGCCGTCACCGAGGGCTATGTCCAGGTGGCCAACAACGAGGTGATCATCCTCGCCGAGCGCGCGGCCGACCTGGAGCATGTGGACCGTGAGGCTGTTGAGAAGAAACTGGCCGGATTTGAAGACGGCCTGATGAATTTGTCAGCAGACGATGCACGCCGCGCCTACCTCTATAATGAAATCGCATGGTGCAAGCTTCTGCTTGCTCGTTAGCCGGCTCGGGCGCTGCCCGAACGTATTGCGATTGACATCATGCCCGGGGGACTTGCGTCTTCCGGGCATATGCTTTTGAAAGGGATTGCGCTTGGATATCATCCGCGTCGAAGGCGGCCACGCGATCGAGGGGCAGGTCTGCGTCTCGGGGGCAAAGAACTCCGCGCTCAAGCTCATGGCCGCAACGCTTCTGGCACCGGGCGTCACCACACTCGAGAACGTCCCGAATATCTCCGACGTCCACGTGATGGGCAAGGTGCTCAAACGCATGGGCGCAACCATCGAGGTCACCGATGAGCACTGCCTGGTCATCGACACCTCGGCGGTGAGCTCGTGGGAGGCCCCGTACGACCTGGTGGCCAAGATGCGCGCCTCCACCGCTGTGATGGGCCCGCTGCTGGGCCGCTTCGGGAAGGCAAAGATCGCCATGCCAGGCGGCTGCAACCTGGGCGCCCGCAAGATCGATATGCACATCCTGGGGCTCGAGGCGCTGGGCGTCACCTTCGATACCGACCACGGCTATATCTACGCCGATGCCACCGAGGGTCTGGTGGGCGACACCGTGACCCTCGAGTTCGCCAGCGTGGGCGCCACCGAGAACCTCATCATGGCCGCCGTGCGCGCCAAGGGCCAGACGGTGATCGATAACGCGGCCCGTGAGCCCGAGATCGTCGACCTGGCGAACATGCTGAACGAGATGGGCGCCAAGATCGTCGGCGCCGGCACGCCCGTGGTGACGATCGACGGCGTGGACGAGCTCCATCCGGTCACGCACCGTGTCGTGGGCGATCGCATCGAGGCCGGCACCTTCATCGTCGCCGGCGCGCTGGCCGCAGGCCCGCGCGGCTTGGATGTGGTGGGCTTCAACCCGCTGCACCTGGGCATGGTGCTCAAGAAGTTCGAGACCATGGGCATCACGGTCGAGCGCATCGAGGGCGGCGTGCACGTGAACCGCGCCGAGGCCATCACCCCGGTCGACATCCAAACCCTGCCGTTCCCCGGCTTTCCCACCGATATGCAGGCCCAGGCCATGACGCTTGCCGCACTGGCCCAGGGCGCTTCCATCATCACCGAGAATATCTTCGAGAACCGGTTCATGTTTGCCTCCGAGCTTGTGCGCATGGGGGCCGACATCCTCATCGAGGGCCATCACGCCATGGTCCATGGCGTGCCGGGCTTCTCGGGCGCGCAGGTGACCTCGCCCGATTTGCGCGGCGGCGCCGCGCTGGTGGTAGCCGGCCTGGTTGCCGAGGGCATAACCGAGGTTTCGGCCGTCCATCATATCGATCGCGGCTACGAGCGCTTCGTGGACAAGCTCCAGGCGCTCGGTGCCACGGTGTCCCGCATCACCGTCCCCAATCCCATCGACGATTAGCGCAGGTTTCCCATGAGACGCAGGAAAAAGCCCATCCAGCAGGGACGACGTCCCTCAACTGGCGCCAGCAGCCGCATCTACAGCCGCGAGAACGTGACGCGCTACTCCGAGCGCGCCCGGCAGCGCCGCCGCGGCAAGCTCATCCGCCGCGGCGTGCTGTGCGGTTTTCTCGCCTTGCTGCTGGCGGGCACCGGTGCCGCCGGCCTGTGGTTCGCCCGCGTGATGAACAACCTGGGGGGCAACGGCTACATCAACAGCAGCCTGATTTCCACGCTGGTCGACACCAACGAGACCCAGGATCCCTTCTACATCCTGCTGCTGGGAACCGACGGCCGCCCCGGCGAGGAAACGTATCGTTCGGACTCCATTATCCTGGCGCGCATCGATCCCACGCAGAAGCAGGCCACGCTGATCTCCATCCCGCGTGACACCAAGGTGGTCTACAAGGGCGAGACGATGAAGATCAACGCCACGCATGCGGTCGACGGCCCCGAGGGCGTGGTTACCGCGGTGAACGAGCTGTGCGGGGTCAAGATCTCCCACTACGCCGAGATCAACTTCGAGGGCATGCAGAAGCTCATCGATGCGGTGGGCGGCGTTGACGTCAATGCCACCGAGGGTGTGGACGACCCCGAGCATCTCGACATCAAGATTGAGCCGGGCCAGCAGCACATGGACGGCGCGACGGCCCTCACCTACGCCCGCGCCCGCTATCAGTACGTCGACGGCGACTACACCCGTATGCGCCATCAGCGCCAGATTCTGGGTGCGCTCGCGAACAAGATCCTGAACGAGCTCGACATCGCCAACATCGCCAGCACGGTTGAGTCCATCTCCGAGATGGTCATCACCGACCTGTCCGTGACCGACATCGTCTCGATCGCCAACGCCATGCGCGGCATGGACACCGACGGCATCTACTCGGCGAACCTGCCGTCCTACTCGGACTCCACCACGATGGTCAACGGCCAGAGCTACGTGTTCGTCTACGAGGACCAGCTTGCCGAGATGATGGAGCGCGTCGAAGCCGGCGAGGATCCGCAAGGCCCGCAGACGATGGGCGAGGACACGAGCGGCGACTCCACGATCGGCGATATCAGCAAGAGCTCCGACGAGGACACCTCCTCGAGCGCCTCAAGCGCCGATTCCTCCACGTCGAGCTCGTCGACCGAGTAGCCCGGGCGCGCCCCTGCGCTTCCTCAGGCGCTCTCATACGCGTCAACACAAGGCGGCCGCCACCCCGGTGCAGGGGATGGCGGCCGCCTTGCTTTGTATGTGGGCCTCGCACGCCGTCCATCCGCCGACGGCGCGGGTCGGCGCTGTCGCCGTCAATGTGCCGGGATGTCGGCTGCGCGGGCCGGTGTCGCTGCGTCTACGGGTCCGTACCCCGGCTCGTCGACGCCCCGCGCCGCGCTCGCGCTTGGCGCAGCCGCGGGCCGGTGCGGCGGCGGATGGTGGGCATGGCCCGACTTTGTCTACGCGAAGCGCGCCACGAGCTCCTGGAGCACGCGCACCATCGTGGTCAGCGAGCTGACGGGGATGAACTCGTTGACGCCGTGGCAGCAGAAGGCGCCGGTGGACAGGTTGGGGCAGGGCAGCCCGCGGAAGGAGAGCTGTGCGCCGTCGGTGCCGCCGCGGATGGGGATCACGTTCGCCTCCATGCCCGCCGCCGCAAACGCTGCACGCGCCTCGTCGATGAGCTGCGGGTAGTCGGCCACGATCTCGGCCATGTTGCGGTACTGCTGCTTGATGGCCACCTGCACGCGTTCGACGCCCAGCTCGGCGTTCACGAAGGCGGCCGCCTGCTGGAGCAGGTCGATCTTGCGTTGGAACTTCTTGGCGTCGTGGTCGCGGATGATGTAGCGCGCCGTGGCGTGCTCCACGGTGGCCGAGACGCCCTCAAGGTAGTAGAAGCCCTCGTAGCCCTCGGTGTACTCGGGGCGCTGGGCGGCTGGCAGCAGGCTGTGGAAGCGGCAGAAGACCTCGCCGGCGTTGACCATGCGCCCCTTGGCGTCGCCGGGATGGATGGAAAAGCCCTGGAAGCGCACGGTTGCCTCGCAGGCGTTGAAGCACTCCCATTCAAGTTCCCCCACCGGCCCGCCGTCGACCGTGTAGGCGTAGGTGCAGCCGAATTCATCGATGTCCAGCAGCTCAGCGCCGTGGCCGATCTCCTCGTCCGGGCAGAAGCAGATGCCCAGCTCC
>CABRIF010000059.1 GCA_902470925.1 uncultured Collinsella sp. | reverse complement strand
CGGCAGGGCCGCGCATGTCGCCGCTGCGCCCGGCGCCCACAGGACGGCCGCCGCGAGGCGCCGGGCGCAGGCGCTGGGCCGCCATCGGCTCGTGCGGCGAGGTGGATTCGGATACATAGCCCGCCTGCGGCGGCCGGGTGGCGAAACGCGAGCTGGCCGGCCCCGAGTTCACCATGAGGAAGCGACCCGTGGCGTTCGCGCTGCGGGGGCTCGCATCGGCCACCGACTCATGGTAGCGGCCGACCCCCGCCCCCGCCGCCTGCTGCTCGAAGGCATGCAGGCTGTCGAAGTAGGCGCCCACCACCTCGCGGGGGTTCAGCCCGAGATAGCGCGCGTAGCTGGCGATCATGCCCTGGGCATAGCCGCGAGGAGGCATGGCGGCGAAGTTCTCGCACTCGAAGTACTCGATGATCTGGGGCCTGATCTTGATGACGTTGGCCACCTGTTGGATGGAAAGCCCGCGCTGGCGGCGGCGCTCAAGCAGCATCTCGCCGAATCGAGCGGCCATCTTAGAATCCTCCCTGAATCTCTTCGTCGCTCAAGGGCTCCTCGACAGCACGCAGCGCCGCCAGGCCCTCCTCATCGTAGAGGACCTCACGGGGCTTTGAGCCATCGGGCGGGCCCACGATACCCTTCTCCTCGAGCATATCCATGATGCGCCCGGCGCGCGCGTAGCCCACCTTGAGGCGCCGCTGCAGGCCCGAGGTCGAACCGAGCTGGGTCTCCACGACGATCTGGGCCGCATCCCACAGCAGGGGGTCGTCCTCGGAGGGAGCTTCGTTGTAGAAGCCTCCCCCGCCGCCGCCCATCTGCGCGGGCGCCACCGCCGAGAGGATCTCCTCATGGTAGTCGGGGGCGCCTTGGGACTTCACGAACTCCACGACCTCGTTGATCTCGTCGTCGGAGACGAAACAGCCCTGGATGCGCTTGGGCTTGCCCCAATCCACCTTGGAGAAGAGCATGTCGCCGTACCCGGTGAGCTTCTCGGCGCCCATCTGGTCGATGATGACGCGCGAGTCGATGCCGGTGGCCACGTTGAAGGCGATGCGGTTGGTGATGTTAGCCTTGATGAGGCCCGTCACCACGTTGGAGCTGGGGCGCTGCGTGGCCACGATGAGGTGGATGCCGGCGGCGCGGCCCAGTTGCGCGATGCGCACGATCGAGGCCTCAACGTCCTTGCCGGCCACCATCATGAGGTCGGACAGCTCGTCGATGATGATCACGAGGTAGGGCATCTTGGCCGGCGGGTTGTCGTAGTGCTCGAACGCGCCGGCGGCCTGCTTGTCGTTGAATGTCGAGATCTTGCGCACGCCGATGCGCTCGAACACCTTGAGGCGCCGCTCCATCTCCGACACGGCCCACTGCAGGGCGCTCGCCGCCTGCTTGGGCTCGGTCACCACCGGCACGTACAGGTGCGGCAGGCCGTTGTAACCCGACAGCTCGACGCGCTTGGGGTCGACCATGATCAGGCGGACGTCGTCGGGGTGGGTGCGCATGAGCAGGGCCATGATGATGGAGTTGATCATCACAGACTTGCCCGAACCGGTGGTGCCGGCGATGAGCAGGTGGGGCATCTTGGCGAGGTCGGCCACGATGGGCTGGCCCTCGGCGTCGCGGCCCACGGCCAGCTCGAGCGGGCCGCCCTGCACATAGGGCAGCACGTCGCCCAGGTTAACGTTTTGGCGCTTGGCGTTGGGGATCTCGATGCCCACCAGCGAGGTGCCCGGGATCGGGGCGAAGATGCGCACCGACTGGGCAGCCAGCGAAAGCGCGATGTCGTCCTCCAGGCTGGAGATCTTGCTCACGCGCTCGCCCTCGCCGGGCTGCAGCTTGAAGGTGGTGACGGTAGGGCCGGCGATCCAGCCCACCACGCGTGCGGAGCGGCCGAACTCGGCGAGCGTCGACTGCAGGGCCTGCGCGGTCTGCTCGAGCTCGTTGTCCGAGGAGGCCGAGGCGGCAGAATGCGGGTTATGGCGCAGCATCGAAGCAGGCGGAAGCTGGGCCGCCTCGGCGGCGTCCCCGTCCTCGTCGGAGGTGTCCGCGCTCGCAGCTGCGGCAAGCTCGGCGGCAGCCGCCTGGGCGGCGTCCGTGCCGGGCTGCGCGTGCCCGGCCAGAAAGCCGGGGATCGCCGGGGTGGGGCTCGCCTTGCCGTCGGTGTCGAAGGGCGGGACCTCCGGGTCGTCTTCGGCCGCGGCATCGGCGGTATCGGTGCCCTTCGCGCCTGCAGCCGCCGCCTGCGAAAGCACCGTGGTGGGTGCGCAGGAGGCCGCCGGGGCCACGCGATCGGGAACCGGGATGAGCGTGGTCTCGGCGCGCTCGGCCGCCACCTGCTCGGACACGTCTACGAAGGGATCCTCGTCCACATCGGGCTCGTCGTCGGCTTCACGGGAGAGCACCGTGGTCTCCCGGTTGCCCAGAAACGTGGTGACGGCGGCGCCGGCATCGTCCAGCAGACCCCCGGCCGCCTTGCGGCGCGAGCGCGCCGGCTGGGCCGCAGCGGCTCCGCCCAGGGCGTCCTCATCGCCCCACGGAGCGTCGTTGACATCGACATGGCGGCGTTCGGCCAGGCCGCGCAGCCGCGTGACAACCGACTGCACCGCTCCGCCGATCGACAGGCCCACGAGCACGAGGCCCGCGGCGATGGCGCCGACCAGCACCACGGCGGCGATAGTGGTGCCCACCGCCGACTGCAGGGCGCTGGCCACCCAGGCGCCCACATAGCCGCCGGAAGCGGAAAGCGCGGCCGCCTCGAACATGGCCGCGACCGATTGGTTCGCGCCGGGAACGAACAGTGACAGCAGGGCGCTGATCGCGACGTAAATGATTACCACGCCGGCCACCGTGCGCCCGTCGGGGTGGATACGCTCCGGCACGAACAGCGCGACAGCGGCGGCCAGCAGCACGAACGGCAGCACATAGGCCCCCAGGCCGAAGCCCAGGTGGTAGAAGCCGGCCACCGCGCGCGAAACCGGGGCGGTGGCCGGGGACACGACGGCGATGAAGGAGGCCACCGCGATGACCGCCATGATCACGCCGGCGATGTCGCGCCCGGTCGTGGCGTCGGAAAACGTCGGCACCTGCTCAGATGCCGACGAGCGCCCCTCGTTTGCGCGCAGTCCGGCCGCAGCCGCCTTGTCGGCGGCTGCGTGCTTGCCGGCGCGCTTGCGCGGTGCCGTATCGGTTGCTGTGCCCTTCGCGCGCGCCAAGCTACACCTCCATGACGACCGGGATGATCATCGGTCGCGTATGCGTACGGTTCCAGATGAAGTTCGACAGCGAATCGCGCACTGCCTTGCGCAGCGCGTCGGTGCCGCTGCTCGAGAAGTTGAACGCGCCCTTCTCCACCGTTTTGAGCACGGCGTCGGACGCCTCGGCGGCAAAGCGGTCGTCGATGGGGAACGACACGCCGCGGCCGGAGAACTCCACATCGCCGATCTTCTTGAGCTTCATGTCGAGGGTGGCCACCACCGTCACCATGCCGTCGCTCGCCAGCTTCTGGCGGTCGCGCAGCACGATCGGGTCAGTGTCGCCGATGCGCAGGCCGTCGACGTAGACCACGCCGGACTCCACCGCGCGGCCGCGCTTGACCTTGCCGTCGCGCAGCTCGAGGGTGTCGCCGTTATCCACCACGAAGATGTTCTTGCGCGGGATGCCCATGCGCTCGCCGAGCTTGGCGTGGGCGCGCAGGTGGACCGCCTCGCCATGCACCGGCATGAAGTAGGTGGGCTTGGTGAGCGCCAGCATGAGCTTGAGCTCCTCCTGGCTCGCATGGCCGGAGACGTGCACGAGCGCGCGGCTCTTGTCGTACACGTCGCAGCCGAGCTTGGCCAGGCTGTTGACCACCTGCTGCACGGCCTTCTCGTTGCCAGGGACCGGGGTGGCCGAGATGATCACCGTGTCGCCGTCGTGGATGGACAGCGTCTTGTGCTCGCCGTTGGCCATGCGGGACAGCGCAGAGAGCGGCTCGCCCTGGGACCCGGTGCACATGACGACGATCTTGTCCTCGGGGATGCCGTTGATCTCGAAGGCGTCCACCAGGTCGCGCTCGTCGACCTTGAGATAGCCCAGCTCGCGCGCCACGCGGGTGTTGGTGAGCATGGATCGGCCCGTGACCACGATCTTGCGGTTGCACTTCTTGGCGGCGTCGCAGATCTGCTGCAGGCGGTGGATATGGCTGGAGAACGAGGCGACGAACACGCGGCCGCGGGCGTTCTTGATGGCGTTGTAGATCGAGGGACCCACCTCGGCCTCGGACTTGGTGAAGCCGGGCACCGTGGCGTTGGTGGAGTCGGACAGCAGCAGGTCGACGCCCTGCTTGCCGAAGCGGGCCAGGGCGCCGTAGTCGGGCGTCACGCCGTCAATGGGGGTCTGGTCGAGCTTGAAGTCGCCCGTGTGGACCACCGTGCCAGCCGGCGTCTTGATGTGAACGCCCAGCGCGCCAGGAATGGAGTGGGTGGTGGAGAAGAACTCGATGGAGAAGCAGCCCAGGTTGATGTGGCTGCCGCCCTTGACCTCACGGAAGCGCGGGGCGCGGATGCGGAACTCGGAGAGCTTGCCCTCGATGAAACCCAAGGTGAGCTTGCTGGAGAAGATCGGCACCTTCTGGTTGAGATCCTGCAGCAGATAGGGCAAGGCGCCCGTGTGGTCCTCGTGGCCGTGGGTGATGATGATGCCGCGCAGCTTGTCCTCGTTTTCCAGGACATAGGTGTAGTCGGGCAGCACCAGGTCGATGCCGGGCTGGTTGTCGTCGGGGAACATGAGGCCGGCGTCCACCAGCACCATGTCGGGACCGCACTCGAAGGCGGTCATGTTCTTGCCGATGCCGTCAAGGCCGCCCAGGGGGATGATCTTGAGCGGGGCCGTGGACTTCTTCTTCTCGGCTTTCTTCTCGGTCTTCTTCTCGGTTTGGGGTTTGTCTGTTGCCATAAGCGGGGGTTCCTTCCGGTTGTTTGACACTATTTCAAGCGGCGGTGCCGCTCGTTCAGATCGCCTGTGCGATAAGACCATGACGTTTCATTGTAACAAGAAACGCCGCCCGCAAAACACGGGCGGCGCAATGCCTACAGGATGAACAGGCCGGGCGGTGGCACAGACGGCGCGGACGGCCTTTCTGCGGACAGCTGGGATAGCGCGAGGCGGATGGCCTTTCGGTGGACAGCGGGGATGGAGCGGGCGCTCGGGCTCGCGGCCTCGCGGCCTCGCGGCCTCGCGGCCTCGCGGCCTCGCGGTCTCACGGTCTCACGGTCTCACGGTCTCACGGTCTCACGGAGACCTATGCTAGCCGAGCAGATACGGAAGCGCAAACTCGGCTACGAACAGCGCATCCACCGCGAGTAGAACGCCGATGCCGAATGCACGGCGCTGGTCGTAGGTGAACCGCGCGCGAGCAATATAGAACGCGATCACGGCCACGACCAGCACCGTCGATGCCGCATATATCGCCATCGACACCCCGGGGTCATTGTCGAAACCCATCAACCCGATGATGCATAGATCATACACCTCGGGCATCATGTTGGTCGGCAGGTCCTCAGCTATCGCGAACCGCACGTCACCCGGCACAACGAATACCAGCAGCAGGTTTGCCGCGAGCAGCAGCACCAGATGGAGCCAGGCGAGGTTGCCGGGATCGAAAACCTGAAGCACCACCATGGCCGCGACCACCAGGTTGAAAATCAGGCAGGACGGCCGCCGCGCGTAGGCCCAGCGAATGTCGCGGCCCCGGATCTCCTCGTGCTCGGCACTGCGATCGCGCATCCGCTCTGGAACCACAGCAGACATTGTTTCCTCCCCTTCCGCAGAGCCCAGACGGGCTCATGAACCAATTCTTGGCTGGAAATGCTAGTCCTTATGGGGGCAGCTCGGCATGAACAGACACAGCAGGTCGGTAAACGGCGCGATTTTGGCCGCAGACGGTACGGCCGATAGATTACGTTCAAACATAAGGTTGTTGTAGTATAAGCGATACTGTATACGTTCCCAATTGTACTGAGATATGTAACGATGCACAGGGAGGATATGCAATGGACGATCTGCCTGCGCTCATTATTTTCATCGCGTTCATTCTAGGGGGAAGCTACTCGCTGGCTGGTACCTGGTGGGCAAATAAGAACAAGAAGGATGCGGAAGACGAGTAGGTTCGCTCGCCATACGGCGTTTTCCAAACGCATACATCGCACACATTCCCTGTGGCAACCGATTACTCGGTTGCCTTTTTCTTTCGGATGGAAGACGAACTGCATCAGACCACCTGCGTAAACGCGGGTTCGGCTTGGGGACGTCTGCGCAACGAGGGTTCGGCGCCCGTCCATCCAAGAGCGAAAAACAGCCCCAGATGGACGAAAGCCGAACCCAAAACTCACCGATGGCACCAACACGAACCCGGGATTCGCGAACGGCTCGAACACGAACCCTGGTTCCACCAATGGCACCAACACGAACCCCAGATACGCCAACGGCTCGAATGCGAACCCTTGCTGAGCAGAGGCATAACGCGAAAAGCGACGCGCTACGCCCCCGCTTGCTCCACCGCGAGCTTTGCCTGGGCGGCCGCCAGGCGCGCGATGGGCACGCGGTGCGGCGAGCAGGAGACGTAGGTCACGCCGAGCTCATAAAAGCGCTTGATGGACGCCGGGTCGCCGCCGACCTCGCCGCATACGCCGCCGGACAGCGCCGGCTTGACGCGGCGACCGCGCTCGACGGCCATGCCCACCAGCTCCGCCACGCCCTCGTCGAGCGTCTCGAAGGGATTGTCGCCCAGCAGCTTGCTGTGCAGGTACTGCGGGATGAACTTGGCCTCGGCGTCGTCGCGGGAGAAGCCGAAGGCGAGCTGCGTGAGGTCGTTCGTGCCGAAGCAGAAGAAGTCGGAGTGCGCCGCGATGGCGTCGGCGACAAGGCAGGCGCGCGGGATCTCGATCATCGTGCCGATGGGGATGTCGAGCGCGCAGCCCTGCTCGGATGCGACCTCGTTAAGCACGCCTTCGATGATGCGGCGCATCTCGGCGATCTCGGACTCGAGCGATACGAGCGGGACCATGATCTCGGGCCGGGGGTCCAAGCCGCGCGCACGGAGCGCGGCGGCCGCCGTCGCGATGGCGCGAACCTGCATGAGCGGCAGCTCGGGATAGATGACGGAAAGGCGCACGCCGCGCAGGCCCAGCATGGGGTTCTGCTCCGCCATGCTATCGGCCGCCCGCAGGCGGCGCCGCAGGTCGGCAAGCTCCTCGTCCGCAGCCCCGGCCGCCTCGCGACGCGTCAGCGCCACCTCCAGCTCGCGCGGGCTGTCGATGAACTCGTGCAGCGGCGGATCGAGCAGGCGCACCACGACGTCACGGCCGTCCATGGCCTCGAACATCCCCAGGAAGTCCTCGGTCTGCACCGCGAGCAGGTCGCGCAGGGCGCGCTCGCGCACAGCGGGATCGTCGGTGAGGATGAAGGACTGGATGATCTGCTTGCGGTCGCCGAGGAACATGTGCTCCGTACGGCACAGCCCGATGGCCTCGGCGCCCATGTCGGCTGCGAGGCGCGCATCGGCGGGATTGTCGGCGTTGGCCCGCACGCCGTAGGCGCGGCCGAGCTCGTTCGAGCAGCGGATCTCATCGGCCCAGCCGAGAATCGTCTCGAGGTCGCAGGACAGCTCGGCCTCGATGAGCGGCACGGCCCCGCGCACCACGGTGCCCTGGCCGCCGTCGATGGAGATGACGTCGCCCTCGTGCAGCACCGTCTCGCTCCCCTGGATGCGAACCTCCTTGGCAGCCGCGTCGATCTGGAATGCATCGACGCCGCACACGCAGGGCGTTCCCATGCCGCGCGCGATGACCGCAGCGTGGCTCGTCTTGCCGCCGTGGCTGGTAAGGATGCCCTGGGCGACCGTCATGCCCTTGAGGTCGTCGGGGTTCGTCTCCCAGCGCACGAGGATGACGCGGCGCCCCTCGGCCGCGCGTGCAACGGCGTCATCGGAGGAGAACACGATCTCGCCCACCGCCGCGCCGGGGCTCGCATTCAGGCCGCGCGCCAGCACGTCGAGCGGGGCGGTCGTGTCGAACTGGGGGTGCAGCAGCTGGTCGAGTTGGGCCGGGTCGATGCGCCGCACGGCCTCTTCACGGCTGATGAGGCCCTCGGCGACCATGTCGATGGCGATCTTCAGCGCAGCGGTGGCGGCGCGCTTGCCCGCACGGGTCTGCAGCATCCAGAGCTTGCCCTGCTCGATGGTGAACTCGATATCGCACATGTCGCGGAAATGCCCCTCGAGGATACCGAAGGTGCGCTCGAGCTGGGCCGCCGCATCCCGAAGCGCCTCGGCGCCGGCGAGATCGGCGATGGGCTCGGTGTTGCGGATGCCCGCCACGACGTCCTCGCCCTGCGCGTTGATGAGGAAGTCCCCGTAGGGCTCACGCGTGCCGTCGGCGGGGTTGCGGGTGAAGGCGACGCCGGTCGCGGAGGTCTCGCCCTTGTTGCCGAACACCATCGCCTGCACGTTCACCGCCGTGCCCAGGTCGTCGGGGATGCGGTTGAGCGAGCGGTAGAGGCAGGCGCGCTCGTTCATCCAACTGCCGAACACGGCCTGGATGGCCAGGCGCAGCTGCAGGTGCGCATCGGCGGGAAACACCACCCTACCGCCCTGCGCGAGCTCGGGAAAGCGCGCGGGGTCCACCTGCGCCGAGACGAGGCCCTTGAACGTGGCGACAAGCTCTTCCAGATCGGCCTCGGAAAGCTCGGCGTCGGTGCGGACGCCGGCGATGAGGCGCTTCTCGGTCAGGGCGTTCTCGAACAGGTCGGCGTCGACACCGAGCACCACGTCCGCGAACATCTGCACGAAGCGGCGGTAGGAGTCCCAGGCGAAGCGGGGATTGCCCGTCTGCTTGATGAGCCCTGTGACCGACTCGTCGTTCATGCCGAGGTTCAAGACGGTGTCCATCATGCCCGGCATCGAGAAGGGCGCACCGGAGCGCACCGAGACGAGAAGCGGGTCGGACGCATCGCCGAGCCGCTTGCCCATACGCAGCTCGAGATCGGCCAGCGCCGCATCGATCTCGGCGAGCACCCCTTCCGGCCACGTGTTGCCGGCCTGCGCATAGGCCATGCACGTCTGGCAGGTCACCGTGAATCCACCGGGGACCGGCAGCCCCAAACGGGCCATCTCCGCGAGATTCGCGCCCTTGCCGCCGAGTACGAACTTCATCGAGGCGTCGCCCTCGGTGACGTCAACACCCGACACGTCGGCTCCGAAACGATAGACGTGGTGCTCTACGGTCATGTCTTCTCCCTCATACGACCGATGGGTCCGCCGGATGGCGGCTCGAAGAGCACTATAGGAGACGGGGCTCCGGCAAAGTTGCAGACCGCGCGAACCTCTGCGAGCGGTTGTATTATGCGCGCCAACGGTAGCCCATGTGGTTATTGTATGAGCATACCACCGCAGGTTGTGGACATGATTTGTAGCAGTAGAAATGCGTACGCTACGATTGCGCGCGCCGCGCGTCGCGGGCCGCCGCCACCTGATGCATCCGCGCGACGATCTCGGCGGCCGTCTCCTCGATGGCGCGGTGGTCGGTGCGCACGATGAAGCAGCCGAGCTGGCGCATGAGTGCGCGCGCCTCGTCCATCTCGAGCTCCACGTGCTCGGGAGCGGCGTAGGTGCCCGACCAGCCGCGAGCGACCTCCTCGCCGATACGCGCGGCGCGGATGTCGGAGACCACCGGCGCGGTTGAGATGAGCCCGAACAGCTTGGCCGGATCGATGTCGAAGACCGAGGCCGGGGGCTCTACGCCGTGCGCGAGCGGGATGTTCGCCACGCGGTAGCCCTGGAAGGCGAGGTACATCGACAGCGGGGTCTTGCCGGTGCGCGAGATGCCGAGCAAGACGATGTCGGCGCGGGAGAGGTCGTCGGCTCCCCTGCCGTCGTCATGCTCGACGAAATACTCCATGGCGTCGATGCGCTCGAAATACTGGTCGTCGACCCGATGGGTCATGCCGGGCATGCCGTTCGGCTCCCGTCCGAGCAGGTCGCGCAGGGCGGCAACCGCAGGACCCAACAGGTCGATGGCGGGAATCGAACGGGCGGCCAGCAGCGCCGCGAGCTCTGCGCGCAGGGCGGGCGCGGCAACGGTGTGCAGCACCACCAGCGCTCCCGCCCCGTAGGCGCCCGCATCGAGGAAGCTCTGTACGCGCGCCACATCCTCGATCTTCGAGAGGCGCTGGATGTGCACGCACGCGTGGTCGAACTGGCTGAGAGCGGCCAGCGCGACCCCGTAGGCCGTGTTGCCGAGCGCATCGGAGACGATGAGCACGGTGCGCTCGGACAGATGGGCTGCGGGGTCACGTGGATGCATGGCTACTTCTTACGGGCCATCTCGCCGATATCGGCGACATCGGCGAACACGGCGCCGAAGCGGTTGAGCAGGCGCAGGCGGTTCGCGCGCAGCGCCTCGTCGTCGTCCATGACCATGACGCTGTCGAAGAAGGCATCGATCGGCTCGCGCAGGGCGGCGAGCGCCGCGATCACGGCCGTGAAATCCTCGGCGGCGCGGGCGGCGGCGACCGCATCGCGGGCCGTGTCGGTGGCCTCCAGCAAGGAGCGCTCGGCATCGCCCATGAGTGCGACGTCGACCTCGCATCCCAGCGCGGCGTCGGCCAGATGCGAGGCGCGCGCGTAGGCGGTGGCGAGGTTCTCGAAGGCGGCGCGATCGTGCGCGCGGGCGTCGTCGAGCGCGTGGGCGAGCGCGAAGAAGTGCGCCGGGACGGTGACGGTGCCGGCCGCGACCGCAGCCACGGTGTCGGGGGCCACCCGCTCATCACGGGCCATCTGCTCCATGCGCCCCTTGATGAAGGCGCACACGGCAGCCGCCACCGCGTCCTTGTCGAAGGTGAGCCCCTGCTCGAGGTAGGCGTCGAGCGCGGCGTCGACGAGCGCCTCGTAGCCGCAGCCCAGACGGTCGCGCAGGATGTTCACCACGCCGATCGCAGCGCGGCGCAGCGCGAAGGGGTCCTTGGAGCCGGTGGGGGGCTCGTCGATGGCGAACATGCCGGCGATGGTGTCGAGCTTGTCGGACACCGCCACCACGCAGCCGGCCGCACCGGCGGGAAGCTCGTCGCCGGCAAAGCGCGGACGGTAGTGGTCGCGGATGGCGGCGGCCACCTCGGGCGCCTCGCCGGCGGCTGCGGCGTAGTAGCCGCCCATGACGCCCTGCTGGCTGGTGAACTCGATCACCGCGGAGGACACCAGGTCGGCCTTGGCCAGATGGGCCGCGCGCTGCGCATCGGAGGCCGCGTGGGCGCCCAGGTGCGCGGCGCGGGCGCAGGCGAGCGCCAGATCCTCCATGCGCTCGGACTTCTGCAGCACCGTGCCGAGCTTCTTCTGGAAGCCGACGGCCGCCAGGCGCTCGCGGAACTGCTCGAGCGGCACCTTCAGATCCTCGTCGTAGAAGAACTTGGCGTCGTAGAGGCGGGCGCGCACCACGCGCTCGTTGCCGTCGACGACGGTGGCCGACACCGCCGGATCGGCGTTGGACACCACCACGAAGGCACGGGTCAGCTTGCCCGCGGCGTCGTAGGTGGGGAAATAGCGCTGGTTGGAGAGCATCGACTCACAGATGATCTCGGACGGGACCGCCAGGAACTCCTCGTCGAAGTGGCCCACGAGCACGCTGGGCCACTCGCAGAGGTTCACGACCTCCTCGAACACCTTGCTCGGCGTATCCACCCGTACGCCGAGCTCGGCCTCGATGCGCGCGATCCCGGCGCGGATGACCTCCTCGCGGCGCTCGGCCGGCAGCACGAATGCCGATTCGAGCACCTGCTCATAGGAGTCGGCGCTCGGCACCGCGTGGTTGCCGGGGGCCAGGACGCGATGGCCGCGCGTGACAGGCGCACTTTCCACATCGGCATAGCGCACCGGAATGGACTCGTCGCCGAACAGGCAGCAGATCCAGCGCACCGGGCGCACGAAGGTCGCGCGCTCGCTCCCCCACCGCTGGCTGCGGTAGTTCGGCCACTGGATGGCAGCGATCAGGGACTCGCACACGTTCGTGAGGATCGGCTGAGCCGGCTTGGAGGGGACGTTGCGCTCGGCGAACACGTACTCGGTGCCGTCGGTGTCGGCCCGGCGCACCAGGTCAGCGGCTGTCAAGCCGAATTTACGGGCGAAGCCCTCGGCCGCGCGGGTGGGGTTGCCATCCACGTCGAAGGCGATGGCGGCCGAGGGGCCACGCATGATGGAGCTGACCGCCTCGGTGGCCTCGGCCAGCGCGCTCACCAGCACGGCCAGGCGGCGCGGCGAGGAGATGACGCGCACCCCTCCATGGGCAAGGCCGGCCTCGTCAAGGCCCTTGGCGATCAGCGGCTCAAGCTGGGCCACGGCGTTGTTGAGCGGCGCGGAGGGCATCTCCTCGCAGCCGATCTCTAGCAGGAAGTCTCGGGTGTTCGCCATCGGATTTAGGCCACCTCCACGGCAGGGGTCGGATCGTCGGTGCGCTCGGCGGCGACCTCGGCGAGGTAGGACTCGCAGCAGGCCTTCGCAAGCGTGCGCACGCGCAGAATGTAGGCCGCGCGCTCGGTGGCCGACAGCGCACCGCGCGCGTCCAGGATGTTGAAGCTGTGGCTGCACTTCATCATGCAGTCGTAGGCGGGAAGCGGCAGCTTGGCGTCCAGGCAGCGGCTGCACTCGTGCTCGAACTCGTCGAACTTGGAACGCATGAGCTCGATATCGGCGACCTCGAAGTTGTAGGTCGAGAACTCGCGCTCGTTTTCCAAGAACACCTCGCCGTAGGTCATGGGGGTGCCGTCGGGCGCCACGCTCCACACGAGGTCGTAGACCGAGTCGACGCCCTGCACGTACATGGCCAAGCGCTCCAGGCCGTAGGTGATCTCAACGGGGACGGGGTTCACCTCGATGCCGCCCACCTGCTGGAAGTAGGTGAACTGCGTGACCTCCATGCCGTTCAGCCATACCTCCCAGCCCAGGCCCCAGGCGCCCAGGGTGGGGCTTTCCCAGTCATCCTCGACGAAGCGCACGTCGTGCTCGGCCGGGTCCAGGCCGATGGCCTTGAGCGAATCCAGGTAGAGCTCCTGGGAGTTTTCCGGGCTCGGCTTCATGAGGACCTGGAACTGGTAGTAGTGCTGCAGGCGGTTGGGGTTCTCGCCGTAGCGGCCGTCGGCCGGACGGCGGCAGGGCTGGGCATAGCAGGTGCGCCAGGGCTTGGGGCCGAGCGAGCGCAGCGTCGTGGCCGTATGGAAGGTGCCGGCGCCCACCTCGGAGTCGTACGGCTGCATGATGGTGCACCCCAAAGAGCCCCAGTACTGCTGGAGTTTCAGGATGATGTCTTGGAAGGTTAGCGCTTGGGCGTCCATACCTCTCCATCCCTTGTGTGTTGCGATGAATACTGACAGGTGCCTATGATACCGCAGGTCTGCACGAGCTCGCCCCGCCAAGGCGCGCCGACTGCACCGGGAGCGCCAGCGAGCTCGCGGCATCGGAGGCGTCGGCGGGTTGCGGTGTCGGGAGAGCCAGCTGGCTGTGGTGTCGGGAGGCAACCCCTCGAGCCACGCGCCCGTGCGGGCACAGCGTCGATGCGGCGCGGCACGGGCGCCGGGCGCGCGCCTACAGGGCGCCGATGCGGTCGAGCGGCCAGTAGCGGAACAGGGCCACACCCACCAGGTTCTCGGTGGGAACCGAACCGAAGTACCGGGAATCGGCGCTGTTCTCGCGGTTGTCGCCCATGACCCACACGCTTCCCTCCGGCACCGTGTACGGGAAGCTCACCGCGACGCCGGGCGCCTGCGTGGGCAGCGGGTAGCTGGACCCCTGGGCATAGGGCTCATCGAGCGCCACGCCATCCACGTACACCGCCCCGTCGCGCAGATCGACCGTCTGGCCGGCCGTGGCGATCACGCGCTTCACCAGCGTGCCGTGGTCGGAGGAGGTATCGGGGTTGGTGAACACCACGATGTCACCGGGCGCCACATCCATACCCAGGCGCAAGGTGACCTTCTGGGCGAAGAGGTTGTCGCCGATCTGGATCGTGGGCTCCATCGAGCCGGTGGGCACCGTGTATGGAGCGACGATGAACGTGCGGACCAGGAAGAAGAACCCGAGGGCGATCGCGAAGACGACCAGCCACTCCACGATCGTGCGGCCGATGCTTGCCGTTTGGTTTGACATGGGTGGTCTACCTTTCCTCGCTCGGGCCGTGATAACGCTCGATGAGCTCATGCGCGCGGGCGCGTTCGCCGTCCGTCAGGTCGGCCGACGCGATGAGGTCGGGCCGCCAGCGGCACGTGCGTTCGAGGGCGTTCTCGCGTCGCCAGGCATCCACACGCGCGTGGTCCCCGGACAGCAGCACCGCGGGCACCTCTCCGCCCTCGAACGAGGCGGGCCTCGTGTACTGGGCATATTCGAGCAAACCGCCGCCTGCGGACGTGGCGAACGACTCATCGACGCTGCCCATGGCATTGCCGAGCGCGCCGGGCAGCAGGCGCACCACGGCATCGGCCACCACCAGCGCCGGCAGCTCGCCGCCGGTCAGCACGTAGTCGCCCACCGACAGGCGCTCATCGGCCAGCTCGTAGGCGCGCTCGTCCATCCCCTCGTAGCGGCCGCACACCATAAGGAGGCGCTCGCAGCTGGCCAGGCGCGCGGCAACCTGCTGCGTGAACGGCACCCCGCACGGGGTGAAGAACACCACGCGCGGACGATGCGGCCCGCGCGCGGCGAGGTCGCGAACGGCCTCGAACAGCGGCTCGACCTTCATCAGCATGCCGGCGCCGCCGCCGTAGGGCTCATCATCGACGGTGCGATGGCGGTCGTGCGTCCAATCGCGCAGGTCGTGGGCGGCGAAGTCGAACAGGCCGCGCGTGCGAGCGCGGCCCATGATGGAGGTCGACATATAGGGTTCGAACAGCTCGGGAAACACCGAGAGCGTCTCGATCAGCACGGATCGGATCCTCCTTCGCGGGTCTTAGCTCATATCGAGCAGCCCGTCCATGACGCAGACCTCGATCGGGCCTTCATCGGGGATGGCGGGCACCACGGATTCGATAACGGGCAGGAGTACCTCGCCGAAGGGGCCTCCGGAAATGACCCAGACGTCGTTGGCGGGAGTTTCCATCACCGACTCGATTGTGCCGAGATCACCGTGGCGACGGTCGACGACGCAACGACCCACCAGGTCGGCGAAGGCAACGTCACGCGGGCCCAGCTCAAGGTCATCCGCCCGCGCAAGCACGTAGCAGCCGATAAGGCCCTCGGCGTCGTCGAGCGTATGGGAGCAGGAGAAGCGCACGCGCGGCTCCTGCGCGCTGCCGGCGACGGCCTCGACCTGTCTCTTATACACATCTGACGCTGCCGACGATACTCCTTGTGTA
>CABRIF010000058.1 GCA_902470925.1 uncultured Collinsella sp. | reverse complement strand
CCTCACTGTCAGCTGTGTGCGGCTGTCAGCTGTGCACGATTTGGCAACGTACCCAGAGAGTCTTGATACATTTCACTCTTGTCATAAGCTCTCTACCTGGTATTCTTTTCTGATATAGATTCAGAAGCATGCATGCGATTTGACACAGCTGACAATCGTACACAGCTGACAGCCCCAAGCCCCGGCCCTGCAATCTGGGGACGGGGTCGATTCGTACGGGGAAAACGGGATCTTCCCCGCGAAACGAAACGACCCCGTCCCCAAACCGGCAGGCCCGCCGATGCCCGCAACCAGCCCCGCGACCTCAAGGAAGCACTCATGGAACTCACAACTGCCCGCCTCATCTTGCGACCCTGGCTCGACAGCGATGCGCCAGCTCTTTACGAACTCGCACGCGACCCGAGGGTGGGCCCCGCAGCAGGCTGGCCTGCACACGAAAGCCCCGCGCAAAGCCTCGACATCATACGCACCATCCTGCGCGGACCCGAGCAATACGCCATCACTTTGCGCTGGAACGGTACGCTCATCGGCGCAATCGGCCTCAAAACGCGTGCGATTTGCCCCTACCTTCAGACGGACGACGACTACGCCGTCGGCTACTGGATCGGCGTCCCCCACTGGGGACAGGGATTTGCACCCGAGGCCCTCGCGCGTCTCATCGAGCATGCACGCGACGACCTGGGGGCTCGCGCGATCTGGGCAGACCGCTTCCTCGACAACGCCCAATCGCACCGCGTGATGGAGAAGTGCGGGCTGACCCCCGTGAGAACCGCAACAAGCGATGCAATGGCCCCAAACGGCTCGCACGAGATCCTCATCATGCGTCGCGATCTGTCCCTGCGATGAGGCTTCCCATATGCTTCCCATATATATCCGTAAGTTATATCGCACGCCACAGCAAGCGTCCACGCGATTCACAGACTACCGTGCATCCCAGCAGGTGCTTGAACGCTCGCGACAGACATCCGATGCTTGTTCATTCGCCGTCCACCCGCGCGCATTCGCACGCCTCTACGCGTGGGCAACGATGGCATCGCGCAGCCACTGTGCGCAACCCTCAACCGCGCGGTCGTAGTATGCACGAAACCGCTCATCCGCCACGTAGCTCTCCGCTAAGCCGCGATGCATCTCGGGCGTGTACCGCGGCCAGGTGAATGAAAGCCATGCGCGATGCAGCGCGCATACGCGGGCACCCTCATCCCCCAACGGATCGGCATCCTCAACCACCGCCGCCTCAAGCGCCTCGAGAATCTGCAGCTCCAGCTCACGAAACCGTGCATATTGCTCACTCGTGAGCCCCATCATCGTGCGATTGCTCTCGTCCACGGACTCATCTCCATATCTCGCGCGCGCCTCCGCACCGTACGCGCGCTCGTTCTCTTCGATCAGCTGGCGCTTCATCCCTTCGAATTTCTCTTCGTCTGTCATGGGGTTTCCTCCCGCTTCGCTTTTGATGGTTACCTCTATCGTTCGAATGAGCCTGTCGAGCTCAGCCCGTTCGCGTCGGAGCTCAGCCATATGGCGGCCGAGGAGCTTCCGTCGCTCGGGCGCACTGCTGCTCAGCAAGGGCGCAACCTCCCCCAGCGGAACCCCCATGCGGCGGAACAGCATAATCTCCTGCAGCCGATTCATTTCCGCGCTGGTGTAGCAGCGATACCCGTTCGGCTTCCGCGCGGGGGCGAGCAGGCCCACGTCCTCGTACAGTCGCAGCGCGCGAGCGCTCACCCCGCTCATGCGCGCGACCTCTCCGATGGTGTACGTCATCCCCAATGCGATCTCTCCTTCCGACTCGATGACCGTGGTCCCAGCCCCAGCAACGCTCGAAGCCCGTCTCGCCAGGCTATCGAGTCGCAGCATAAACCTTACCGCTACGGCAAGGTCAAGCGGCCGGGTGCGCGCGTTTCCGCAAGACGCCCCAGCAGGGGCGGGCGCCTAGCAGAAGAGAGCGGCAAGCGGGCGCCTAGCAGAGGCGGGCGAATGCAAGCGGGCACCCAGTCCGACGCCGGAGAGCAGCAGGCGGGCACCCAGTCCGACGCCGGAGAATGCCCAGACGCGCGGTTGACAACCACACCTCACTGTCAGCTGTGTGCGGCTGTCAGCTGTGCACGATTTGGCAACGTACCCAGAGAGTCTTGATACATTTCACTCTTGTCATAAGCTCTCTACCTGGTATTCTTTTCTGATATAGATTCAGAAGCATGCATGCGATTTGACACAGCTGACAATCGTACACAGCTGACAGCCCCAAGCCCCGGCCCTGCAATCTGGGGACGGGGTCGATTCGTACGGGGAAAACGGGATCTTCCCCGCGAAACGAAATGACCCCGTCCCCAAACCGACGGCCACCCGCGAAACGAAATGACCCCGTCCCCAAACCGACACGGCCCCAAACCGGCAAATGGTCGCAACCCGACAGGCGTCAGTCGGGGTCTCAGCGCGCACCGCCCGCTCGATACGCCGCCCGTCTGCAGCAAAAACCAGCCCAGCAGCCCAGCCCCATGACAATGCGAGCCCGCGGCGGGTACAATCGCCGTAATGACCCGCCCGATGAAGGAGGCACCATGCTCACCATGACCACCACCAACGGTATCGACGGCTACGAGGTCATCGAATACCTCGGCATCGTCACCGGCGAAGCGGTAAGCGGCATCAACATGTTCCGCGACATCGGCGCCGGGCTCCGCAACGTGTTCGGCGGCCGCTCGGCCGGTTACGAGGAGGAGATGAAGGCCGCCCGCGAGGAGGTCCTAAACGAGATGTCCGACCGCGCGCAGGATCTGGGCGCCAACGCCATCATCGGCGTCTCCCTCGGATACGAGACCTTTACCGAGATGATCATGACCTGTGCATCGGGCACCGCCGTGCGCGTCCGGCGCATCTCGTAACCCTCAAAAAGCGCGGCGGCGAACATCGAACCACATCCTCGCATACGCCACATATAACGGCACGACAAGGGCTTGCTGCATCGAAGCGGCATCCGTCCGCCCTGCGGCAAGCCCCTCTCCTTGTCTCCACGCGCTTGTGCCCCGCGACACCTCTGTCGCATCCTCAGGCCTGCCCCTTCACCGAGCGCAAAGTTCCTCCGTTTTCAAACCCCACGCATCGGCATCGGGCAGCGCCGGACCACACACCGCACTGCTCCCCAGCAATTCGCGGATCCATCCTCGAGGCGGCGGGGCAACACAGAACACCGCTCTGCCCCCAGCCTAGGACCTATACGGTTGAGCAGGAGCGTAGCGGGGCAACCCAGAACACCGCACTGTTCCCCCAGCGATTCGCAGATCCACCCTCGAGGCGGCGAGGCAGCACAGAACACCGCGCTGCTCCCCCCAGCGACTCGCGGGCCCGTCCTCGAGACGGTGGGCAGCGCCGGACCACACACCGCACCACGCGCCACGCACCCCGATACGCAACCCCCTGTCCCGCAACCGGACCTAGCCCTCGCTCGACGGCAAGGCCTGCGGGCGCTTACGGTCGAGGGCCTTGCCCACCGTGGCGGTTCTAGCGAACGACTTGAGCACGTCTTTCACGAACTGCTGCTCATCGGCGCCCAGCGCATCAATTGCCTGCAACATGAGCGGCAAGCTGGTCTTGCGGTCGGCCATAATGTCGGCGAAGCGCGTCGCACCCGTCACGGCAACGACGCCGAACAGCGCGTCCACGAACCGCTGGCGCTCCTCGAAGGAATGCTGATCCATCCAGGTGTTGAGCGTCGAGGACAGATAGCGCGACGAAGCCGTGGGGCCATCGGCCGCCACAAAGCGCGCGGCCTCCACATCGACCGCCCAGAGAAACGGGTTGTGCTGCAGAAGCGAGATCCCGTCGCTTTCCACCACGCTGATTTCGCATACAGGCCCTTCAGAGAGCATCGCGCCAACCACCGTCGACTTGGGCACGGTCTTCTCCAGCCGCCCCTCCAGGCTCCGGTACGCCTCGGAGCGCACGAAGCTGCGATGGAACCCGGGGCCGTCGTGCGACCACGCGCGCTCAATGCGCGACCGGCACGCCGCGCCGCACATCGCCGCCGCGTACACCGCCAGGTTGCCGCCCTTGGAATGACCGCCCACATAGAGCGGGCCCGTGGTCTCCCGCGCGATCTCATCCAGATACGCCACCGCCTCGGCCTGGGCGGGTACCGGGTTCTGGAAGGTCATGTTGAAGTCTTCCTTCCAGCCCACCACCGTCGAATCGGTCCCGCGAAACGCCACATACGCGCCACCCTGCGGCAGCAAAAACGTCATGGCGGCGAACTGCTCTTCGTGGTCGGGGTCGGTCTTAAAGCGAAAATGCGCCAGGCGGACCTCGCGGAAGCGCGGGCTTGCACACGCGGCGATGAGCAGGTCGCGGCTGCCCTGCGGATCCCATGTGGAGCCGAGCATCTGCTCGAAGTCCTCGGCACGCAGCAGCTCGTGCAGGCCGATGCCGGTGTCGAAGCAGGCCGATTCCAGCGCATACGGCAGGCGCGTATAGGCGAGCCAGGAGAACACCAGGCTATCGATGGCGCCGAGCGGGCGTTCATCGAAGGTATCCAGGCGCTCGCGCACGTAGTCCACCACGTTGCTCTGTTTGGACAGCAACGTCCGCGTTGCTTTCTCGTCCGCCATAAGGCCCCTTTCCCCGCCATACGGGCGCGCCGGCGCAATCGTCCTCGCAGCCATCCCGGAGCGGCGGCGCCATCCGGGCAACTGCGTTTGACCGCCGCTGTCGGTGCGCGGCATCCGGGCGGCCGCGCTTGACCGCCACCGGCAGCGGCGTCCAAACAATCACGCTCGTCCGCCGCCGCCATCCGGGCAATTGCACTCGTCCGCCACTGTCGGCGCGCGGCGTCCGAGCACCCGCACTCGTCCGCCACCGACGGTACCCAGGCAGCCGCGCTTGCCCGCCTGCCGTCGCGCGGCGTCCACACCTGCACGCATTTCTACCATGTTACCGCCCGCACCGGCCCCCTGACTCGCGCAGCCAATCTACGCACGTTGCGTGTATCCGGCACACTGCATGCATCCGCACACGCCTTACGCATCCGGCCATACAGGGCGATCCGCGCACGTTGCATGCGTGTTTCCGGCGCACACCGCATCGCGTCGAGCAGCGGCAGCTGCGGTATAGTCGAGCCCAACGTCCACCAGACGCCCCATGGAGACCGACGGCACACGAGAGGAAGGAGCCGGCATGCAGCTTCGCGCCCTCAAGGCGGCATTTCCGCTCACGCTGCCCATCCTTGCAAGCTTCCTGCTGCTCGGCATCGCCTGCGGCATCTTTGCCAGCTCGCTCGGCCTCGCCTGGTGGATCCCGCCGCTCATGGCCGTCGTCATCTTCGCCGGCTCCGCGGAGTTCGCCTGCGCCTCGCTGCTCGTGGCACCCTTCGCGCCGGTCCAGGCGTTCCTGCTCGCCCTCGTCATCAACGCTCGGCACCTGTTCTACGGCATCTCGCTGCTCGACCGCCTGCCGAAAACCGGGCGCTCGCGACCGTACCTCATCTACGCCCTGTGCGACGAAACGTTCTCGCTCATCTGGGCCAAGCGCGCACCCGAAGGCGTTGACGAAGGTTGGTTCATGTTCTGGATCGCCGCGCTCAACCAGCTGTACTGGGTCCTCGGCTGTTTGCTGGGCGGCCTGTTCGGCGCGGTTCTGAACATACAGATCGAAGGCGTCGGCTTCACCATGACAGCCCTGTTCTGCGTGATCTTACTCGAGCAGTGCGAGCAGCGCGAGCAGGTGCCCTGCGCGGCGATAGGCATCGCGGCGAGCGCCGGCGCCCTGGCCCTGTTCGGTCCGGATGCCTTTGTGCTCCCCGCCATGGCGGCGATCGGCGGCATCATGCTCGTCGCACGTCCCTGGCTCGACCCCGATGCCAGCGAGCCTCCGCACACGCGTCACGGCTCCCGTCGGCGCAACGCCCCAGCGGAGGGAAGGCGCCCATGACCGTATCCCAGCAGCTCATCACCATCGCCGCCGCCGGGGCCGCCACCCTGCTCACGCGCGTGGTCCCCTTCATCGCCTTCCGCCGACGCACGCCCGCCGTCGTCACCTACCTCGGCCGCGTGCTGCCGGCTGCGGTCTTCGGCATGCTTATCGTCTACTGCCTGAAGGACGTCCAGCTCAGCGCCGGTACGCATGGCATCCCCGAAGCGCTCGGCATCGCCGCCGTGGTCCTCGTCCATCGCTGGCGTCGCAACATGCTGCTGTCCATTGCTACCGGCACGGGACTCTACCTGCTATTGGTCAACGTAGCGCTGGCATAACGCGCAGGGCTCCATGGCTCACACGGGGACCCATGGCGCTCCCTGAACTCCATGACGGTCTCGGGTCCCCATGGCGCACCCGAGACCCACAACACGTCCGGACCCCATAACGAACTCGGGTCCCCATGGCTCAAACGGGAACCCATGGCGAACCGGGGTCCCATAGCGCACCCGAGACCCACTGTGAAAACGCCTCCGATCCCGTTGCCGGGGTCGGAGGCGCCATGCAAGCGCGGCGAGCGCAGGTCATCGTAGCCGTATGGAACAAGACCGCTCGGCACACAGACCGCACGCCGTCTGCGGGCGCGTCGAACAGACCGCAACGCTCCCGCAGACCCCGCGCTTACAGCCCGATGCTCACACCGTAGACGGCGCTGTACAGGATCAGGCCCGTGGCCACCACGAACACCGCGCTTTGCACCACGGCATTGCGCATATGCCGATGCACCGTCATGCCGGCCATGGACGGGTCGTCCGCGTAGCGCTTCGCCTGGCGCCAAGCGGTCACGAACGTGGCGAGTACCAGCACGATCGACAGCACCGGCGCAATCAGCAGCTCGTACTTGCTGCTCCAGCGCAGCACCTCGCCCGAGCTCGAGATGCGCATGGGCACGCTGTCGCCCAGCTGCGGCAGGTAGATGAAGACCAGAAACAGCGGCACGATCGCCAGCGCCAACGCCACGATCGCCAGCACGCCGTCCTTCTTGTTGTATTGGAACATGTCCCTCAAGCCTTTCTTGCGCGCAGCCGCCGGCTACACGTTGAAACGGAAATGCACCACGTCGCCGTCGTGCATGACGTAGTCCTTGCCTTCCATGCGCAGACGACCGGCTGCCTTGGCGCCCTGCTCGCCGCCCAGCTCCACGTAGTCATCGTAGCCGATGACCTCGGCCTTGATGAACCCGCGCTCGAAATCGGTATGGATTACGCCCGCCGCCTGCGGGGCCGTAGCCCCCTGGCGCACCGTCCAGGCCTTGACCTCCATCTCACCGGCGGTAAAGAAGCTCTGCAGGCCGAGCAGCTTGTAGGCCGCCTGGGCGAGCGTCTCCAGGCCGGAGCGCTCAAGGCCCAAATCGGCCAGGAACATCGCGGCCTCCTCGGCGTCGAGCTCGGACAGCTCCGCCTCGACCTTCGCGCAGATGGCGATGGGTTCCACGCCATCGATCGGCGCCAACGGCTCGGTAAGCATATCCTCGTCCACGTTCGCCACGTACAGCATCGGCTTCATGGTAAGCAGGAACAGCCCCCGGGCAGCGGCGCGCTCTTCGTCGGTCATGTCGAGCGCGGCGGCACGGTTGCCCTCGTTCAGCCAATCGACGAGGCGACGGGCCACCTCCAGCTTCGGCGCAAGCTCCTTGTCGCGACGGGCCTCCTTCTCGAGCTTGGGGATCTGCTTCTCAAGCGTTTGGATGTCGGCCAGAATCAGCTCGGTCATGATCGTATCGGCGTCTGCCGCCGGATCGACGAAGGCGTCGGCTCGACCGGCCTCGCGCAGCACGTTCGGGTCCTTGAAGTACCGCACGACCTCGCAGATCGCATCGGTTTCACGGATGTTGGCGAGGAACTGGTTGCCCAGGCCCTCCCCCTCGTTGGCACCCTTCACCAGGCCGGCGATGTCCACGAACTCAACCGTGGCGGGCACGATGCGCCCGGGGTGCACGATGCCGGCGAGCGCCTGCAGGCGGTCATCCGGCACATCGACGATGCCGACGTTGGGGTCGATCGTGGCGAAGGGATAGTTGGCCGCCAAGCCGCCCTTTTTGGTGAGGGCGGTGAACAGCGTGGACTTGCCTACGTTGGGCAGGCCGACGATACCGATGGAAAGGGACATGAGCATCCTTTGCAATCAAACGTAATGAGCCTTCTTAGTATAGTTCGGCGCTCGACATGAGACCAGCCGTGTGCGGAAGGACAAGAAGCGTCTGGCCGTCGGCATACTCGGATAGCAACGGGTCGCTCGCAATGTGAACACCGTTTTCGACAGACAGCGTCAACTCGGGATGCAGTTTTGCCGCATCTCCCTCTATACGGGATGTACAAAAGAGGGGGTAGCATCAACGGCGTATGGGAAAGCAACCTACGAGCTGCGCGCCCTATGCGCAAGCTACTCCAGCATAATCCAGTCAAGCGGATCGGCAGAGGAATGCTTTTCGATAAATGCATCACGCGCTGGCTCAACGGCGCTCCACAATACCGTTTCCTCCCTCGTTTTGCCGTCTTTCGTCGTAGAAAGCACATAGGGGCTGTCCGGGTTGCCTCGATCGGCATCGTCCGCCGGATTCCAACTGACAGCCTCCTGAACGACCAATTCGCTCCCATCCCATTTCGATGCCGTCACGATCCCTGTGTCGAACCCGCCGGAGCCAGATCCCACTAGCAGGCCATCCTTAGACAGATAATATGACCCGCGCGTGATAGATTCGGCAAAGCGGATAATCGCACCATCTGCATAGTCAAAGCCACAGAAAACGAAGCCGCTCTCCGATGAACTCGATTCATCCCCTACTGAGACAAACAGCTCGTCAACAAGGTCACCGTCTATATCTAAGTAGGCATAGTAAAGCCTGCTATCTTTTGAAAAGACGATGTCTCCAACCCATGCCTGCCGCTCTTCCGAGTACTCTGACATATCGCCAATCATCGTACCGAACTCACCGGCCGAAGCAATAACGCCAGCATTCTCAGCCATGAGCTTCCGATAGTCATCAAGCACCTGGTCGTAAGCGGCATGAGCCTCCTCGTTCGCCGCTGATACAGCGCCTTCGCCGGAACTCTCAGCGCCCTCCTGAGCTGTGCCCGTACCATCCGAGCCGTCCTGGCCCTGTTCGACCACCTGCTCGATGGCGGGGATGATGACCTCGGTAACCACCTTGAAGGCAGCGTAGGCGGTCGCAACGGTTGCCATGAACGCAAAGAGCGCGAGAACGAAGGTGGGAACCGCTTTCAGCGTCGTGCGACGGAACATCAGCAACCGCCGGCCCAACGTCTGCTTCCCCTCGGATACCGAATCCGCTGCGGACGGTTCATCCACATGAGCTTCGCCGGGCACCGAAGGCCCGCCAGCACAGGCGACGGCATCGTCAGCTTGCCTATCGGCGGGAGCAAGCGGCAACACATCCTCGGCATGAGGGGCATTCCCATCACTCGCAGCGGGCGCCGCAACGGTCGACGCCCCGCACTGAGAACAGAATTGCGCGGTTTCCGGCAGTTCGGCGCCGCACTGCGAACAATACATGAAACGCCCCTTCGTTCAATCGGCGAGAGCCAGCGTGCTAGTCGGCCTTTGTCAGACGATAGGTGTCAACCCACTTCTCCTGCTGGCCAGGCAGGAAGATGGCGTCCACATCGCATTGGTAGCAGTAGTAGACCTTGATGAACGCGCCGCTTGGGTCATCATCTCCATTCGTGCCAAAACCGAGCATGATACGCAGTGTGTTGCCGCCCTCAACAGGGAACGTATATTCAGTTCCAACGCGGCCGTACTGGCTTTTCTCCTCAAGCGTGGCGGTAAACGGCATCGCCTCGACGGTCCTATCGCCCTCAGTGGCGTTGGCATCGCTCGGCAACTCGCCATGATCATGGACCGTGCCGCTGAACGTTCCCTCCACTTTGAGCGAGTTGGGGTCAACCGAGGTTATCGTCAACTCCGGAACGCTGCCCTCGGCGCCATAGCAATCCGATCCGCGCGACTTCCCATGACCCGTCTTCTCAAAGGTCCCCTTCCACGTGCCGACGAGCTTGTCGTAGGAAACGGTCTTGGCCTTGTCGTCGGCCTTGGCGTTCATGAGCGACCAGGTGTTGTTCTCATACGTGAAATCAGCGGTGACCGTTGCCTTCGCGCTGGAAAAGGTGTCTTCAACGGCATACTTCATCGTTGCCGTGCAGGTTTTGGCTTCTTTATCGAAGTCGACCTTGTCGACATCAACCTTGGCGTCAGCATAGATGGTGCTCAGGCTGTTCTCCGCCATCCTGTTGTTGCCGTCCGCCTTGGAAAGAATCGTCTGCGCACCCGCCTTCAGGGCGTCTTCGGTAATACCCGCTACCGGAGTCGCGGTCTCCGATTCGACGCTCGGGCTGCTGAATGCTTGCCACGTGCCCTGGTACTTCGCATAGTCGGCCGTCACGACCGCCTCTGAATCAACTGACCCGTTACTCGCTTTGACCGTTGCCTTCACCTCGTAGGCGGTGTCACCGAGCTGACCGCCGAACAATCCTTTCGGAACGTCAACCTTCTCCTTGCTCGTTACCTCAACCGAAGAAATCTGAAACGGCTCCCTGGAATCGAACTCACCGGTGCCGCCCCATGTAATTTCTGCTTTCTCGATGTCCTGCTTGATTTGCGAATCGCTGGGACCGTCACCAAGCAGCGCGACGACCGCAATAATGGCAATGAGTGCGACGGCAACGATACCGCCCGCAATGCCCAAACGCTTGCTCCCGTATTTTGCTACAAGCTTGCTGAAGAAGCCCTTCGCGTTCCTGAGATCCTCTTCGCCCTGCGCTTTCGCTGGTTTCTCCTCGATCGACGGCGCCGGATCCACCGATGCCGCCGCAGATGCCGCCTCATCCTCCCCTTCTGGGTGGTCCGAAGCGGCTTCGGCAGCGTCTTCCCCCGCAGCAAGAAATTCCTCCGCGTCAGGGGATTCTGCCGTCGGAGCAGCTTCGGCCGCATTGTCCCTGCGCCCCGACTCTGAGATATCAACCCTCCCTCCGCATTGCACGCAGAACTTGGCGCCGTCCTCGTTCTCAAAACCACACGTCGGACACTTCATATCGTTCCCCTCACATCTCCAAAACGAATACTCACTCGACCGTCATTTGCTTCCACGCCAGCAACCGCTGCGACAACCGCTCGCCGAACAGACGGCACGTTCCTGGCGAATACACCCCACCCACGCGCCAACCGTTTGGCAACGTCCTCGAACGTCAATATGTATGCTACAAAGAACATCGTCACGCTTATAGAGATGATTAAGGGGTACTTTTATGTGCGCGGGCCCGAAGCGCGCAACGCTTTGGTGCCCGCATAGGTAGCGCCCGGCACCGCCCACGTGTGCCCCGGGCCGCTTCGCCTAGGCATGCGACGCCCGTCGCAATCCCCGCTGCAGTTCATCCCAGCGCTGAGCATTCAGGAGCTTATGCATATCCAAGCCTGCAGACACGCAGCGCCTGAACAGCTGGGAAGCCGAGAAGCCCTCTTGCGCAATCGATTCATCAAGACGGCGCTTCAACTCGACCCATTTTGATAAATCGCCTCGAATCCGCTGCACAGCATCTCGCTCCCTCGTGCCCGCGTACACCTCGCGCGCAATGGTCTCGAGCGATGTGCCCGCGAGGAACAGGTTGCGGGAATCGTTCCGTTGCTGTCTCACGCGGGCGTTTTTCGCTTCCGTTTTGCAGGCACGCGAGCAGTAACGTTTACCAACCCCCCGATGCCCCGTCAGCGAAAACGGCTTGCCGCATCGCTCGCAGTATCCCACCGAGATCTTTGAAAGCGTGCGCGAGAAGTCGTACCATAGCCAGCTCAACAATGAATCGAAGGCGAGATACCCCGTCACCGCATCACCCTGAAACACATCGATGATCGCCCCGCCCAGATGCGCAGCAATCATCGCCTGCACGAGGGCGGCGAGCACCGGAGCATCCGCGACATCGAGTGGGGAATCCTCCGCTTCAAACGGATGGAACGCCATCTGCTCAATCGATCCTCTCTCGGTGACAGAGCCACCCGCTCCGAACACCTCGTCTGCACCCTGAGCGGATGTCGGCGCACGCGCCCCGTCGGAATCCTCCCTATTGGCAACCACCAAGCGCTCCCGTGACAAGCGCTCCAGCTCCGCATCGAACCCCAACAGCATGCTCACGGCCTGCACATCGCCCTCGGTTATCTCGCCGGGGAACAGCAGGGCATCGAACTCGACGAGCTTGTCTGCACTGTGTTCACCGGACACCCAGGAAACGAACACATAGGCAATGCCCTCTTCGCACTCGACGCGGTGAATGAACGGCAGCCTTGCGATCGCTTCGTGATATGCCCCATAGGGATTGATGTGCAGCGTGAAGATCTCGAACGCCGTCCCCGTAACCACATCGACCAGACGTTGCTTGCTCACCCGCCCCATCGCGCGCAGCGCCCGGATATCCTTTGAGACGTTCACACACTCTTGGATACGTGTCGCAGTCATTGCCGCATCGGCAGCATATTTCCACGCGCGAAGCGATTCGATGCCGTCAATCGCACCAAATAGGGGCCCATTTTCAGCGGCAAATGCAGAGAGGGAGTCTTCTGACGGGGCGAAGCCCCGCGCGGTCGCCTTCACGCAGAGACCAAGCGTCGCCAGGTCGCAAACACCCTGCGGTGCAGTGGGAATTTCAATGCCCCGCTTACGGGCATCCACCATCTCGCGTGCCGTGTACACGTCAAATGCAAAAGACGGCTCGTCGATATGCGCCGCCTCATTCCCAGTGCCCGGCATCATGAGCGAAACCGCACGGAACGGCAGGTATCCTTGCGGCGTTTTCGTCTGAGAAAACGTCATGCCGCCGCCTCCCCATCTCGCATCGACATCCACAGCAGCAGCCGATGAGATATCTATATAGAAACTCTCTCAGAAGAACTATAGAGGAATGCGGGAGGTCCATAGGACACAACCGTTTCGAACCTACAACGAACGAGGCATACCCATGAAATGCCCTCATTACGGCACAAGCTCAGCACGAGGAGCTGAGGGCCGCAAACATCGCCCACCCGCATCTCAGCAGGCACGCGGCAGCACCGAGGGGCAGGGAGCATCCCGCCGGTGCGCCCGGGCGACGAGGAAACCGAGCGAGCCCGCGGCCGATGCGAAACATCTCACGCCAATGCAGTCACCTGTGGCATATCGCGATATTCCAGCATCTTGAGCTGATACGTCGATTCCAAATCGAGCCAAAAACGCGGCGTAGTGCCCAGTGCATGTCCGAGCAGCCATGCCATCTCCGGCGTTATTGCCCGCTTGCCGTGCACGATGTCCGAAACGGCCGACTGTGGCTTGCCGATAGCCTTCGCCAGACGATACTGACTGATACCCAACGGCACCAAAAATTCCTCAAGCAGGATATCCCCCGGCGTTGAAATAATGTCCTCAATGGTAGTCACAAAGCTCAACCTCCACCGCCTCACCGTCCGACCACCTAAAGCAGAGACGCCACTGGCGATTCACCCGGATGCTGTACCAGCCAGACCGATCTCCCTTCAGCTTTTCCAGATGATTGCTTGGCGGCACCCGCAAATCCTGCAGGCTGTGCGCCGCGCCAACCATCTGCAGCTTGCGGTACAGCACACTGCGAAAACTCACTGGCATTCGCGCGAACGAACTGTGAACGGGATCGTTCCAAAACGACTCAAGTCGTCAATCTCGAAACATCATTCCGCTCACCGATACTTCCACGTTACAGATATACTACTGCAGTTCGAAAGTATTGCAACCGGCTGTTTATCAAATTCAGTCCCCATAGCGCATCCGCCCCAATCCATAATTCACTGGATTCACTGAGTATAGAACATATGTTTGTAGAACACAAGTTCTGAAGCCACTATGGAGATTTGAGCAAAGCCAACGGAACTCGACAACAACCCCGGATGAGATGCACTGTGGCGTCAGCAAAGTCGAACGAGCCCGCGGCCCGCCATCCTACTCGGCCAGCTTCTCCACGGTGTCGAGAATGCGATTGATTTGCTGCTTGGCCTGCGCCTTCGCCTTAGCGGTATCGCGCTTGGCTTCCGCCGCGAGAGCCGCCTTGCGCTCCGCCTCCGGATCGGGCACCACCAAATCGCTGCCGTCGAAGGTCTCCAGGCGCAGCGCGCCCTCCTCGCACGCCTCCACGCACAGCCCGCAACCGATGCAGTACGCCGGCTCGATGTTCAGGCGCCCCGACGAGGTGAGATCGCACGCATAGGTGGGGCACAGTCGCACGCACTCGCCGCACATCGTGCACCTCTCCTGGTCGCACACCGCACGGCTCACCTCCACGTTTTCAGCCAGCTCGGGACGCTGCTGCAATGTGGAGAGCATGAGCTGGCGCCCCTGCGTCAGGATGCGACGACGCTTTTGCGCAGTGGTACCGCACGCCGCGTTCAAGGTCTTCTCAAGCGAGCTGATGTGCCCGGTGTGATCGCGCAGGCGCTGTGTCACGCTCGCGAGGGCTGCGGTGGCCGGCGTGAGCTTGGACACCGCCAGGCCCGTGGTGCGCATCACGTTGTCCACGAACTCCTTGCGCTCATACTCGCGACGCTTTTCGCAGGTCAGCGCCGATGCCTCGACCTCAAGCCCCAGGCCTGCACCCGCCCATTGCTCCGCGCGACCGATCGCCTCGCCCAGCAGCTCCTCGCCCACCGCGTTGCGGCACGCGCTGCAGATATCGAGCGGCAGATACACGCTCACGTTAGGGAAATCGGCAAGGATGGAAAACCAGGTCTCGGCGGTGACATCGCCCACGCAGGCGATGACCACCTCGTTTTCCCGCGGGATGCGCTTGAGTGCGCGCGTGCAGGTCACGTAGGCCGTCTCATGCGCAACGGCGGCGCGGGCAACCGCATCGTAGAACTTCTTGGGCTGCAGGCGAGGGCTGATGAACGCCTCGGTGGGACACACCGCCACGCACAGGCCGCACTTGCGGCAGCTGTCGGCGATCTCGATGGCGCCGTCCTCGATGTCGATGGCATCCACCGGGCAGATGTCCATGCACGCCCGGCAGGTGCTGCGCTCGAACTTGCACGGCAGGCACGGCACGGTGTTGGCGCGCGGGCGCTCCTTGTAATCGGCCGGATTCCACTGCGGGGCGCCGTCCGTGGCCGCCCCCATCAGGGCGTCGGTCACACCGCCGAACGGGTCTTTGAGCGCACCGATGCCCTTGCTGATATCGATGATGTCGTCGAACAGATCATGCTGCTGAGCCATGGTCGCTCCCCTGCTGCCGTGCACACGCCAACGCGGACGCCGGCGTGTGCCGGCATGCGCGCGCATACGAATCCCTCTTGGCGCCGCCAAGCGCGGCGGACGCATGCGCCCTATTGTACTCGCAGGAATGCGACAACGCGCTGGGCAGAGACGCCTGCGGGGATTTTAGAGGCTGGGAGCGGTCGGGGCTGTCTGGGCTGCCGGGGCGGTCGGGACTGTTG
>CABRIF010000057.1 GCA_902470925.1 uncultured Collinsella sp. | reverse complement strand
ACTTCATCGCTACCGACTTCATCGATTTCCCGGTGTTCAACGTGGCCGATATCGGCATCTGCGTCGGCGTGGTGCTCGCGTTTGTCGGCTTCATGTTCCTCTCGCCGGCAGCGAAGGTGGATGCGACCGCCGAGCTGAACGCCCGCGATGAGCGTGCAGCCGCCCGCCGCGCCCAGCGGCGCGCAGACCGTGCGCGCACGTGGCGTGAGCGCTCCGGCTCGTCTGAGGCCCCCGACGCCCGCGATGCGGACGGCCGGGCCGACCGGGATGCATCGAAGCGAGGCGATGCGTGATATGGCGGCCGACTTGAACCTGCTCGTCGATGGGAGCTCGGCGGGGGAGCGCCTCGATTCCTACCTGGGCGCGCAGCCCTCCTGTCCGTCTCGCTCCGCGTGCGCCAACCTTATCGAGGCGGGTGCGGTTGCGGTGAACGGCGAGGTCTGCCTGTCGAAAAAGCAGGCGGTCGCCGCCGGCGATCGCATATCGATCGAGCTGCCCGAGCCCGTCGAGACCGGCCCCGTGGTGCCCCAGGCGATTCCGCTCGACATTCGCTATGAGGATGACTATCTGCTGGTGCTCTCCAAGCAGCGCGGCCTGGTGTGTCATCCGGCACATGGGCACGTGGACGGGACGCTTGCCAACGCGCTCGTGTACCACTGCGGGATCGACCATCTGGGCACCGTGCAGGGCGAGGACCGCCCGGGGATCGTGCACCGCCTGGACCGGGACACCTCCGGCCTCATGCTCGCCGCGAAAGACGACGACACCCAGCGCGCGCTGCAGAACCTCATCCGCACCCGGACCCTCGATCGGCGCTATATCGCCCTGGTGCAGGGCCATATTGCCATGGACGAGGGAACGATCAGCACCGGCATCGCCCGTTCCACGCGCGACCGCGTGAAGATGGCCGTCTCCGACGACCCGCTCGCCCGTCAGGCCATCACGACGTTCAGGGTCCTCGAGCGCTTCGAGGCGACGCGTGCCGATGAGGGCTACACGCTGGTCGAATGCCATCTGTATACCGGGCGCACACATCAGATCCGCGTGCACATGCGCCATATCGCGCACCCGCTCGTGGGCGATCCGCTCTACGGCCGGGGCAGCGCACGGGCGAACCTCGAGCTCGACCGCCAGTTCCTGCATTCCTGGCATGTGGCCTTCGAGCATCCGGTGACCGGCGAGCCGATCGTCTGCGCCGATGAGCTGCCCTGGGATTTGGCCGCCGCGCTCGAGGAGCTTGCCGACCGCTCGCTCGGCCGGACGGCGGCCGGAAGCGAGATCGTGCCCCGGATCGGGCTCTTGGACGCATAGCGCCCTGCTGGCACAGTTGAAGATTGCGTGCCGTCCGTGCGCGTATCGTACACTTATCAACACTGCACATCACGTTCAGGGGGCTGCCGTGACGCCGATCGTCGCCTTCAATACCATCGTCGGGCTGCTGTTCAGCCTGTGCTTCCTCTATCAGGTCGTGTTCTTCTTCATCGGGCTCATCCGCGGGCAGGTCAAGCTTCCCCCCGCGAAAAAGCAGCACACCTACGCCTTTTTCATCGCCGCCCACAACGAGGAGGCGGTGATCGCCAACCTCGTGAAGTCGATCAAGGAGCAGGACTATCCTTCCGAGCTCATCGACGTGTTCGTGGTGGCTGATGCCTGCACCGACGCCACGGCGGAGCGGGCCCGCGAGGCCGGCGCGATCGTGTACGAGCGCAACGACCTGTCGCGTAAGGGCAAAAGCTGGGTCATGGACTTCGGGTTCGAGCGCATCTTGCGGGAGTACCCCGGCAAGCACGAGGCGTTCTTCATCTTCGATGCGGACAACCTGCTGTCACGCAACTACGTCTCGGTGATGAACGACGCGTTCGACCAGGGCTATATGGCCCTCACCAGCTACCGCAACTCCAAGAACTTCGGCAGCAGCTGGATCTCGGCGGCATATGCAATTTGGTTCATCCGCGAGGCGCGCTTCCTGAACAACGCGCGCATGATCTGCCACACCTCCTGCGCCGTCTCGGGTTCGGGGTACCTGGTTTCCGCCAAGATCGTGGAGGGCATGCGCGGCTGGGATTTCCACACGCTCACCGAGGACATCCAGTTCTCGACGTTCTGCGCCATCCACGGGATCCGGATCGGGTATGCGCCGGCTGAGTTCTACGATGAGCAGCCGGTGACGCTCAAGGCCTCGATCAGGCAGCGCATGCGCTGGACGAAGGGCTTCTACCAGGTCTTTTTCACCTATGGGCGGCATATGCTCACATCCATCACCAAGTTCAGGCGCTTTGCCGCCTACGACATGCTGATGGTGGTGGGCCCGGCGATGCTGCTGACGCTCATGTGCCTCATGGTGAACGCGACCTTCATCGTGGTGGGCAGCTTGAGTCACGGGTTTTTGGCCACCGATGCCGAAATCGAGATGGCCTTCGGCTCGGTGATGATGATCTTCGGGTACATGTACCTGACGTTTTTCATGATGGGGTTCATGACGACCGTCGTGGAGTGGAAGCATATCCATTGCCCCAAGCGGTGGCGGATCTTCGCGAACCTGTTCACGTTCCCGCTGTTCATGTTCACCTACGTGCCGCTGACCGTGGCCGCGCTGTTCCTCAAGGTGGACTGGGTGCCCACGCCGCATGACGTGAGCGTGACGCTCGACGAGGTGCTTGAGGGCGCTCGGTAGGAGCCACCGCGCCCGCTTGCCTCGCCTGTTCGCCTGGGTTAGCCGAACAGGCTGTCCAGATCCTCTTCCCAGCCCTCGTCCAGCGGCAGGCGGTCGTCGCGCCATTCATACCGGTAGGCGTCATCGCCGTTGTAGCCCCAGGTGTCGGTTGCGCTGTTCCAGTTGACGGACAGCACGCCGATGACCAGGTAGACGAGGCCGAGCAGCAACAGCACGCCGGCGCTCAGGACGCCTGCTGTCAGGATGTAGGCGAAATGCGAGCTGTTCGTCTGACAGGCGGTGGAGGCGCTCGCGCTTTCGACGACGCGCGGCGTGCAGCTCGAAGCGGGTTCGGTATCGACGTTCATAACATGCTCCCTATCAGTGGGCGGACGCGCGGGGCGCGGATGAATCTTGTGACGCGCCTATTATAGCCATCGGACGGGTATAACGCCGAGAACCGATGGGCAAGGGGGTTCAATGGGGGCTGGAAGCGGGCTGTTTGGCTATATGGATGCAGACTGCGTTGCGTTTTCTGTGCTGGGCATACTGATACTTGTTGCGGCCGTTGCCGATGCGCGAACCAGGACCTATCCGGCCCTGCTCGCCATGGCGGTTGCGGCCGCTGGCGCCTGGTGCGCCCTGGCCCGCGGTGGTGCGGACACGCTTGGCGCGCACTGCCTTGCAGCCTGCGCGGTCTCGGGCTTGCTCGTCGTGTTCGAGATCGCATGGCGCCGACACCATGATGGGACAGCTGGCTTGGGCATGGGCGATGTGAAGTACCTGTTCGGCACCATGCTGGCCGACCCGGCCTATGCGTTGACGGGGTTCTCGGTGGGCTTGGCGCTGCTCGCGCTGGCAGGAACGATCTGCCGGCGCCCGTCGCTGCCGCTGCTGCCCTTTGTAGCTGCCGCCACGGCGCTTGTCGTGGCGCCGAGCGTGCTTGCCGGCTGACGGGCGCTTGGGCGAGATCGGCCCTTGCAAGCGAACACATGTTTCGTATAGAATACTCGCATGGATACTTTGTTTTCTGACACCGAGCGCGTCAAGCGCCTCAAGAACGCCCCGTTGGCTGTGCGTATGCGTCCCGCGTCACTCGAGGAGTACGTGGGTCAGCAGCGCGCGGTTGGCCCTGGCTCGTGGCTCCGCTCCGCGATCGAGCACGATGTCATGTCGAGCGTCATTCTCTACGGTCCTGCGGGAACCGGCAAAACCACCCTCGCTCACATCATCGCCTCGACCACCAAAAGCGAATTCGTCGAGGTCTCGGCGGTTACGGGGACGGTTAAGGACCTGCGGCGGGAGATCGATGAGGCGCAGCGCCGCCTCATGATGTTCGACCGCCGCACGATCCTGTTCATCGATGAGATCCACCGCTTCTCGCGCTCCCAGCAAGATGCCCTGCTGCACGCGGTCGAGAACCGCACCGTGGTGATGATCGGCGCCACGACCGAGAACCCATATTTCGAGGTCAACTCGGCCCTGCTGTCGCGCAGCCGGGTGGTTGAGCTGGAGCATCTCGCCAATGAGGACGTGGCGCAGCTGGTGAGGCGCGCCCTTCGCGCCCCTCAAGGGCTGGACGGGCGATTCCTCGCCTCCGACGAGGTTGTCGATGCTATCTGCACGCTGGCGGCCGGAGACGCCCGCAGCGCGCTCACCACCCTCGAGCTCGCCTCCGAGATTGCGCTGACGCGTCCGGATGCCGCTTCGGCGCTAGAGGGTCCGATCGCGATCGGGCTCGACGATGTGCGTCAGGCCAACCCGCGGCGTGGGCTGTCCTACGACAAATCCGGCGACATGCACTACGACATCATCTCCGCGTTCATCAAGTCCATGCGCGGCTCGGACCCCGATGCCGCCGTGTACTGGCTCGCCCGCATGATCGATGCGGGGGAGGACCCCAAGTTCATCGCGCGCCGCATCATGATCGCTGCCTCGGAGGACATCGGTAACGCCGACCCGAATGCCCTGCTGGTGGCCGAGGCCGCGTTCAAGGCAGCGGAGGTGATCGGGTACCCGGAGTGCCGGATCAACCTGGCGCAGGCCGCCATCTACAACGCGCTTGCCCCGAAGTCGAACGCCTGCGAGGCCGCAATCGACGCCGCGCTTGCCGATGTGCACACCAGCGGTCAGCGCGAGGTGCCGTCCTATCTGCGCGACCGGCACCGTCCGGGATCCGATGAGTACGGCGAGTACCGGTATCCGCACGATTACCCCGCCGGCTGGGTGGCGCAGCGCTATCTGCCCGAGGGGCTGGAGGCGGGCGCGTTTTGGCACTCCGACGGGCGCGGCTGGGAGCAGTGGCGCGACGAGCACCGCCCTCGGGCCTAAGCTGCGCCCGGGCGGGGATTACCTGCTGTCGGCGCCGCGCTGACCGGCCCTCACGGGGGTGCGTGTGCCTTATCCACCCGTTTGCGCTCCTGGCGGCACCGGTGATGCGCACCGCGAGCGTCCTATGGCGTTCGCATGCGATGGCGCCAAGTGGGGTACCATCAACCGTATCTGTCATCTGTCCGTTATGCCGGCACGCGTCGGCGTTGAGGAGGAACCATGGATCTGCTGCACATCGCATTGATCGTGCTGGCGCTTGGCGGCGCCTGGGCTTTGGCGGAGCTCGCGCTCGTCTTTCGCCGCAGCCGCAAGGTCGTCGATTCGCTTGACACCACGGTCGCCGAGCTCAACCGCACTGTTGAGGAGGCCCGTCCCATCGTGAGCAAGCTCGACGGCATGGTCGATGAGCTGCAGCCGGCGATCGCCCAGGTTGAGCCGTTGCTGCGCAATGCGAACCAGAGCGTTGAGGCGCTTACCTCCGATCTGGTCGAGGTGAACGGGGTCCTGCGCGACGTGTCGGCGGTGAGCGGCGCGGCCGGGGCCGCCTCGAACGCCGTGTCGGGCATCGCCGATGCCGCCAGCGAGAAGGTTGGAAAGCTGTTCGGCCGCTCGAAAAAGCAGGAGGCACCAACCCCCGCCCTAAAGACCGCCGAGGACTCCGAGCCTGCCGCCGCCGACACCGCCGACGATGAGCCCGCCGCCGGCGCGTATTACACCTATACGACCACAGAGGAGCCCACCGATGAGTAACCCCACCAGCGTTTCTCTGGGCGTCACCTGCGACGCCCACCTCGCACGCCTGGTGCGCATGACCGCTGCCAACGTCGCGACCCTGTCGAACATGTCGGTCGAGCGCGTCGAGGATATCCGCATGGCGGCTGAGGAGGCCTTCATCTATGCCTGCTCCGCCACGCCGGGCCGCGCGCTCGCCGTTGAGTTCGACGTTGACCCCGCGCGTGTGTCCATGACGTTTCGCCTGGATGCGCTTGTCTTTTCGGAGCCGGATGACGATGAGACGGCAGCGGTCTACATGGATCTGATCTTGGGCAGCGTGTGCGACACCTTCGAGAAGCGCTCCGAGCCCGCGACCCTATTCCTCGAGCTCAAGGCGGACCTCTAATGGCATCGCGCACCTCGGGCAAGACTGCCTGGGATAAGGAAAAGACCCACGAGCTGTTTCGCCGGTACAAAGAGCACGGCGATATGGACGCCCGCGAGAAGCTCGTGATGTCCCACCTCAACCTGGTCAGATTTCTTGCAAACAAATTCAAGAACCGCGGCGAGCCGCTTGACGACCTGATGCAGGTGGGCTACCTCGGCCTGCTCAAGGCCATCGACCGGTTCGACCCCTCGCGCGGGCTGGAGTTCACCACCTTCGCGACCCCCACCATCCTGGGCGAGATCAAGCGCCATTTCCGCGACAAGGGCTGGAGCGTGCGGGTGCCCCGCCGCCTGCAGGAGCTTTCCGCCAAGGTCAATCAGGCAACCGATCTGCTCACCACCCAGCTGCAGCGCTCGCCCACGATCGCCGAGATCGCCGAGTACCTCGACGCGACGGTTGACGAGGTGCTCGAGGCCATGGAGTCCTCCTCGGCCTACAGCTCGGTGTCTCTGGAGGCGCCCGCCGGGCCCGACGCGGAGGACACGCCTTCGATCATCGACCGCTACGCAACCGAGGATAGCGACCTCGCCCTCACCGATGACCGCCTGGTGATCGAGGAGGCGCTCGAAGGGTTCTCCCCGCGCGAGCGCGAGGTCATCGAGCTGCGCTTCATCAAGGGCATGACGCAGATCGAGATCGCCGAGCAGCTCGGCATCTCCCAGGTGCAGGTATCGCGTCTGCTGCGTCGCACCCTGAAAAAGATCCAGGACAAAATCGATCCGGAGGGGGTCATGGCCGCACAATGAGCGCTCCCGACGTAGAACGTCCGCGCGCCGCCCGGCGCCGGGCTGCCGCCATCGCGATGCCCGGCACACGCCTTGTTCTGATGCGCGTGTGGATCGCGGTGGGCGCCATCATCATCGCCGCCGCCCTGCTCAACGTGCTGGGCGCCCTGGTCCCGGTGATCGAGTTCCTGGCCGTGGGGTCGCTCGTCGCCTTCGTGGCGTCGCCGATCGTCAACGGCCTGGAGCATCGCGGCGTGCCGCGCGGCTTCGGGGCGCTGGTGGGGCTTGTGGTGGTCATCGCCGTCATCTCCTGCTTGCTCATGGTGGTGGCGCCGGTGTTCGTGGATCAGATCATGGAGATCCTCACGCGTCTCCCCGCGCAGCTGCGCGGCCTGGGCGACTGGCTCACGAAGCTCTCCCAGGAATTCAGCGCGCTGGCGCAGTCGGGGTGGGCGAGCGAGGCCGATAGCGCCCTGAGTTCGCTTGCCAACGCGGCCACCACCTATGTGACCGGGCTCGCCGCCGACATGGGCAAAGGCGTCGTTCCGCTCATCGCCGGCACCGCCTCCACGCTCTTCGTGGTCTTTTTAGGCCTGGTGCTCGCCTATTGGCTTGCGCGCGACTACCCGCGCATCCATCACGAGGTGGCCACGATCTTAGGCGAGGAGAAGGAGACCGGCTACCGCTTCATGGTCGCGATCGTCTCGCGCTCGGTGGGCGGCTACATGCGCGGCATGGTCATCACCTCGTTGGTGGGCGGCGCGCTGGCGTTCGTGGGCTTTTTGATCATCGGCCACCCCTATGCCGCCCTCATGGGCGTCCTCACCGGCCTGCTGCACCTGATTCCGGTGGTTGGCCCCTGGATCTCCTCGGTGGCGGCGACCTTCATCGCCTTCTTCACCAACCCCATGCTTGCCCTGTGGACCCTGCTGGTGACCGTCGTCGCCCAGAACGTGACCGACAACATCGTCTCGCCCAAGGTCATGCAGTCCTCCGTGCAGGTCCACCCCGCCATGAGCCTCACCGCACTGGTGATCGGCTCAGCGCTTCTGGGCGCGATCGGCATGGTGGTGGCCATCCCGCTGTGCGCGGCTGCCAAGGGCCTGTTCGTCTACCACTTCGAAAGCGCCACGCAGCGCCAGGTCGTCTCCTATGACGGGGCCATCTTCCAGGGCACGCCCTTTGTGGACGAGGCCGGCCAGCCGGTCCCCGCCTTCGATGCGCTCGGCGACGACAAGTTCGCGGTCGATTCCGAGCTGATCGACAACGACGCCGTTCCGGCCGCCACCGCCGCCCCGCGCCCCGCACTCGACAACCCCTGGGCGCGCATCGCCGGCTTGCAGCAGGTGGCTCCCGGCAAGCTCAAGATGCCGTTTGCCCAGTCCACCAAGGCGCCCAAGACGGATGCGGCGCATGACCCTGACAGCGACGACGGCAGGTAGCCGCACCGGTTGCGCAGGCAATGCCCGGGTGCCCACCGCTCCGACGCGGTGACACCCGGGCTTTTTCTGACGTCGCTGTGCAGGGGCGTGCGCTGCTTTATAATCAATCTGTTTGACGATTTGCACCTGATGAGGAGATTCGCCCATGTCAGTTGACTACCCGACCATGACGACGGCCGAGATTCGCTCGGCATACCTGTCGTTTTTCGAGCAGAAGGGCTGCAAGCTCTGCCCGAGCTCCTCGCTCGTACCCGACGACCCCTCCCTGCTGCTCGCCAATGCCGGTATGAACCAGTTCAAGGAATACTACCAGGGCAAGAAGACGATGAAGGAGATCGGCGCCTGCTCCTGCCAGAAGTGCGTCCGCACCAACGACATCGACATCATCGGCGCCGACGGTCGCCACGCGAGCTTCTTCGAGATGCTCGGCAACTTCGCGTTCGGCGGCGTGACCAAAAGCCAGGCCTGCGCCTGGGCCTTCGAGCTCATCACGGAGGTCTTCAAGCTGCCGGTCGAGCGGCTCCACTTCACCGTGTTCACCGATGACGACGAGACCTATGAGATCTGGCGGGCGCTCGGCGTCGAGGAGAGCCACATCACGCGCCTGGGCGAGGACGACAACTTCTGGGCTGCCGGCCCCACCGGCCCCTGCGGCCCGTGCTCCGAGATCTACTTCGATCAGGGTCCCGAGGTGGGCTGCGGCAGCCCCGACTGCGCGCCCGGCTGTGACTGCGACCGCTTCCTGGAGTTCTGGAACCTCGTGTTCACCCAGTTCGACCGCCAGGAGGACGGCTCGATGCCCGAGCTGCCGCACCGCAACCTCGATACCGGCATGGGCCTGGAGCGCATGGCCGCCATCATGCAGCACAAGAGCTCCTTCTACGACGGCGACGTCATGCAGGGCCTCATCCGCCTGGGCGAGGAGATCTCGGGCGCGGCGTATGTCGAGGACGACTACACCGGCGCCTCGCGCTCCCTGCGCATCATCGCCGACCACGCACGTTCGGTGGATTTCCTGATCTCGGACGGCGTCTTGCCCGGCAACGAGGGTCGCGGCTACGTGCTGCGCCGCCTGCTGCGCCGCGCGGTGTTCCACGGCCGCCTGCTGGGCATCGAAGAGGCCTTCCTCGGCCGCTTCATTGACAAGGTCAACGAGATCATGGGCGACGCCTACCCGAACCTGCGCGAGAGCGTCGGCCTGGTGAAGGGCATCGTCGAGGCCGAGGAGGAGCGCTTCTCCACCACGCTAAACAACGGCCGCGCCTATCTGGACGAGCAGCTGGGGGCCCTGGCCGCCGCCGAGCCGCTTCCCGGGGATGCCGCCTTCATGCTGCACGACACGTTTGGGTTCCCGATCGACCTGACCGTCGAGATCGCCCAGGCGGCGGGCCATGCGGTGGATATCGCGGGGTTCGACGCCGCCATGGCCGAGCAGAAGGCCCGTGCCCGCGCCGCCGCCAAGGGCGACGCCTGGGGCGCCTTCAACGATGTGTGGACCGAGCTTTCCGACAAGCTGCCCGCCACCGAGTTCGCAGGCTATGACGCGGACGCCGTGGACGACGCCCGCGTGCTCGCCATCGTGTGCGACGGCGCATCCGTTGCGACGGCGCCGCAGGGCTCGGCGGTCGAGGTCGTGCTCGACCGGACCCCGTGCTACGCGGAGATGGGCGGCCAGCTGGGCGATACCGGCCAGATTGCAGGTGCTTCGGGCAGCGTGGATGTTGAAAGCACCACGGCGAAGGGCGGCCTGTACGTCCATGCCGGCACGGTGACTGACGGCTCGCTTGCTGTGGGCGACACCGTGCGCGTCGCCTACGGGTTGCATCGCCGCGAGCTGCTGCGCCGCAACCACACCGCCACCCACCTGCTCGACGCCGCGCTCAAGCAGGTTCTGGGCGATCACGTCAACCAGGCTGGTTCGCTGGTTGCCCCCGCAAGCCTGCGCTTCGACTTCACCCATTTCGAGGCCCTCACCGCCGAGCAGCTGCGCGAGGTCGAGCGGGTGGTGAACGAGCAGATCTTCGCCGCCAAGCCCGTCGTGACCCGCGTCATGGGTATCGAGGAGGCCAAGGCCGCCGGGGCCGTGGCCTTGTTCGGCGAGAAGTACGGTGAGACGGTCCGCGTGGTGTCGGTGGGCGCCGAGGAGCACCCGTTCTCGCGCGAGCTGTGCGGCGGCACGCACGTGGCGAACACCGTCGAGCTCGGCTTCTTCCGCATCGTCTCCGAGTCCTCCACGGGCTCCAACATCCGTCGCATCGAGGCGGTGACCAGCGAGGGCGCGGTTGCCTACCTCGAGGGTCGCGCCCAGATCGCCGAGCAGGCCGCCCTGGCGCTGAAGTGCCGTCTGGAGGAGGTGCCCGCCCGCGTGTCCGCGCTTCAGGCCGAGCTGCGCGAGACCTCCCAGAAGCTCAAGCGCGCGCTGACCGGCGGCTCCTCCGACGCCGTTGCCGCCGCTATCGAGGGCGCCCTTGAACTTGACGGTTACCGTCTTGTGACCGCCCAGCTCGAAGGGCTGGAGGCGGCCGATCTGCGCAGCGTATGGGACACCGTGCGCCAGAAGGTCGCCGGCCCCGTTGCCTGCGTGCTCGCAACGGTTACCGAGAAGGGCACACCCGCTCTCATAGCCGCCGCCACCGACGAGGCGGCTGCAGCCGGCTTCCATGCCGGCAACGTGATCAAGGCCGCAGCTCCCGCCATCGATGGCCGCGGAGGCGGCAAGCCTACCATGGCGCAGGCCGGCGGTAAGAACGCCGCCGGCATCGAGGCTGCGCTCGAGGCGGCCTGCGCCGCCCTTGGCGCGTAGCGCGGCAGCCATGGTCGCCCTCGCACTCGATATCGGAGCCGTGCGCATCGGCATCGCGGTCTCGGACCGTTCCGGGCGTGTTGCCATGCCGCTCAAGGTCCTGCCTGCCGCCGAGGTCGAGGGTATGGCCCGCAGCTTCCGCTATCTGCTTGAAGATCACGAACCCGATATGCTGGTCTGCGGCCTGCCGCAGACCATGGCGGGGGAGAGCGGCCCGCAGGCCGAGCGGGTGCGGGCAATCGCCGCTCGCATCGCCGACGCCTGCGGCCTTCCGCTTGCGTTCGTCGATGAGCGCCTGAGCTCGCGCGAGGCGAAGCGCATCCTGCGCGAGCAGGGCCTATCCGAAAAGCAGATGCGCGGCAAGGTCGATATGATTTCAGCCTCCTTGTTCCTGCAAGCATGGCTCGACACCCAGCAAGGAGAGAACTGACGTGCCCCCATCGCCGACATCCTCGCCCCGCCGCTCCGGTCGTCCTGCCGGCGCGCGCTACCGCGACGCCGCAGTCCCCGCCCGGCGCCCGGCGGCTCAGCGCGCCCAAAGCCCCTATGCGCGCCATGCCCATCCGCAGCGTTCGGGCCGCCGGCGCCCTGCGCCGAAGCGCGGAGGACATGCGGGATCGCCCTGGCCGGTGCTCATCGCGCTCGCGGCTGCGGCAGCCGTTGTCGCCGTCGCGGTTATCGTCGTGATTCCCGCCCTGTTCAACGCCGAGCACACCGAGGTTGCCGCCGGGCAGGAGGTGACCATCACGGTTCCCGAGGGCGCCTCCGGCGATGCGATCGCCAAGCTGTTGGTCGACAACCACGTGGTATCCGACGCCAGCTCCTACTACGCGGCCGTGGACAAGCTGGGGGCCGAGTCGTCGCTCAAACCCGGTGACTACCGCTTCGTTACGGGCCAAGATGCCACGTCGGTGGTGAAGCAGCTGGTTGCCGGTCCGAACCTGGATAACGGCAAGCTCACGGTGCCCGAGGGCAAGACGGTGGCGCAGACCGCCGCGCTGGTCGAGTCGGCGCTGGGGATCCCCGCCTCCGACTTCATCGCCCAGGCGAAGGCGTTCACCTACGCAAGCGACTATCCGTTCCTCGCGCAGGCGGCCAACGATTCGCTGGAGGGTTTCCTCTACCCGAAGACCTATTCGTTCACCGACTCGCCCACGGCCGACACCGTCATTCGCGCGATGCTCGACCAGTACCAGTCCGACGTTGCGAACGCCCTCGATTTCGATGCGGCGCGCGCGAGCATCCAGGCGACCTACGGTGTCGAGATGACCGACTACCAGTTCCTCACGCTGGCCTCCATCATCGAACGCGAGGCGCTCACCTCCGAACAGCGGTACAAGGTCTCCTCGGTGTTCTACAATCGCCTGCAGCAGGGCATGCCCCTGCAAAGCGACGCCACCATGATGTATGTCACCGGCGGCGAGGTCACGGCCGAGGACCTCAAGAAGCAGGACCCGTACAACACCTATCTGAACGCCGGCGTCACGCCCACGCCGATCTGCGCCCCGTCGCTCGATTCACTCAAGGCGGCGCTCGCCCCCGCGTCCACCGACTACCTGTATTTCTTCATCACCCAGAGCGAGGAGTACTTCTCGCAGACCTACGACCAGCACCTTCAGGCCATTGAGGAGAACCGCTAGCATGCGCCTTTTCTCACCGAACCGATATCTTTCCGCCGTCGAGCGCATCGACCTGAACGCCCTATGGGCCTCCGGCAAGCGCGCGATCCTGCTCGACCGCGACAACACGCTCGTACCGCGTGACGCCGCCACCGCGCCCGCCAGCGTCGCCGCCTGGCTCGACCAGGCCCGAGAGCTCGGCTTCAAGCTCTGCATGGTGTCCAACAACTGGCATCGCGACCAGGTCATGCGCTCTTCGAGCGAGCTCGGCATCGAAGCCATCAGCCATGCCATGAAACCGGCGCCGTTCGCGGTGTTCGCCGCCCTGCGCCGCCTGGGCGTGGACCGGAGCGCGGCGGTGCTGGTGGGCGATCAGCTCTACACGGATGTCTGGGCGGGCAACTTCGCCGGCGTCGACACCATCCTGGTGAAGCCGCAGGCCACCGCCGATCTGTGGTACACGCAGATCTTTCGCATCTTCGAGCGGCGCGCCTTGCGCGATCTGGACTGCGAGGCGTGATCGACCATGCCCGACTCGGTCAAACGCGGCTGCGACCATGTGTTCTTCATCGGCTTTCTCGGAGCGGGCAAGTCGACGCTCGCCCGTAACCTGGGCCAGATGTTCCGCCGCCGCTACGTCGATACCGACCGTTTGGTGGAGCGGCGCTGCGGGCGGAGCGTGACCCAGATCTTTGAGCGCGAGGGGGAGTCGCGATTCCGCGCGCTCGAAACCGAGGTGCTGCGCAGCTTGGCCGAGCAGCGCAGCCTGCTGGTGAGCTGCGGGGGCGGCATCGTGGAGACGCCCGTGAACATCGACCTCATGCACGAGATGGGCTACTGCGTCTACCTCGATGGCGACCTGGACGATTCCCTGCGCCAGATCAGGCGCAGCGACACGCGGCCCGATTTCCAGTCGGTGGCTCACGCCGCGGCGCTGATCGATCACCGTCGACCGCTCTATCGCAAGGCGGCCGACCTGGTCCTCGACATCCGCGGCAAGAGTTTCACCGACGTGTCCTATTCCTGTGCCGAGCTGCTTTTGGAGCGTGGTTTACTATGACGATTCGCCGTCAGCTGCTGAATTTCGGCAGCCGTAGCACCGATTTCCGCTTGGGCGTCGACGCGCTGCAGGAGGCCGGCACGCTGCTTGCGGGCACGGTGGCCAAGCCGAAGCGCGCCATGTTGGTGCACGAGGGTGCGGCCGATGCCGAGCCTGCCCTGTCGCTTGCGCGCGCCCTGATCGATGCGGGCTTCGCCGTCACGACGTTTGCCCTGGCGGGCACGGCGGCCGACGCCACGCTCGCCCGCGCGCAGGAGCTCTATGCGGCCCTCGGCTCCGCCCGCATCACCTCCGAGGACCTCGTCGTCGCGCTCGGCGGCCATCGCGCCTGTTCACTCGCTGCGTTCTGCGCCCGCACCTGGTGCGCGGGGACGGCCTGCGCGACGGTTCCCACCACCTTCGACGCCATGGTGTGCACGCCCACGCAGATGGTGCCGCTCTCCGTTGGGGATGCGGCCGCGCTGGTCGAGCTGCCGCCCGAGATCGCCCTGTCGCTGTGCGACCTCACCTTCATCATGGATGCCGACGACGCCGCCTGTGCGCTCGGCGCGGTCAAGCTCGTGGGCGCCTATCTGGCGGAGAGTCGCACCTGCTGGGACAGGCTCGAGCAGGCGGCGGCAGGCGTTGCCGAACGCCGCGAGACATCCCTGATCGATGCGCTGTGCACGGCGCAGACCGCGCGCCTCAACATCGCGAAATCGGTCAGCCCCTCGGCGCGCGCCGCCTGGCGGTTCGGCACGATGGCGGCCGATGCGCTGCGCGCGTGCCTACCCGATGCGCTGGACGAGGCGACGCTTCTGGCCGAGGGCATGCGCTTCGAGGCGCGCCTGGCGCACGAGGCCACTGGCTTCGCCCTCGACGATGTGTTCGCCCTCGACGACCGGCTGGATGACCTCCATATCGAGGAGGCGACCTTCACCCTCGATGCCGACCGGTTCTGCGAGGCGCTGGTGTCCGAGCGGCTGCGCCATGCGAACCGCCTGCTGTTCGCGCTGCCCAAGCACCCGGGTACCATTCGGCTGACCTCGGTGGAGCCCGAGGTGCTGCACCGTCACGCCGCCGCCTACCTCGCCTCGCGCGCCGCATCCTGAGGGCTCCCGCACGCCTCGGCTTTCGTGCGCCCGTACACGTCCCCCCATGCCTTCGTAGCGTGAAGCCGCAGGGGGCGGCCCCATCCCGAGCGCACGCGTCGGCTGCCCGTACCGCAGCGGCGTCTGCGCGGCCCCGTATCGGTGCTTGCATCGCTGGCGTCGGCGGGCTACTCTCGGGTACAGCCATATTCTGTGTCCCGTGCTGCGGGATACGCTACCGCAAGGAGGAATCATGACCGAGCAGCTTTCCGGGCCCGCCGGCCGCATCGAGCGCCTGCGTACGCTCATGGAGGAGCGCGGCTACGATGCCGTCGTGGTCCGCGACGAGGCCAACCTGCGCTGGCTCACCGGTGCGCGCGGGGTCTTCGACTACACGTTCGAGTTCCCGCATGCGGCCTTCATCACGGCCGATGCCACCTACCTGCACACCGACTCGCGCTATCTCAACAGCTTCCGCGAGAGCCTGGGAGAGAGCAGCCCGTGGCAGCTCGACCAGGAGGAGGGCACCATCCCCGATTGGGCGGCGGCCCGTGCCGCCGCCCAATCGGGG
>CABRIF010000056.1 GCA_902470925.1 uncultured Collinsella sp. | reverse complement strand
GGTAGATTGCGCTTTCGGCTGCTGGTGAGCTGCGGCATCGGGAAAGGTGCGTGGGGAGGGGAAGTGGGCTGCGCTTCTGTTGAGAATGGGTGTTCGCGGAATCGTTCATGTGCTGGGGTGGCCAACGCCCCAAAGGATGCGAGACGCCTTGCGCCCCAAGGAGCGCGAAACGGACAATACTCCAAGGAACGGGAGGCGGGTTGTGCCCCACAGGATACTGATAGCGGAAGACGAGCCGGGTCTGCTCGACGTGCTGGTGCAGCTGTTCGAGCACGCCGGCTTCGAGACCGTGGGCGCTCCCGATGGCCTCGCGGGCCTGCAGGCGTTCGAGCGCGGGCGCTTCGACCTGGTAATCCTTGATGTGATGATGCCCAAGATCGACGGGTTTGCGCTGTGCGAGGCGATACGCGCCAAAAGCGCCGTCCCCATCATGGTCCTCACGGCCCTCTCCGCCGAGGACGACCAGCTACGCGCGTTTCGCCTGCTCGCTGACGATTACGTGACCAAACCGTTCTCGCTCCCCGTGCTGTTGGAGCGGGCTCGGGCACTGCTGCGCCGTGCTTCGTCTGAGAAGCCACATGCCCGGGAGCGCGCCGCGGAGCCGCTGTGCGTGGGCGATCTGCAGATGGACCCGGATGCGCGTGAGGCGCGGCGCGCAGGAGCGGCGCTTGCGCTCACGCGGAGCGAGTTCGACATTCTGCTGAGGATGGCGGCGCGTCCGGGCAGGGTGTTCGGCCACGCCGAGATTGCTGCGATAGCCGCCGGCGATGAGTGCCATTGGGCGGGGGCGGAAGGGTCGGCCAAGCTGCATGTGATGAACATCCGGCGCAAGGCGGGCTACGACGTGATCGAGACGGTGAGGGGCGTGGGCTACCGTGTTCCGAAAGATCTCTGAGAGCATAACGGCCAAGGTGTTCCTGTTGGTGTTCGCTGCCCTCACGGCAAGCTGCATCGGTCTATACCTGATCGTTGCCGCAGTGTTCCCCGAAAGCTACGGCGCCGTTACCGCGGCAGGCACGCAGAAGGCTGTGGACGCGCTCATGGCGCAGGCCGAGGGGGTCACGCCAGATGAGCTCTACCGGGTGGCCGGGGAGTGGGCCGCGCGCAACGCGGCGGTCGTGTCGGTGACCATCGACGGTTCAACGCGTGCGTTCGGTGCCGAACCGCCTGCCGGTGCAGAGGCAGCCTATACGATCGCGACGTCCGTGGAGCTTGCGGATGGGCGGCAGGCCTATCTGGGCATCACGGATGCGTCGGGCACCCTCGAGGCGATCGGCGGCGCGTTCGGCAGGCTCTTCGCTCCGGCCCTCGCGCTGATTGCGGCGGTATCGCTGGTCGTCTCATGGGCGTGCAGCCGCCTCGTTGCCCGACCGGTCGTCGTGCTTTCCGACATATCGGGGAGATTGGCGCGCCTCGACATGACGTGGCGTGCCGACGAACGCCGCGCCGACGAGCTGGGCACGCTGGCGCGGAGCCTGAATTCGATGGCCGACCGTCTGATGGAGACGATCGGCGGGCTCGAGCGCGCCAACGCCGAGCTGGCGCGCGATGCTGCCGAGGCGCGTAGCCGCGAGCTCCGGCGGCGAGTTTTTTTCGCGGCGGCGTCCCATGAGCTCAAAACCCCGCTCGCGGTTGCCCGCGCCCAGGCGGAGGGCATGATGCTCGGCATCGGGGACTTCTCGGATCACGGTGCGCACCTGCCGCAGGTGATTGCAGCTGTCGACCGCATGGATATCCTCGTGCGCGAAATGCTGGAGGCGGCCCGCGTCGACGAGTCGGCGGGTGCTGTGGAGGAGCTCGACCTTGCCGACGAGGTCACCCGCGCCCGCACACGGGTGCTGTCGCTCGCTGAAGGGCGCACAGTGGACCTGCGGGTTTCCGATGCGGAGCCCTTCCCCGTTCGAGCCCATCGCCATCAGATCGAGCTTGCCCTGGACAACGTGCTCGCCAACGCCGCGCTCCATGCCCCCGCGGGCTCTTGTGTTGAGGTTCGCCTGAGCGGCGGGGTGCTCACGGTTGAGAATCCCTGCGGTCCGATTTCGTCCGAGGATGCGGCGCGGCTGTTCGAGGCGTTCTTCCGGCCGGATCCGTCGCGCTCGGCCGACAGCGGCGGGACGGGTCTCGGCCTCTATCTGGTCAAGTCGGCCCTCGATGCGCTTGGCGTCTCCTGTGAAGTCGATGCAGCAGCCGGCACATTCTGCTTCACGGCCGATTTTCGCCCCTGCGCCGCCGCGGCTCCGGTGCCCGCTGCAGCCTCGGCATCCGCTGCAGTTTCGGCCCCCACGTCCGCCACGACTTCCATGTCCGCCGCAGCCACCACGGCCTCAGACTCCGCCCCTTCCGCACCCGTCGCGGTCCTGACGCCCGCCACGGTCTCGGCCCCAGCCCCCGCGGTGCCCGAAGCCATCCGCTCTTCGTCGCAAACCGAACCCTAACGACACACGAACCGCCCGCTCACCCCCGCTCGGCAGAATCGTCGGCAGAAGGTGCGGGTTGGGATGCCTGCGCCATGAAGGCGAAAGGCGGTTCACATGTCATTCCCACGGCGGGCGCTGCTCTACCTGGCGCGCAAGCGGGGCAAGACGCTCACCCTCCTGCTCATCCTGTTCGTCGTTGCGGTCCTGGCGCTCTCGAGCTGGTCGGTACGGCAAGCCGCGCAGACGGCGCAGCTCAACGTTCGCCAGGCGCTCGGCGGCGAACTTACCCTCAAGCAAGACGAGCAGGACCCTTCCAACTGGAAAAACGAGAGCGTGCCCGGCTTCGGCGTGCGTACGGTGTTTGCGGGTACGCCCATCGACGCCTCGCTGGCAACGCGCGTTGCGGACGAGGTCGACGGAATCAAGGGCGCCTCGGCGTCGCTTCCCGGCAACGTGCTGGTGCCCGAGCGCGAAGACGGCGGCGATCTTGAGCTCGTCGAGGGTGAAGATGCCGATGCGGGCTTGGCGGCGGCGCTCACGGGCTACGGGGACTTCGCGCGCACGGTGCAGATCAACGCGGTTACGAACAGCCGATGGGACAGCGCGTTTGCCAACGGGTATCTCAAGCTTGTCGAGGGCAAGCCCGTTACGGATGGCTCGGGCAACAAGGTGCTCGTGAGCCGGGAGTTTGCCGAGAAGAACGACCTGGCGGTGGGAGACGGGTTTGTCCTGCGCCGTTCCGAGATCCATGCGCAGATGAGCGGCGAGAGCCTGGAGGAAAGCCGCACGCCCGTGATTGTTGCGGGCATCTTCGAGGAGACGACGAAGTCCTCCGCGCAGCTCTCCAACTGGTCGATGGCCAACGCCATGTACACCACGATGGATGTGGTCGACCACGCCCGTCCCGGCACGGCGGAGGAGGGGTACGAACAGGTTTCCTTTTATGTGGACGATCCGGGTGAGCTGTCGCGCATCGCCGATGATGTGGAGAAGCTGCCGTTCGTGGATGGGTCCGGCTATACGGTGGATGCCGATACCTCCGAGGTTGATGCCGTGATCGGACCGCTCGAGAACGTGGACAGGCTCGTGACCGTGATGGCGGCCGCCTCGGTTGCGGTGGGCGCCGTGGTGCTCTACCTGGTGCTCGCCTCTCGTGTGCGCGATCGGTTGCACGAGAGCGGAACGCTGCTTTGCCTGGGGTTCACTCGAGCCTCCGTGGTGGGTCAGCATCTCGTTGAGGTGCTGACGGTGGCTGCCCTGGCCTTCGCGCTGGCGGTCCCTGCGAGCGCGGCGGCATCGCAGGCGGTGGGCGACAGCCTGCTGGGTTATGCGAGCGCCGAGGCGGAGCAGCAGGATTCCGGTGAAGGGGCAATCCAGAGCCAGGATGGGATGGCATCGGTTTCGAGCGGTGACCTGTCGCCCACGTTCACGCCGGATCGCGAGATGGCGCAGATCGAGGTGCGTGTGACGCCTGAGAGCGTTGGGGTGCTTGTGGGCGTCGGCTTTGCCATCGCGGCCGGCGCGGTGCTTTTGGCAGATGCGCGCACGATGCGCATGGGGCCGCGCGAGATCATGTCGAAGTTGGATTAGGAGACCCGGGATGGACGATGCAATGGAGAAGAGCGTACCGGCGATCGAGCTCGATGGGGTTTCGTTTGCCTACGAGGGTGGGCGCACGGTGCTGGATGGCGTGAGCGCCGCGTTTTGCGAGGGAAGGATGTATGCGATCACGGGCCCGTCGGGCTCGGGCAAGTCAACGCTGTTGTCGCTTCTCGGCGGACTTGACGTGCCGGATGCGGGCGCCGTGCGCTGCGCGGGCGAGGCGGTGGACGCCCGTTCGATCGCGCGCCACCGTCGCCATGGGGTGTCCTTCGTGTTCCAGGGCTACAACCTGGTCGATTACCTCACGCCTGCCGAGAACGTGGCGCTGGCAACGCGTCTGCCCGCCGAGCCGCTGCTCGCTCGCGTGGGAATCGGGGAGCAGGAGGCGCGTCGCAGCGTGCTGGAGCTTTCGGGCGGCCAGCAACAGCGCGTTGCCATTGCGCGCGCCCTGGGTAGCGACGCGCGGGTGCTCCTGTGCGACGAGCCCACCGGCAGCCTCGATGAGGCGACCGCTGCGGAGGTGGGGCGCCTGTTGCTGGGCGCCGCGCACGACGAGGGGCGCTGCGTGATCGTGGTCACGCATTCCCGCAATCTCGCCCGTCGTGCCGACGAGGCCTTCCGGCTGAGAAAGGGCAGGCTGATGCGCGAGCGGTAAGACGCGGGGGAGGGCAAGGCACTGGGGGAGGATAAGGCGCGCTGGGGACGCGCCGGAGGAAGGTGCCAGGGGAGGACAAGGCGCGGGGGCGCGCCGGAGGAAGGCGCCAGGGCCTTGCGCCATCGGGTGAGCCGCCTGCAAAGTGAGTCGCCCGGCAAACAGGGCGCGGGTTTTTGGTCATCGACTGGGCCGTCTGGCAAACAAGGTGCGGGTTCCGGCTATCTGCGCGATCTTGGGTTCGTGTTTCGTCCATCGGGCAAACCAGGGTTCGCGGCCTGGCCGTTTGGGGGCGAAAAACAGCCCTAGACGGCCGAAATCCGAACCCGGGATTCACCGACGGCCGAGATCCGAACCTCAGATTTACCGATGGCCGGAATCCGCACCCAGAATACGTCGACGGTCGAGCCCTGAACCCGAGGGCAGCGACGGCGTGGGCGATTGCGGCCCCCATCGCTTCCGAAATTGCCCGCCCCTCCGGTGCCGATAGCTGGGGCGCTTCTACATATTCTTCTCGCTGTTCGACCCATATGCGCTCGCCGCGAACGATGCGAGCGCCATTGGCGCCGCAGCGTGCCTCGCATTTCTCGGAGCGATGCTCACCGCCGGGCGGTCGCTGCGTTCTCCCGTCGGGATCTCTGTCTGTGGGGAAGTGCTATGCGGGTCAGGTGATAGCCAATATCCGCCGGCGCCCGGTCGTTGCGTCCGGGCGCCAACTGGCGCCTCCCCATGATGCCCGGTCGCGGCAGTTGGATCGGCCGGGCATCGATTCGCGCGCTCGCGGGCACGGGTGCGGGGAGGCGACACGCGGCGCCCGTGCCGCGTGCCGCGTGTCGCCTAATGCCTGCCGTTGTGGGAAGCGGCGCCGTTCACGTGGTCGCGGGCGAAGACGGCACCGCGGGTGAGGGCGAGCGCCGCTGCCTCGGCGGCCTGCGAACAGGTGACGGCGAACTCGTCGGCCTCGCGGGCACGCAGCTGCTTGAGGACGAAATCTGCCACGGCCATGCGGCCAGGAGGATTGCCGATGCCGGTGCGGATGCGTGTGAAGTCGCGGCTGCCGAGCTTGTCGATGATCGAGCGCAGGCCGTTGTGGCCGGCGTGCCCGCCGCCGACCTTCACCCGCACGTCGCCGGCGGGGATGTCGAGCTCGTCGTGGATCACGAGCAGCTCCTCGGGCTTGACCTTGTACTGCGCGCACAGCTTGGAGATGGGGCCGCCGCTCGTGTTCATGTACGACTGCGGTTTGACGAGGATGACCTCGCGCTTGCCGCCCTCGGCCTCGGCGTCGTTGACCTTGATTGTTGCCACCTCGGCGCCTGCCTGGGTTTTCCAGTAGGTCACGCCGGCCTGCTGGGCAAGTATGTCGATGGCGCAGAACCCGGCGTTGTGGCGCGTGGCGGCGTATTCCTCGCCGGGATTGCCCAGACCCGCGACCATGCGGATCGGCTTCGGTTGTGCTGCTGCCATGCTCTGTCCTTTCATCGGTGTCCGTGCAGCATGGTGCGTGCGCCCGCGCCCGCTGTCAAACGCTTCGCAAAAACTGCTCGCCTGCAACCTAGGGACGCAATTTGGGGACGGGGTCGTTTCGTGCACGGCAGCGCAAGGCGCGCTGCGGCACGCAACCTGCAGTCTGGGCGGCAGTTTGGGGACGGGGTCGTTTCGTATAGGGTGGCGTAGGGGCAATACAGGGACGGGACCAAACAAACGGGGACGGACCCAGGCAAACGGAAACGGGGTCGATCCGCGCGTGTGAAACGACCCCATCCCCAGATTGATCTCAGATTGATCCGCACGTACGAAACGACCCCGTCCCCAAATTGCGTCGACGAAACGATCCCGTCCCCAAATTGACCCCGTCCCCAAATTGCGTCCCCAGGTTGAGCTCGGACGGCCGCGATGGTCTGGCGTGCCCGTAGCGGCCGTGAGCAAATGCCGCGAACAAACGGAAACGGGGCCGATCCGCACGTACGAAACGACCCCGTCCCCAATTGGAAACGGGGCCGTCTCGCATCCCTGCATACGAAACGACCCCGTCCCCAAATTGCAAATTGGGTGGTTACAGTGCGAAGTCGCCGCCGACCAGACAGGAGACGGACTGCTCGTGGTAGACGGCCGCGATGGTCTCGGCGAACTCGCCGGCCACGGAGATGGTCTTGATCTTGCCGCCCTCCTCAACCGGGATGGCATCGGTGACCAGGCACTCCACGATGGGGGCCTCGTTCAGGCGCTCGACGGCCGGGCCGGAGAAGATGCCGTGGGTGGCGCACACGTAGATATCGCCGGCGCCCATGGCCTTGAGCTCCTTGACGTTGGCGCACAGGGTGCCCGCGGTGTCGATCATGTCGTCGTTGATGATGCAGGTCTTGCCCTTGATGTCACCGATGATGCCCATGACCTCGGCGGCGTTGTGGCGCGGACGGCCCTTGTGGGCGATGGCGATGCTGCAGCCGAGCATGTCGGAGAGCTTCTTGGCGGCCTTGGCACGGCCTACGTCGGGGGAGACAACCACGAGGTTATCGGTGTCGAAGTTCATGTCGTTGTAGTAGTCGGCGAACAGCGGCAGGGCCGACAGGTGGTTCACCGGGATGTCGAAGAAGCCCTGGATCTGCCCCTGGTGCAAATCGAGCGTGATGATGCGGTCGACGCCGGCGCGCTCGAGGAGGTTCGCCACCAGGCGGGCGGTGATGGGCTCGCGCGGGCCGGCCTTGCGGTCCTGGCGGGCGTAGCCGTAGTGGGTGATGACGGCGGTGATGGAGCGGGCGGAAGCGCGCTTGGCCGCGTCGGTGGCGATGAGCAGCTCCATGAGCATGTCGTTCACGTTGCCGCCGGCCACGGATTGGATGAAGAAGACGTCGGCGCCGCGGACGGTCTCGTCATAGCGGGCGTAGATCTCGCCGTTGGCGAACTGCTTGAGCGTGAGTCCGGAGAGCTCGACCCCCAGGATGTTCGCGATCTTCTCTGCGAGCGGACGGTTGGAGGAACCCGAATAAACGCGCAGGATCTTGCTCATATCCATGGTCTTCTTGGGATCGGTTGTCGGCATGTCTTCTCCTTTGAAACGCCTCGACACATTGCCTTCTATCTATATTAGCCGCATCACGGGCGAATTCGCCGCTAAGAGGCGGCCCTATGAAACCTCAATAGTCCGGTTGCGTGCAGGAGGTTGTCTTTTGCGAGGTGCGCGCTACAGGCGCTCGCGGCGCAGCTCGGTGTAGCCCTCGATGATGCGCTGCTCGCTGCGCTCGATGGCCAACGCGCCGGCGGGCACGTCGCGCGTGATGCAGCTGCTGGCGCCGGTGATGGCGTCCGCGCCGATGTTCACCGGGGCCACCATCATGGTGTCCGAGCCGATGAAGGTGCGGTCGCCGATGGTGGTGGCGTGCTTGTTCTTGCCATCGTAGTTGCAGGTGATGGAACCCGCGCCCACGTTGACGCCGGCGCCCATCGTGGTGTCGCCGATGTAGGAGAGGTGCGGCACCTTGGAGCCCTCGCCGATGGTCGACTTCTTGATCTCCACGTGCGTGCCCACATGCGCGCCGTCGAGCAGGTGGGTGCCGGGGCGCAGGTAGCAGCGCGGGCCGCAGGTGACGCCGTTCTCGATCGTCACGTCGATACCGACCGTCTCGTCGAGCGAGCAGCCGTTGCCGCAGGTGACGTTCGTGAGGCGCGTGTTGGGGCCGAGCTGGCAGTCCTCGCCGATGCGGCAGGCACCGATGAGGTGGGTCTGCGGCCACACGACGGTGTCGCGCCCGATCTGCGCATCGGGGGAGATCCACGCCTGGGTGGGGTCGACGAACGTGACGCCGGCGGCCATGAGGCGCTCGTTGATGCGGTCGCGCGCGATGGCGGTGAGCTGGGCGAGCTGGGCGCGCGAGTTGACGCCCAGGCCGTCGCGATAGTCCTCGCAGGTGAAGGCGGTGACGGCATGGCCGGCCTCGCGCAGGATGCCGAGCATGTCGGGCAGGTAGTACTCATGCTGGGCGTTGTCGTTGGTGATGTCGCCGATATGGGCGGCCAGCAGCTCGCCGTCGAAGGCGTAGCAACCGGCGTTGGAGAGCTGGATGGCGGCCTGCTCGGGCGTGCAGTCCTTCTGCTCGACGATGGAGATGAGCTCGCCGTCCGCGCCGGTGATGACGCGGCCGTAGCCGGTGGGGTCGGGCGGCAGCATGGCGAGCACCGCCGCGGCGGCCTTGCCGTCGGCGACCGATTCGGCAAACGAGCGCACGGTCTGCGCCTGGATGAGGGGCAGATCGCCGTTGAGGACAACAACGGGGCCGCACGGCGCGCCGGTGGCCTCCAGGGCAACACGGACCGCGTGGCCGGTGCCCAGGCGCTCGGTCTGCTCGACGCACTCGATGGTGGTGCCGGCGGCCTCGGCGTCCGCGCGGCGGGCGTCCATGAGGGAACGGACCTCGTCGGCGTGGCTGCCCACCACCACCACGATGCGCCCGATGCCCGCCTCCACGACGGCGTCGACGATCCAGGTGATCATCGGCTTGCCCAGGATCTGGTGCGCAACCTTGGCGTGGTTGGACTTCATGCGCGTCCCCTCGCCGGCTGCCATGATGATGGCGGTGACATCCATATGCTGCTCCCTGCTCGTGTGTATAGGATGGGCCGCCTGCGCGGGCGGCGCTGGCATCGATGATACCCCATGTGTATATTCGGGTCGGGTCCCAACTTGGCGGCGACGTGCGAGGCGGGCGGGTGCGGTCGAAGCGGTAGAATCCAGCGCAGGAAGAACACGTAGAGGGGTGGTGCGCGTGCAGCCAGAGAAGCACATGGCATTTGAGGCGTATCACCCCTCGGTGCCGACCTGCTACCTGCTCATAACCCTGGCGCTTGCCATGTCGGCCTTCCAGCCGGTGCTGGTGGGCATCGCGCTCGTCTCGGCGCTGGCGTTCGGCTGCGCGGCACGTGGATGGCGCGCCGCGGTGGGGGCCTTGCGCTGGCAGCTGCCGCTGGTGATCTTGATCGCCCTGGTGAACCCGCTGTTTTCGGCATCGGGTTCCACCGAGTTGTTCCGCGTGGGCGAGCGCGCGGTATATGCGGAGAGCCTGGCATACGGATGCGTGGCGGGCGCCCTGTTCGTGGCGAGCGTGCTGTGGTTTCAGGCGGCGGCGCAGCTTCTGCGCTTCGATGAGGTGATGGCGCTTGCGGGCAACGCCGCGCCGACGGTGGCGCTGATGGTGTCCATGAGCATGCGCCTGATCCCGCGTTTCGTGCGCCAGGGGCACGCGATTGCCCATGCGCAGGAGGTGGTTGAGCGCTGGCTGCCGGCTTCGGCGGGGACTGCCGGGGCTGCGCGAGGCGTCCGCGCGCGCCTGCGCACCTCCTCGGTGCTCATGGGCTGGGGTATGGAGGACTCGCTGGAAACCGCCGACGCCATGCGGGCGCGCGGATGGGGCGCGTCTGTGCGACGCACGACCTACACGCGTTTTCGCTTCACCGCGGCGGATGCGCGGGCGCTGGTGGGGCTGATCGTGGGCGGGGCCTGCTGCGCGGCGCTCGCCGGGGTGGCGTGTGCGCAGTTCTCGTTCTACCCGACGCTCACCCCGCTGGTTATGTGGTGGGGCTACATCCCCTATGCAGCGTGGATGCTGCTGCCCACAGGTTTGCACCTATATGAGATAAGGAGGTACGCGTGAAGGGGCTCGACGACGCTGCTGCGCCTGAGGAGGTCGCACAACAGGATGGCAGCCCGGCATGGCGCAGAGGTGATGCTGATACGTCGCGCCCGCTGGATGGTGCGCGGGCGGGCATCGGCGATGCGGCCGCTGGTGCACGTGTCGAGAGCGTGGTGGGGCTCGGCGCCTCTGCTAGCGGTGCCTCTGCCGCCGGCGCTGCGGCCCTGCGTGTGCGCGGCCTCACCTTCACCTACCCGGCTGCGCTGGCACCGGTGCTGCACGACGTGTCGCTCGAGGTGCCCCAAGGGGCGTTCGTGCTGCTGGTGGGCGGCACCGGTTCGGGCAAGTCGACCCTGCTGTCGCTCGTGAAGCCCGAGATTGCACCGAGCGGTGCGTGCGCGGGTGCCATCGAGGTGTTCGGACGCTCTGTTGGCGAGCTCGATGCGCGCAGCTCGGCACGCACGGTGGGCTTCGTGTTTCAGAATCCCGACAACCAGATCGTGTGCGACAGCGTGTGGCACGAGATGGCGTTCGGCCTGGAAAACCTGGGAACCCCACAGGCCGAGATGCGCCGCCTGGTGGCGGAGACCAGCTATTTCTTCGGCATGGAGGAGTGGTTTCGCCAGCGGACCGACACGCTGTCGGGCGGGCGCAAGCAGCTGCTCGCCCTGGCGTCGACGCTGGTGATGCAGCCGCGGATGCTGCTGCTCGATGAGCCCACCGCGCAGCTCGATCCCGTTGCCGAGAAGAACTTCCTGCACGCGTTGTTCCGCGTGAACCGCGAGCTGGGCTGCACGGTGGTGGTTGCTACGCACGCCCCGCGCGCGATGGTGGACTACGCAACGGCTGCGTATCGCCTGCAGGACGGCGGCGTGCGCGCAGTTGAGGACCTGGACGAGCTGCGCGTGGTGGAGCCGTTGCGAAGCGTGCCGGCTTCCGCGTCCGAGCCGGGTGTGTGTGGAGAGGGCTCTGCCTGCGCCGGGCGGGGCACGTTCGCCGCCGTATCCAAGCTGGGTGCAGAAGAGGGGGATTCCCGTGGTGCGGAGGCGGGTGCTCCCGCCGCGACCTGCTGCGCCAGTGAAACCTCGGGGCCGCTCGCGAGCGCTCGCGACGTTCGGCACAAGGCGGCGTATGCGCCTGCCGGCACGGTGCCCGCCGGGTCTGCCGCCACGGTGCCCGTCGAGCCTGCCACCGACGTTCCGGCGCATCCGGCGGTCGAGGTAGAGCGCGTGTGGTTCCGCTATGAGCGCGATAGCGCCTGGGTGCTGCGCGGCTTCGGAGCTCGCTTCGCTGCCGGTGCGGCCCATGCGCTGGTGGGCGGCAACGGTTGCGGAAAAACGACGCTGCTGCAGATGGCTGCAGGGGTGCTGACGCCGCGCCGCGGCGCCGTGCGCGTGGATGCCCGGTCGCGCGCGCTGCTGCCGCAGGACCCGCGCGCGCTGTTCGCAGCCGAGTCGGTTGCCGACGAGCTCATGGAGTGGTCGTCGGCGGGGTATGGACGCGCGGAGGTCTCCTCGATGCTGGCGCGCCTGGGGCTGGCGGGGCGGGAGGCCCTGCATCCGTACGACCTGTCAGGCGGTCAGCAGCAGCTGCTGGCGCTCGGCAAGCTGCTGCTCGTGCGCCCCGAGCTGCTGCTGCTCGACGAACCCACCAAGGGGCTCGATGCGCATGCGCGTTTTCTGGTTGCCCGCGCGATCGAGGAGGCGTGCGCTGCCGGCTCGACCGTGATCTTCGCCTCGCACGACCTGGATTTCGTGCAGCAGGTGGCGCAGACGGTGTCCATGATGTTCGACGGGGAGCTGGCCTGTACGGAGCCGACGGCGAGCTTCTTTATGCACAACGTGTACTACCGGCCCTGATGCGGCGGGCAGAGATGAGGATGCCGATGGATGAGCGGATGCGCACGCGCACGGCGGACGGGCGCGCGGGCGTGGGGATGCGCGCCCGCGCCGGCGAGGTGTTTGCGCTGCTGGCGGTGCCCGTGGCGATGCTGGCCCTGTTCGCAAGCGGATGGGCGAACTCGGCCGTGTTGATGCTGGCGGTGGCGGTGCTGGTGATCGGGCTGTTTTTCGCCCGCTACGAGCGGAGCCGACCGGCTCTGCGCCAGATCATGCCCACGCTGGTGCTGGCGTCGTTGGCGGCGGCGGGCCGAATCTTGTTCGCGTCGATCCCCGATTTCAAGCCGGTGAGCGCGATCGCCATCATCGCCGGTGCCTCCCTGGGGCCTCAAAACGGGTTCATGGTGGGGGCGTTGGCTGCCTTCACCAGCAACTTTTTCTTCGGGCAGGGCATGTGGACGCCGTGGCAGATGTATGCGTGGGGCCTGGTGGGCTATACGGGGGGTCTGCTGGCGAGCACCGGGATGTTGACGCGTCCGGACGGCCGACCGCGACGCGGGGCGCTCGTGTGCGCCGGCGTGGCGTCGGGCGCGCTGTACGGGGCGGTGATCAACGCGTATGACATCATCGGGTTCGTGCAGCCCTTCACCTGGGAGGGGACGTTCGCTCGCCTTGTCGCGGCGCTGCCGTTCGACGCGATGCACGGGGCGTCGACCGCGCTGTTTTTGCTCGCGCTTTATGGTCCGTGGACGCGGCGGATCGGGCGGGTGGTGCGCAAGTATGCGCTGAGGTAGCCGTGCGGTCTCGGCTGACGGCATGTGGCGATGGGGCGCCTTCGTTCCGCTCGCGGAAATCGCGTGAAGACGGCGCAACTTGCGCAATCCCGCCCGGGGGCTGGTACGGGATGGGAATACCACCTACATACCCTGTTTCAGACGGGCCTGCGCGCATCCGGCACGTGGGTTCGGCATCCATATGCAACCGGAGGTTCTATGCACGGAGATACCATCCTGCTCATGACATTTGTGCTCGCGCTCGTGGCGGCGTTCATCGGGGGCTTGGCGGCGCGCGCGGTGCGCCTGCCGCCGATCGTCGGGTATCTGCTGGGCGGCTTGGCGGTGGGTCCGTTTACACCGGGCTTCATCGGCGATTCGGAGGCCATGAGCCAGCTGGCCGAGGTCGGCGTCATGTTCATGATGTTCGGCACGGGCCTGCACTTCTCGGTTAAGGACCTGCTGGCGGTCAAGAACATCGCCGTGCCGGGTGCCGTGCTGCAGATCGCGCTCGGCACGCTCGGCGGCTATGCGCTCGCCTGCGGGCTGGGCTGGTCGGCGGAGGCGGGCGTCATGCTGGGGCTTTCGGTGTCGATTGCCTCCACGGTGGTGCTCATCAAGAATCTCGAGGATGCTGGGCTCACCCGCACCGAGGGTGGGCGGATCGCTACGGGATGGCTGATCGTGGAGGACCTGGCCACGGTGGTGATCTTGGTGGTGCTGCCGGTTGTGTTCGGACCGGGGGATACCTCGGCGACGGCGTTGGCGCAGGGGCTGGGGCTAGCGCTGGCGAAGACGGCGGCGTTCGTTCTGATCATGCTGGTGGTGGGCGCGCGCGTGCTGCCGGTGCTGCTCGCGCGCATCGCGCATTTCTGCCCGCGCGAGCTGTTCCAGCTGGCTGTGGTGGTCGTGGCGCTGGGGACGGCTATGCTCGCGGCGCTGCTGTTCGATCTGTCGGTTGCGCTCGGCGCGTTTCTGGCGGGCGTCGTGGTGGGCGGCTCGAAGATCTCGCATCGCGTGGCAGCCGAGGCGATCCCGTTCCAGGACCTGTTCTCCATCATCTTTTTCGCCAGCGTGGGCATGATGGTCAACCCGGTGTTCCTGGCCCATCACATCCCCGAGCTCGTGGCGCTCGTCGCCTTCATCATGCTCGGCAAATGGTTGATCAACATGGCGCTGGGGTTGCTGTTCTCGGCGGGTGTGGCCACCTCGCTCACGATTGCGGCGGGCCTGGCGCAGATCGGCGAGTTCTCGTTTCTGGTGGGTCAGGCGGGGCTTTCGCTCGGCGTGCTCACCGCCGATCAGTACAGCCTGATTCTGGGGGCCGCGGTGGTGTCCATCGCGCTGAACTCGTTCGTATTCAAGCTGGTGGACCCCCTTGGCCGTGCGATTGCGGGTCTTTCGTGGCTCGAGGCGCTCTACACGCGCCGCCCGTCGGCGGTACCGGCAGCCGTGCCCGCGGGCGAGCATGCTGGCTCGGGCGACATGGATGCCCTGCATGCGCTCGACGGTTTGGTTGATGCCATGCCCGGCGTGAGCTTGAGCTGGTGCCGGGTTGAGGCGCACGGTGCGGCGGCGGGCGCGACCCTGGCCGAGCTCGACCTGCGGGCGAGGACCGGTGCCCGCGCGGTGGCGATGCGCCGGGCCGACGAGATGGAGCTTGCGCTTGAGGCGGACATGCCCCTGTGCGTGGGCGACGTGCTGGGGCTGGTGGGCGAGCCCGAGCAGCTCGAGCGCGCCCGCGGCCTGCTGTCGGAGGGCGTGTCGTAGGGTCCGGGCTTGTAGGGTCCGCGTGTGGCCCGCCTGGTAGCAGCGAGTTCGGGTCGAGCCCGTCTGGTACCAGGGGGGTTCGCGTCTGGTCCGCCTGGCTGCAGAGGGTTCGGCTTTCGTCCGTCTGGCCATATAGGGTTCGGGTTTCGTACGTCTGGCCACAGAGGGTTTGCGTCTGTTCCGTTTGGCACCAGGGGGCAGACGGCCATCCGGGGCGGTCGGTCGGCGACCATTGGTGCGGCTCAACCGTAATGCCTTGAAAGCGCAGGAGTCGCCTTATGGACGACCCAAACTGTAATGGGAGTTCGCGTCTGGTCCGCCTGGCCGCAGCGGGTTCGGGCTGAGCTCATTTGGCCACAGGGGGTTCGGCTTTCGTCCATCCGGCAACAAGGGGTTCGTGTTGAGACCGCCTGCCCACACAGGGTTCGGGTTTGGTCCATCTGGTCACATAGGGTTCGGCTTTTGTCCATCCAGCGCCGTTTTTCGCCCCTCGATGGACGGAACCCGAACCCTGTGTTCGCGAATGGCCACGATGCGAACCCGGGATGCGGGGGATGGACGAAAGCCGAACCCGGGATGCGCTCGATGGACGGAACCCGAACCCCGTGTTCGCGAACGGCTTCAATGCGAACCCGGGATGCTCGGGATGGACGGAACCCGCACCCGGGATGCGCTCGATGGACGGAGCCCGCACCCGCGATGCCGAGATGAGAACCCGGGATGGCCACGATGCGAACCCGGAATGCCGCGGATGGCCAAAACCCGCACCCGCGTGCGGCACCCGGGCGCGGCCCGGCGCCGGTGCATCCCGGATGTCCAAAATCCGCACCCGATGAAACCTGCACTCGGCGAAACTCGCACCCGGAATGCCGCGGATGGCCAAAACC